>NZ_CP026309.1:2428893-2732504 GCF_002906575.1 Salinigranum rubrum
CGTCGATACCGTCCACCCGCCGACAGGTCACAGGACCGTATCCGCAGGGTGGGGTGGGAACTCGCACGACCCTCACGTGCTCGCTCGGAGACCCGACCACCGCAACGGTAACGTTCATGCGGCAGGCCCGTGGTAGGACGGATATGACTCTCGAGGGACTCGACGATCTGGACCGAGCGATCCTCGGCGCGCTCCAGCGCGACGCACGTCACACCTCTTCGGGCGAGATCGCAGAGCGAATGGACGTCTCCGCGTCGACCGTCCGAAAGCGCATCCAGCGGCTCGAATCGGAGGGAATCATCACCGGCTACCACGCCACGGTCGACTACGAGCGGGCCGGCTACCCGCTCTACATGGTGCTCATCTGCACCGCGCCGATCCCCGAGCGCGAGCGACTCGCGGACGAGGCGCTCACCGTCGCCGGGGTGGTCGACGTCCGCGAGATAGCCACCGGGACCGAGAACGTCCTGGTCACCGTCGTCGCCGCGGACGCCGAGGAGTTGACGGATTCGGCCCGCCGACTCGTCGAACTCGGCTTGACCATCGGCGAGGAGGAACTCATCCGCGGGGACCGCTCGACCCCGTTCGACGGGTTCGTCTCCGACGCGGCCGACGCCGCGGACCGGACGGAGTCGGCGGAGTCGTCTGACACGCCCTGACGGACAGTCGGCTCACTCCTCGAAGTCGTCCGGGCTGGTGAAGTCGCCAGTCTCGACCGTCGCCTCGCACAGCACGCAGCCGTCGTCGAGGAGCGCCGCCCGGAGGCCGCTGTCGACGGCCGTCTCGACGCTTCGGGAGGTGCCCGTCGACGGCGTCGACGACCGACGAGTCGGAACGTCTTTTCTCCCGCCGACTGTATCGCCGATATGACTCTCGATCCCGACCTCGACGTCCGCGCCGTCGGCGACCTCCGCCCGGCCGAGCGGGAGGCGCTGTTCGCGCGCGACGCCGGCGTCGCCGAAATCCGGAGCGACGTCCGCGACATCGTGACGCGCGTCAGCGACGAGGGCGACGTCGCCGTCCGCGACTTCTCCCGCGAGTTCGACGGCGTCGAAGTCGGCAACATCGACGTGACGGATCAGGCCGAGCGTGCCGTGGAGGAGGTGGACGACCGAGTCCTCGAAGCGATTCGGACCGCCATCGACAACGTCCGGTCGTTCCACGAGCGTCAGGTGCCCGAGGACTGGCGTGTGGAAGAAGCGGGCCGCGAACTCGGGCGACGCTTCCGCCCCATCGAGCGCGTCGGCGTCTACGTCCCCGGCGGTGCGGCGGCCTATCCGTCGAGCGCCATCATGGGCGTCGTTCCGGCCGTCGTCGCCGGCGTCGAACACGTCGCCGTCGCCACGCCGCCCGCCGACGAGATGAACCCGGTCACGCTCGCAGCCATCCACGAGGCCGGCGCCGACCGGGTGTACGCCATCGGCGGTGCGCAGGCCGTCGCCGCCCTCGCGTACGGGACCGACACGGTGAACCGCGTCCAGAAGGTCGTCGGCCCCGGAAACCGGTGGGTGACGGCGGCGAAGGCCGAGGTCCGGGGCGAGGTGGAAATCGACTTCCTCGCCGGCCCGTCCGAGATTCTCGTCCTCGCCGACGACTCGGCGCGAGCGGAGTACGTCGCCGCGGACCTGCTCGCCCAGGCCGAACACGACCCGAACGCCTCCGTCGTCTGCGTCACCGACTCCGAGCGGGTCGCGGAGGCGGTCGTCGGGGCGGTGCGTGAACACCTGCCCGCACGCGAGCGCAGCGAGGTCGCACGGGAGGCCGTCGAGAACGACGCGTCCGGCGTGTTCCTCGCGCGGTCGATGCCCGAGGCCGTGCTCTTCGCCGAAGAGTACGCCGCCGAACACCTCTCGATTCAGGCAGCGGACGACGAGGCCCTCCTCGACAGGATATCGAACGCCGGCAGCGTCTTCCTCGGCCCGTACACGCCTGTCGCGGCCGGCGACTACGCCTCGGGCACCAACCACGTCCTGCCCACGGGAGGCGGCGCACGCCTCCACGGGGGGCTCTCGGTCGACACGTTCCTCCGGTCGTCGACGGTTCAGCGCTTGTCGAAGGAGGCGCTCGGAGCGCTCTCGGAGACCATCACGACGCTCGCGGAGGCCGAGGGGCTTGAGGCGCACGCCGAGAGCGTCCGGACGCGTCTGGACGACGAAGCCGGTAACTAAAAGCGCGAGCGGAGAGTCCACCGCGAGCATGGTGCCGTTCGACGAAGTCGACCGTGAGACCCTCCTCTCGGGCCGACGCGACTGGATGGACTCGGACCACGCAGCGGCGCTCTCGCGGCATCCGCTGGACTGCCTGGAGACCGAGTACCCCCACTACGTCGGGGCCGTCGGCGGTTCGGGCGAGGCACCCTCTCCGAAGCGACAGCACCCGGTCTTCTACGGCTGTTTCGACTGGCACTCCGCCGTCCACAGCCACTGGTGTCTGATCCGTCAGTTGCGACTGTTCGAGGACCACCCCGACGAAGCCGCCGTCACCCGGAGCATCTCGGGGCGGTTCACCGCGGCGAACGTCGAGCGGGAAGTCGAGTACCTCGACGACCATCCGTCGTTCGAGCGACCGTACGGCTGGGCGTGGCTCCTGCGACTCGCCGCCGAACTCCACCTCTGGGACGACGAGCGTGCGGACGAGTGGCGCGCCGTCCTCCGACCGCTCGAACAGTCGGTCGTTGACCTCGTGCGGGACGGGTTTCTCTCCCGGCAACGGCCGATTCGCGTCGGCACGCACCACAACTCCGCGTTCGCGCTCCAGTGCGTTCTCGACTACGCGGCGGTCACAGGGGCGGACGGCCTCGCCGTCGCCGCCCGGGAGCGGTCACGGGCGTTCTTCGAGGGTGACCGGAACTACCCCGTCGAGTACGAGCCGATGGGGTTCGACTTCCTCTCGCCGGCGCTCGCGGAGGCGGACCTGATGCGCCGCGTGCTCGACCGTGAGGCGTTCGTGGCCTGGGTCGACGAGTTCCTGCCCGAACTGACGGAACCGCCGTACGACGGGGCCCTCGACCCGGTCGAGGTGGACCCCGAATCCGCGGACGGGAGCGAACTCCACCTGGTCGGCCTGAACCTCTCGAAGGCGTGGTGTCTGGCGGGTGTGGGCTCGGCGCTCGGCGACCACCGGTACGCGACGGCGTTCGAGCGGAGCGCCGAACGGCACGCCGTGGAGGGCCTGGAGCGGGCGTTCACCGACGACTACGCCGGGGCGCACTGGCTCTCGTCGTTCGTGCTGTACCTGCTGACGCGAAACGAGGGCGGGGTCGCCCCCGTCGATGGCCGTCCGGACGCCTGACACCGGGACGACACCGGCCACCACAGGTCCCTGCGTCAACGTTAACTCGCTGGATGAGTGAGTAAGGGTATGAGCGCAGAAGCGGCTAACGGGGAGGAAGCTCCCGTCAGAGTGACGGAGGTCGCGGCCTCCGAGGCGCTGTCGCTCCTGGAGGGCGAGGGCCTCGACACGGACGTCGCGGGCCTTCGACTGTTCGTCCAGCAGGGCGGCTGCGCCGGGCTCTCGTACGGGATGCGGTTCGACGACGAACCGGAACCGGACGACGCCGTCACCGAGCACCACGGCCTCCGAATCTTCGTCGACCCGGCCTCACAGAAGTACATCGGCGGCTCCACCCTCGACTACGAGGCCGGCCTCCAGGCGGCGGGCTTCCACGTCGAGAACCCCAACGTCGTCAGCGAGTGCGGCTGCGGCGAGTCGTTCCGGACGTAGGCCTCTCACCTCCGCTCGCTCTCGCCCCGAAGACCAACCTATTTCACGGCCACCCGTGACGCTCAGACATGACCACGGGTGCGGACCTCTTCGTCGAAGCCCTCGAATCGTACGGCGTCACCCGCCTGTTCGGTAACCCGGGGACGACGGAACTCCCGCTGATGCAGGCCATCGGCGACAGCGACGTCGAGTACGTCCTCGGCCTCCACGAGGACGTGGCCGTCGCCGCGGCGAGCGGCTACGCGACGTCCCGCCGCTACGACAGCCACAGAGAGTCGGGAGTGCTCCCGCTGGGCGTCGTGAACCTCCACCTCGCCGGGGGGCTCGGCCACGGCCTCGGTAACCTCCTGAACGCGGACTTCTCGGGCGCGCCACTGCTCGTGACCGCCGGCAACCACCACCGCGACTTCCAGCAGGAAGAGCCCATCCTCTCCGGCGACCTGGTGTCGCTCGCCGAGCAGTACACGAAGTGGGCCGCGGAGGTCAAGGACGTCGCGGCGCTGCCGACGATGGTTCGCCGGGCGGTCCGGACCGCGCTGACGCCGCCGACGGGTCCCGTCTTCCTCGCGCTGCCGGTCGACGTCCAGCAGGCCGAAACGGACCAGGGACCACAGCGGCTGGGCCCGATTCCGACCGCCGGGCGGGGTGACAGCGCGGCCATCGACGACGCGGCGCGGGTCGTCGCCGAGGCGAGAGAGCCGGTGGTCGTCCTCGGCGACGAGGTGGCCCGGAGCGGCGGCGTCGACTCCGCAGTCGAGTTCGCGGAGGCCGCCGGCGCGCGCGTTCACGGCGAAATCCTCGCCGGCGAGGTGAACTTCCCATCCGAACACGAGCAGTGGCGCGGCCCGCTGTCGACGCGGGCGGGCTACACGGCGACGGCGATGGACACCGACACGCTCGTCTTCGTCGGCTGTTCGACGAACACGACCGTCTCCCGACCGACCGAGCCGCTGGTCCCCGACGACGCCACCTGCGTCCACGTGACGAACGACGGCTGGGAACTCGGCAAGCACGCGCCCGCCGACGTGGCGGTGCTCGGCGACCCCGCGCAGGTGCTCTCGGAACTCGCCGACAGCGTGCGAGAGGCGGTCGACGAGGACGAACGCGCCCGGCGACTCGACGCCGTCCGCGCGTGGGGGGCCGAGGGGAACGAGCCCCCGGACGTCGCCGACGGCCGCTCGACGAAACACGGACTCGCACGGGCGCTCGCCCGCGTCGCACCCGAGGCAGTCGTCGTCGACGAGGGCATCACGGCGAGCCCCGCCCTCCACTCGACCTTCCCGTTCGAGCCGACGCAACTCGTCGGCGAGAAGGGCGGCAGCCTCGGCTTCGGGGTCGGCGCGGCGGCCGGCGTCGCCCTCGCAGAACGCGAGGCCGGCCGCGACCGCTCGGTGGTCGCGTACGTCGGCGACGGCTCGTACCTCTACTACCCGCAGGCCATCTACACCGCGGTGCGGTACGGTCTCGACCTCACGGTCGTGGTGCCCGACAACCGCAACTACCGTATCCTGAAGGAGAACACGGCGCTGCTCATGGGGGGCGAACCGGACGACTACGAGTACGAGGGGGTCGACTTCGACCCCCCGGCCGACCTGGTCGCGAGCGCCGAGAGCTACGGCGCGCTGGGCCTGCGCGTCGACGACCCGGCCGAACTCGACGCGACCCTCGAACGGGCGCTCGGTCACGACGGCCCCGCGCTCGTCGACGTCCCGGTGACCGACGACGGCTGAGCGACGACGGCTGACCGACCGCGCCTGAGCGTCGACAGGATATAAACCACCGGAACCGTGTGGATGGGTATGCAACTCGAAGCCGCCCAGACGAAGACCGGTGACACGGTGTACGTCGCCGAAGACGAACCCGAGCGGGGGTCGAAGGGACCCTTCTACGTCGTCTACGTCACGCCGGACCGCGAGACGCGCTGGGGTACCGCTGTGGCAACTGCGACTCGCTCGACACCGCGATGGACACGATGGGGCGCATCGAGTGTAACGACTGCCGGAACGTCCGCAAACCCGAGGAGTGGGACGCGGCCCACGAGTGACCGGGGCCGGAGGTCCGGCAGCGCCGCTGTCACCGTGTCTCGCTTCACCCACACGACGGCGTGCGGTCGCTGCCGGACCGACAGCGGCCTCTCTCAGCCTGTGAGACGGGTGACAAGATTTATCATGGCGTGAGTGGTATCGATTCCCACATGGCCCCTGTTACCATGCCGCCTGTAGAGGAGGCACGGGCCATCTTCCGACGTCTCGGGTACGAGGTGTCGGGGAATGGCCCGGAACTGCTGGCCGAACGCAAGTGGCGGACCGTCCGCGTAACCGCACTCGGCGGGGACGCGGAGCACGCCGTCGCCGACGGCGGGTCCGTCCGCGAGGCCGACTATCGATTCCAGTGCTTCGTCACCTGGACGGACCGAACAGGGGAACTCGTCGACTGCCTCCGGCGCGCGGCGCCGGAGTGTGAGTGGGCGGTCATCGGCGTCGACCACGACTCCGAGGAGTACGACGTCGTCCACGGGACCGAGGCGGCGCCGGCGTCGGCGTAACGCTCGCCGCCGCGAGACTCGTTCTCACACTCGATTTATGCGTCGGAGACGCGAACAGTAGGTATGTTCGTCGGCCACGCCGCCCTCGCGTTCGCGGTCGTCGCCGGACTCGCCGCCCGACGGGTCGAGCGCCGCCAGGCGCTCCTCGTCGGCCTCGTCGCGGCCGCGTTCGCGGCGATTCCCGACGTCGACATGCTCTACGCACCGGTCGGTCTCGTCGGCGCGCGACTCGACGCGCTCGCGATGGCCTCCGCGTTCTGGTCGACCTCCACGGTGGTCCACCGCGGCGTGACCCACTCGCTCGTCGTCGCGTTCCTCGTCGGCTGTGTCGCCCTCCTGTGGTTCGTCGGGACCCGGAGGAGACACTCGTCCCGCGGCACGGGTGCGCTCGTCGGAAGTCTCGGCCTCGGAACCGCGCTCGTCGTCGGCGTCGGACTCGACACCGGCGCGCTCGGCGGGGCCGTCACCGCCCTGTTCGTCGCCAGCGCCGTGGGCGTGGCGTGGGCGACGGCGCGCCGGACAGACCTCGGCGTCCGTCCTGTCGCGGTCGCCGCCGCGTTCGGCCTCCTCTCACACCCCTTCGGCGACGTGTTCACCGGAACGCCGCCGGCGTTCCTCTACCCGTTCGACGTCGTACTCGTCTCGGAGCGCGTCACCCTCGCGGGCGACCCGACGCTTCACCTCCTCGCGGCGGGCGCGCTGGAACTGCTCACTATCTGGTTCGCCCTCTCCGTCCTCGTCGACGGCTCCGAACTGAGCGTCCGCGACCTGATCGCCCCGCGGGTCGCCGTCGCCGTCGGCTACGCCGTGAGCGTCTTCTTGATCCCGCCGCCGACGCTCGACCTCTCGTACCCGTTCGTCCTCAGCGTCGTCTCGGTCGGCGCCATCGGCGTCATTCCACACCTGCACCTCCGGAAGTCGCGTCGACGCCGGGTGTCCGTTCCCAGCCGAACCACGGCGTTCGTCACGGCGCTGGCGGCCGTGACCGTCGCGTGGGGGGCGTACGCGGTGGCCTACCTCGTCGTGTGACTCGTCCGCAGTCGCGTTCGAGCGTCGCCGACCGTCCGTCGTCGAAAGGGGTTTGTCCCACTCCTCCCCTGTCGTACGTATGTCGCGACCCAGTGGACTGCGGCCGGTCGTCGAGAGCGCGCGGCTGAACGCGGCGCTCGCGTGGGCGCTCGTCGTCCTGCTCGTCGCCGCCGTCGCCGTCAACGCCCTCCAGGGGCACGTCGTCTGGGCCGGCTTTACCGCCGTGCTCGTCGTGCTCGCGGTGATACCCGCCGTGCGCTACGGGAACCCGGCCGCGATGCTGCCGTGGGAGGTCCTGCTCCTGGCGTCGCTTCCAGTCGTGGGGCGGACGTTCATCGTCGGCCAGCGCGTCGGCGAGTTCACGCTCACCGGTCGGGTGACGACGTACCTGGCCGTCGCCGCCGTGGCGCTCGTCATCGCCGTCGAACTCGACGTGTTCACTCCCGTCCGAATGAACGAGGCGTTCGCGCTGCTGTTCGTCGTCGTCACGACGACGGCCGCCGCGGGCGTCTGGGCCGTCACGCAGTGGACGGCCGACCTCTTCCTCGGGACGTCGCTGCTCCTCGATGGGCGGCCGGAGGCGGTCATCGAGCGTGAACTCATGTGGGACTTCGTCGCCGCGACGGTCGCCGGACTGTTCGCGGGGGTCCTCTTCGAGTACTACTTCCGCCGGCGAGAGCGCGTCCGTGCCCCCCTCGAAGAGGTGGTCGAGGGATGAGACTCCGCGACCGACTTCGCATCGGCGTGACGACCCAGCGCCGCCTCTCGCGGGCGATGCAGGTCGTCCTCGTCGGCCTGGTGTTCATCGGCCTCGACCGCGGGAACGTCGGTATCATCGCCAACAGCGCCATCGCGCTCGGGGTGACGTACCTGCCGGCGACGCTCGAACGCGACTACCACATCCCGATGGACGCCGGCCTGACGCTGTGGATCACCACGGCGGTGTTCCTCCACGCGCTCGGCACCGTCGGCCTCCCGGGGTCGCAACTCAGCTTCTACCAGACGCTCTGGTGGTGGGACCACCTCACCCACGCGCTCTCGGCGTCGGTCGTCGCGGCGGCCGGCTACGCCACCGTCCGCGCCATCGACCTCCACACCGAACAGGTGTACCTCCCCCCGAAGTTCACCTTCGTCTTCATCCTGCTTTTCGTCGTCGCCTTCGGCGTCCTCTGGGAGGTCATCGAGTTCGCCGTCGGCGGCCTCGCTTCCCTCGTCGGCGGGGACGCCGTCCTCACCCAGTACGGCCTCGGGGACACCCTCTTGGACCTCGTGTTCAACACGATCGGCGGCGTCCTCGTCGCCGTCTGGGGCACCGCGTACCTCGGCGACGTCGTCGGCGCGCTCGCCCGGCGTTTCGACGCCCGGACGTCCGAGTAGTCGTCTCGGTCCCGCGTCTCCGTCGACGGTCCGCGTGCGATTCGTTATCGTTGTAGAGAATGTAAGACTAACGTATATATGCGCACGTACACCTCGGTACACTCGATTGTATGTTCAGTGCGGATACGCGGGGGGCGACCGTCCAGGTGGGGGCGATTCTCCTCTTCGGGATGATAATCGTCTCGATGTCGTTTCACCAGTCGTTCGTCGTCCCACAGGAGAACCGGGCGGTCGAGTTCGAACACCAGACCGACGTCGAGAACGAACTGAAGCGGCTTCGGAACGCCGTTCTCAGTTCGGCGCTCACGGACACGGACCGGTCGACGGAGGTGACGCTGGGGACGGCGTACCCACAGCGGACGATGTTCGTCAGCCCGCCGCCGGCGAGCGGACGCCTCCGGACGACGTCGCTCGGTCCGGTCGTCGTCGGCGGAGCGACCGCCGCGGGCGAGACCGGCGACTACTGGAACGGGACGAACCGCTCGTTCGTCACGAGCGACGTGGTCTACGAGCCGAGCTACACGGAACTGCAGAACCCCCCGACGACGCGGTACGAACACTCCGTGCTGTACGACAGCTACGGCGAGGACAACGCCGTCGCACAGACCGGTCAGGTGCTCGTCGACGGGACGCAGGTGACGGTGGTCGTGGTCAACGGCTCGTACCAGGCGGCGCAGACGAAGGCGACGTCGGTCGACCTCGACGTCGTGAGCGGCTCCACCCGGTCCGTCTCGGTGACCGACGGCGGCGACCCGGTCACGCTGACGATTCCGACCAACCTCCCGGAGGACGACTGGCGCGCGCTGCTCGAAGACGAACTGGACCTGGGCGCGCTGGCGCAGGAACTCGACACCGACTTCGAGGGCGGGTCGTTCGGCGCGTGGACCGAAAACGCCGCCGAGGCGGGCGTCGACGGCAGCCACGACGGCACGACGGCTCCGGGTCCCGAGTCGGGCTACCTCGACTCGCACGGGACGGTCACCTCGCCGACGATGAACACGAGCGGGTCGGTCTCCATCGACGTCTCGTTCTGGTGGCAGATGGACGCCGACCGACCGCCCGAGTCGAGTCAGAACGAGGACCTCATCGTCGAGTACCGGGACGTGAGCGGCTCGTGGGTCGAGGTCGACCGCGTCGACTCGGCGAATCCGAGCGTGACCCCGGAACCGAGGGAACGCGGAGCTTCACCATCACGGACCCCGACGCGATGCACGAGGACTTCCGCTTCCGCTTCCGACAGGAGGGGTCGTCGAGCGAGGACCGCTGGCACTTCGACAACGTCGACATCACCTCCGACACCGGCTCGGGTGACAACGACGCGTACATCGCCGGCTTCTCGTACAACGCCACGCCGGACCCGAACCGCCTGACGCTCACGTTCGAGCGCAACGCCCAGTACCAGCTCCGGATGGCGAAGCTGGGTGTCGGCAGCGACGTCGACACGTCCGACGCGGCGGCGCACTACATCGTCGACGTGCGGGGGAGCGCAACCGGCGTCGCGACCGACGGGCGTCGGAAGCTCGTCGCGGAGGTCCGCGACCGGTACAACAACCCCGTTCCGGGTGTGACGGTGAACGTGACCGGCGTCCCCGCCAGCCGGCTCAGCGCCACCACCGTGACGACGGACGTCGACGGACGCGCCGCGGTCACCTACACCGCGCCCGACGCCACGACGGCGGAGACCGTCACGATGGAGTTCGACGGCGGCACGACCGACCGACAGCGCGCGACGTTCGACCTGTACGTCGGTGGCGGCGGCGGCGGTGGCGGCAGCGGCGGGCTGGCGTGGACCACGGCGGCCGACTGGGACGCCCGCTCGGACGAGCGCGGCGTGGTGCATGAGTCACAGACCGACACGGACTGGCCCGGCGGCGGCGCCATCGAACTCGGCTACCAGTCGGACGACGAGAGCGGCGACTCGCTCGTGAGCTACTGGCCGCTCGACGAGGACTCGGGAACGACGGGCTCGACCGTGACGGACGTCGCCGGCCCTCACGACGGGACGCTCGTCGGCGCGAACGGCGGGGACGACGGCGTCTTCGGTCGCACCGCGTACGACTTCGCGCGCCCCAACGACGAGTACGTCGACCTCGGCGACGTCGACGCCGGCGACGACACCGACCGCCTCACGATTTCGGCGTGGTTCAACGCCGAGTCGTTCAGCGACCACGACCCGCGAATCGTCTCGAAGGCCCACGGGGAGTCCGCGGGGGACCACATCTGGATGATGAGCGAGGACGGCAACGAGTTGCGCGTCCGACTCCGGACCGACGGGAGCACCCAGACCCACTACGGGCCGAGCATCTCGACGGGAACGTGGACTCACGGCGTGATGACGTACGACGGCTCGCAGGTGTGTGTCTACGTCGACGCCGGGACGCCCGACTGTTTCGCCCAGAGCGGGTCGATTCCGGCGTCGGACGACCCGACGTACCTCGGCGCGAGCACGGGTGACTCGGGCGGGGTAGACCGCTTCTGGGACGGCCAGATAGACGAAGTGCGCATCTACGACCGTGCGCTCTCCGAGTCGGAGGTGCAGACCCTCCACGACGCGTCGACGAGCGGGTACCTCGTGACGGACTGGCGGAACGAGTCCAGCGCGATGGACGTGAGCGCGATGGAACTGTCGAGCGTCGGCGCGTCGGTCCCGTCCGGGACCTCCGTGACGGTGTACGTCCAGAGCGACACCGATGGCGACGGCTCCGTCGACGAGACGAGCAACGCCATCACGGTCGACGGGTCGACGGGGTCGTACGCGGTCGAGGGGCTCTCGACCGACACGGACACGTTCCGGCTTCGGGTCGAACTCGCCTCGTCGGGGCCGACCGAGAGCCCGACGTTCTCCGGCGCGGAACTCAGCTCCACGTAGGGAGAGCTTTCGGCTGCGGCGTGTGATTTTTTGTCCCCCTGACCCGAACGTGTCACCATGGTCTACAAGAAGATCACGCTCATCGGCCGCAGTTCGGAGAGCTTCGACGCCGCCGTCGACGACGCCATCGACCGGGCGAACGACACACTCGACAACGTCCACTGGGTCGAGGTCGACGAACTCGGCGTCGAAATCGCCTCCGTCGACGACCGGGAGTACCAGGCCGAGGTGACCGTCGCCTTCGAACTCGAGAACGACGAGTAACGAGTAGACCCAGACCGAGAGCGCGACCTTTTATTTTCGGACGCTCCTCCGACAGAGCGATGGCTCGGCTGCTGCAGTACTCCGACGTCGAGAACGTCTACGACGACCCGGTCCGCGCCGGCCGCCTCGCCGGTCGCCTCCGCGAACTGTCGGGGCCGGACGCCCTCGTCGTCGGGACGGGTGACAACACCGCCCCGGGCGTCGTCGCGCTCGCGGCGCGGGGTCGGCAGGCGCTCGATCTCTTCGACGCGGTCGACACCGGCTTCGAGACGTTCGGCAACCACGACTTCGACTTCGGCCCCCGGGCGACGCTCGACGTCGTCTCCGATTCGAACGTAGCGTGGGTGAGTGCCAACGTCCACTCCGACGGCGACCGGTTCGGACGCGGTGACGGCGTCGTCCCCCACGCCGTCGCGCGGATCGACGGCGAGCGCGTCGGTCTCGTCGGCGTCACGGACCCCGCAACCGGTTCGCTCAACCCGATGGCCGCCGACGTGACGTTCACCGACCCCGTCGAGGCGGTGCGGGAAGCGGTCGATTCGCTCGGGAGCGTCGACCACGTCGTCGCCCTCTCGCACCTCGGTGCGGGCGACGACGCGCTCGCCGCTCTCGATGGCATCGACGCCGTTCTCGGCGGGCACGTCCACAGCCGCCGGAACGAGGTGGTGAAGGGGACGCGCTGCACCCGACCCGGGGTCAACGGGGCGGCCGTGTGCGAGGTCGACCTCGCCACGGGGGAGGCGACGCTGCACGAGACCACATCCGCGGACCCGTACGAACCGCTCGTCGAGTCGCTCGAGCGCCGCGTCGTCGCGGCCGGCTTCGACGAGGTGCTCGCCCGCGTCGACGAACCGCTCCACCGGGACCACGGGACGGTGTTCGGCGGGGAGTGTCGCGTCGGCAACCTCGTCGCAGACGCGTACCGCTGGGCCACCGAGTCGGACGTGGGGCTCCAGAACAGCGGCGGCATCCGCGAGGGGCCGCCCCTCTCGGGACGGGTCACCACCGGCGACCTCGTGAGCCTCGTCCCCTTCGAGGAGCAGGTCGTCACGGCCGAGGTGACGGGGAGGGAACTCGAAGCGATTCTCCGCGAGTCGGCCGGGGAGAACCTCGCGTTCGGCGACCCCGACTGGTGGCACGGCCACGTCAGCGGCGTCTCGATGACGGTTTCGGGAGAAGGGGTGACGGACGTCCTCGTCGGGGGCGAACCGCTCGACCCGGCGGCGACGTACACGGTGGGCACCTCGGACTACCTCCTGCACACCGACCACGAGTTCCCCACGCTCGACCAGCACCATCGCGCGGGGAGGTCGGCATCCAGTACGAGGTGCTCTGGGCGTACGCGCGGGCGGAGGGGCTCGACGCGCGGGTCGATGGACGAATCCGGAAATGAGCCGCAACAGAAACGTTCAGGCCGCCGGAGCGTTTTCCCCCGCGTATGACGCGCGTCGTGGTTCCCGTCAGGTACCCCCTGTCGGAGCCCTCCGAAGCGACACTGCGAGAGGCCGTTCGAATCGCCCGCGAGAGCGACGCCGACATCACCGTCCTCCACGTCGACCTCTACCAGGACTCCCGAGGGGTGACCCGCGCGGACCTCAAGCGGGCGGCCGAGCGCGCCGTCGGCCAGATCGACCGCGCCCGGTACGTCGTCCGTCGGGGCTTTCTCGTCGAGGAGACTATCCTCGAAGAGGTCGCCGCCGAGTCGGCCGACGTCGTCGTCATCGGCACCCAGCAGGCCTCCCGGTGGCGGACGATGGTCAAGCGCTTCCTCGACGACCCCGACATCGAGACCTTTCTCGAGGAGAAACTCGACTGCCAAGTCGTCACCGTCCGCGCCGACTAGGGCTTCTCACTCGCGGTCCGGCCGCGAGACGGACTGTCGACCGACGGCGTCCCCGCGTCGGTGCGCGCCGTCGCCCCGGCCGTTCCGCCCGGTGCCGTTCCCCAGTTCGACCTGTGCGACGCCGCTCGTCTCGTCGAACACGAGGTGCTGGTGCGGGTAGGCCATCTCGACGCCGTCGCCGTCCTCGGCGAGGCTCTGACCGAGGTTCGTCAGCACCTCCGACCGGACGGTCCCGAGTTTGTACGGCTTCTTCGCCCAGTACCGCAGCGTGATACTGATGCCGTGGTCGGCGTACTGGTCGATGTACGCCCGCGGCGCGGCGGGGTAGCGGGCGCTCCCGATGCGGATGTCCGGCCCCCCTTCGACGACCATGTCGCTCCGGCGGCCGGCGTCTTCGAGCAGTCGGCGCGCCTTGTCTATGTCAGACTCGTAGGTCACGAGCACGCTGAGTTGGATCCGCGTCCGCTCGTCCTCCGCGGAGTAGTTGATGACGTCGCGGTCCCTGATCGTCGAGTTCGGGATGACGAGGAAGGTGTTGTCGAGGGTGAACATCTTCGTGTAGCGGAGGGTAATCTCGTCGATGAACCCGCGCTGACCGGTGTCGAGTTCGATCATGTCACCGACCTCGTACGGCTGGTCCGCGAGGAGGAACAGCCCGTTGATGAGGCTCCCGAGGATGGGCGCGAGGACGATACCCAGGACGGCCGAGAACACCGTCACCGAGAGGACGATGTTGCCCAGTTCGATGCCGACGACGTTGAGCCCGAACGCCCCCGCCAGCAGAATAGTGAGCACGCGGATGGATTTGAGGAGCGTCTGGGCCACGCTCTGCCGCTTGAACCGGTGGGCGATGGGCCGACCGAGGAGGCGGACGACGTACTTCGAGACGTACGCTCCGAGGCCGAGGACGATGACGACGACGATGAGCCGCCACCCGGGAAACTGCACCCACTCCGGCAGGACGTCCGCGAGCGTCGGCTCGTCCACCGCCTGGAGCACCACGGCGAGGGGGTCCATGAGGAACGCTCGGCGTATCTACAAAAAAGGGTTGTCCTCCCTCACCATGCGGCCGGTGGCGTTCGGTGTGTGGACAGACGGCTCGTGTGTGGTCCGTGCAGTGCCGTGAGCGTGCCAGTGAGCACGGAGACTCGCATGTACGGGCGTGGTGAGACCGCAGCCACACCCTCCCCCGGCCGGTTCCTTCGGTCGCTCCGTCCGCGGGACTGGCGAGACCGACCTGAGTCGCCCGTGTGGCCAGCGGGGCGCGCCGTGTCCGTGTGTCGTGCGGTGTTCGCGCTCCCGCTCCGACCGCCGGCGGTTCACGCGGTCCCCGAGACGCACACGGACCCACACCGTACGCGTGGCGTCGGGCCGAACAGCTAAACGGCGGCTCTTCGAACATCGCGGTCATGTCCGCCGACGCACCCTCCGCGCCCGACTTCTCCGTCACGCACGCCGACGAACCGAGCAGCCTCCTCGTCGTGGGGTTCTCGGCGTTCGGCCTCGCCGGCCTCACCGCCGTGGACTTCCTCGTCGACCACCTCGACCTCGAACAGCAGGGCCACGTCACCGCCGAGGGGCTCCCGGTCATCACCCCGTTCACCGACGGCCGCCCCCGTCACCCCGTGCGCATCTACTCGCGTGACGACCTCGATATCACCGTCCTCGTCGCGGAACTGTTCGTTCCGACCGCCGTGGGCGGGCCGTTCGCCGACGCCGTCCTCGACTGGACGGAGGGGAGCAGCGTCGAGGAGGTGGTGGTGCTCGCGGGCGTCCCCGTCCCGCACGGCCCCGACGCCCACCGGACGTTCTACGTCGCGACCGACGACTACCGCGAGCGTCGGCTGGCGGGGGAAGACGTCCCGCCCATGGGGACGGGCTTCCTCGACGGCGTCAACGCGGCGCTGATGGTGCGCGGCCTCGACTCGCCACTGGGAGTCTGCCTGTACGTCACACCCGTCCACGCGCAGGCGCCCGACGTCGACGCGGCCATCCGACTCGTCGACACCGTCGGGGACGTCTACGACCTCGGCATCGATTCGAGCCCGCTCACGTCGTTCGCCGAGCGGGTGCGCCAGTACTACGCGGACCTCGCCGCGCGGATGGACACACAGGAGGCGGACGTTCCCGAGGACCGGATGTACATGTGAGCGGGCCAACCGTGGTTCGAGAACGGGTTTTCGTAACGTCGTGCTACTCGAATTATAATAAATCCTTTAGGGCCCACGTCCGACGGGCACAGTATGGTAGACGACCTGCGGACGACGATGGAGCGCGTCGGCGACCGGTTCAACCTCGGGGAGTACGAGATCGAGGCGTACCTCGCGGTCCTCGAACACGGACAGTTGACGGCGAGCGAAATCGCCGACCGGACCGACATTCCCCAGCCCAGAGTGTACGACACGGTCCGCTCGCTCTCCGACCGGGGGCTCGTCGAACTCCGCGAGTCCCGTCCGATGAAGGTGGTCGCCGTCGACCCCGACGACGCCTTCGGGAGCATCCAGAGTTCGCTCGACGAACTGGTGACCGAACTCGAAGCGCGCTACACGGCGCCCGCCCGCGACACCGAGGCCGTCACGCTCGTGAAGTCCCGGTCGACCATCCTCCGCTACGTCGAGGAGATCATCGAGACCGCCGAGTACGAACTCGTCCTCTCGCTCACGCCCGACTTGCTTCGGCGGTTCCGCGACGACCTCGCGGCACAGATCGACGACGGCGTGAGCATCGACCTGCTCGTGACGCCCGCCTCGCGCGCGCCCGACCCGACGGAGTTCGACTACCTCGACGTCGCCACCGTCGCGCGCGCCCGCCGCGGCATCACGACGCCGGTTCTCGCCGTCGCCGACGGCGACTACTCCATCTACGCGACGCAGGACGCCCTCCGCGACGACCGCGACCGCTACGGCGTCATCTTCAACCGCTCGGCGCTGGGCTTCCTCGTGAGCGGCTTCTTCGGCACCGTGCTGTGGACGACGGCGGAGACGCTCGCCACGGACGGCAAACGCCGCCCGTTCCCCCGTCGCTACGCCTCGATTCGTCGCGCCGTCAAGGACGTCCGCGAACTCGAAGGCCCCTTCTACGCCTCCGTCTCGGGTCGCGACGTCGAAACCGGCGAGACCATCGTCGTCGAGGGCCGCGTCGAGACGTACACGTTCGAGGACACCGAGGAGGTCGCGTCGTTCGTCATCGAGACCGACGACGGCCCCGTCGACGTCGGCGGACTGGTCGCCGCGCTCGAATCGGTCGAGGCCCAGGAGATACTGCTCGGGAGGGACAGCGTCCCGGACCGGTCGGCGTTCGAGTGAGCGAGTCCGTCGCCCTCCGTCGCGTGTGAGGTTCGATCTGTCGGACTGATCGATGTGGAGAGAGGCAGCAGCGAAGCGAACCGCGACGAGACTGAAGTCGCACGGTACACGGACACGGTGTGACCACACCCTCCCCAGCCGATTCGCTCGTTCACTCACTCCGTTCGTTCACCCGCTCATCCCTCGCACGAGCGTTCGCGCGGCACGGAGGCCGCGCTGGCCGCGCGCCACCGCACCGTGTTGGCGGTCGGCGCGCGGGAGCGAACGAGCCGGGCGGAACCGGCGGTTCCGCTGGAAGCCGGCGCACAGCGCCGGCGACAACGCGAGCGAGCGACTCGTGCGAGGGCCCGCTCGCGCACGGAGGCGCGAGCATCTGGCTGGGGAGGGACGAGGGTGCGGTTCACCGCGCCCGTGCCCTGCGCGCCTTCTCGTCCGATCCAGCCGATTCGTCGACGACTCTCCACACGACCACTGCCGACCACTGCCGAGGAGAGAGCGACTCAGAACTCGTACAGCAGTTCCTCACACTCGCTACAGGCGAGAACGGGCGTCTCGGGGTTGTCGTAGACGCCCTGCGTCCCCCCGCAGCACTCTCTCACGACGGTCTCTTCGGTGTCGCCGCCGCAGAGCGGACACGTCTCTAAGAAGAGGCGGAACGGCATCGCGGCCTGTGCGGCCGTCCGTGCGTCGACCGCGTCGGACATCGCGGCGACGGCAGCCGTGTCCGCGATGGCGTGCGCCCGCGAGAGCCACACCTCGTCGCCCTCGCCGTCGCTGCCCGCTTCGCCGACACCCGCCTCGTCCGCGTCGGCGGTTCGCGTCACGACTACCCAGTCGCCCTCGACGCTCCCTTCGGCGGGGAACGGCGCGGCCGACGCCGTCGCGGCTCCGAGTTCCTCGTCGGAGGCGTCGCGCAGACGTCTCATCCCCGCCTCCCACGTCCGGCGGGTCTCCCCCGCGAGGAAGAGGTCGCCGGACTCGTCGGCGGCGATGACCCCCGCGTCGGCGAGTCGCCGGATGAGCGTCTCGCCGTCCGCCTCGTCGTCACCGGTCAGCGACTCCGACGCCCGTCCGCCGTCGGTGCGGTGCGTCTCGAACCTGAGGTCGACCGGGAGCGCTGCCACGAGACGCGGCGCGAACTCGGGGGTGTACGGGACGACGTAGCCGCGCAGGACGACGAGCGCGAGGCCCGAGAGGAGACCGAGAACACCGAGAAACGGCGAGAGAAGGCCGACCAGGACGCTCCCGACGAACACGAGCGCGACGTTCAGCGCGGTACACGGCCAGCACCGGTTCTTCCCCGTGTACTCCGGGCGACGTATCGAGGCGAAGACGCGCGACATGGCCCACTGTGAGGCGCGTGGTCGTTTCAACCTGTCTCTCCCGGACCGGTCCGACGCCGCGGCGTTCACCTCCGACGCATGTCAAGAGTATTGGTTACTATTGCGGAAGTTTTATCTGACCGACGTGAACAGTTGTGAGACGCCTGAAACGATGATTCGAACCAGCCCTGCAGACGGTATCGTCCACTCGCCCTCCAGACAGACACGCGAACCGAACTCGGGATGTGAAGACAGTGGGTGACCGTCTCTGGAGTACGTCGGTCCTCCCGGTCATCACCGCCCTCGTCGCGGCCATGGTGGTCGTCGGCGGGGCTCCAGCACTGGCCGTCTCACAGGCCGGCCAGACTGGAACCGCCGTCAGCGAGGACGTCGACGATTCGGGAAGTGCGTTCTTCGAAGTGGAAATCGGCAGCCCCACCGATCCGGTCGAAGCGGGCGACCGACTCGAAGTACGCCCCGTAATCACGAACACCGGCGAGCAGTCGAGCAGACAGCTACTCCGACTCCGCGTCGGGGGTAAGGTCGTCGATACGACGACGGTCAGGGTCGACCCCGGCGAGAGCAAGACGGTTCCGATTCTACATGAACCGACCCCGGACGACGTCGGCGAACTGGAAGTCGCGGTGAGCAGCGAGAACGACACGGACAGCACGACGGTGACGGTCACCGCCCCGCCGAACGACTCAGGGGGTGCGTTCTTCGACGCTGAGATCACTGGGACGAACGCGCCACTCAGTCCGGGACCGCCGCTCGAAGTGGACGTGAGCGTCCGAAACACCGGTGACGCCGAAGGCACGCAGGTCGTGCAGTTCCTGTTCGAGGGCGAGGCGGTCGACGACGTCTTCTTCGACCCGACACTGGCGAGCGGCGAGACTGCGACGGGCGGTTTCTCCGAGGCGACGAACAACCTCCCTCCCGGTGAGTACGAGGTGGGCGTCCGCACCGAGGACACCGTCGACACGACGACGGTCGTGATTACAGAACCCTCCGAAGCCGCCTCCTTCAACGTGCGACCCGGTTCTTCCGCCGATTCGGTCGAAGCGGGCGACCGGTTCGAGGTATCCTCTGTCGTCGAGAACACCGGCAAGCAGTCGGGCACACAGCAGATCTCTCTCGTCGTCGGCGGTGAGGTCGTGAACACGACGACGGTCACGCTCGACCCGGGCGAGGGTGATGTGGTGTCACTCTCGTACCGGCCCACCTCGGCCGACGTCGGTGAGCAGGAGGTCGTCGTGCGAAGCGCGAACGACACGGTCGAGACCACGGTGACGGTCACCGCCGCGGACGAGGAACCGGTCTACTGGCAGGTCGACTTCGGCGAGGGAGCGACGCCTCCGACCCCGCCGGGTTACTGGCCGAACGACGTGATGGCCGCGCTCGGAAACTCCGAAGACGGCGCCTCTCAGAACCCGTCCCTGCTCAGGAAACGAAACGACAGCCAACTCGGCGGAGTCACCATCGTCGACAACGAGTTCCAGTTCGACGACCAGGGCAACCCGACTGAGGTCACGGTCGAGTTCGAACTCGAAGACGGCGCGTCGGAACGTGACCTGCACCTCGCCGTCTACACGCTCCCCGGTCCGTTCGACGAGGAGGAAATCGGCCAGCAGGAACTGTTCGAGTCAGCCAACGGGACTTACGACGGGGGAGACACCGGCACGCTGACCGTCTCGATTCCGCAACCCGACGACGTCGACACTGGCGCACAGAGCGAAACCGCAACGGACGAAGAGGAGTCCAGCGCCGAGTGAACGTCCCGACACCTCCTCGCAGGTGTCCACGACACTATTCTGTATCGACTGGCCCGATTCAGACGTCTCTTGCTCCGGTCCGACGCGGACGATGACTATCGAGGTCCGATCAGCAATCAGTCGTCCAGCCGAATCGCGCGCCCCTCAGCCGCCGAGCGGTAGATGGCGTCGATGACCCGCTGGACCGCGAGCGCCTGGTCGACCGTGTTCCGTTCGACCTGACCCCGCTGGACCGCCTCGACGAACGCCCGCTGCTCCTGGCGGTGGGTGACCGCCTCCTGGGTCTCGACGTCCGTGGTCGAGAAGTGGTTCGCGCCGCCGATGCTCGCCTCGTACATCGTGAGGTCGTGCGAGCCCCGGTCGAGGGTCGCGCCGGCCTCGGTGCCCCGAATCACGAACTCGTCGGAGTCCGCTCGGTTGGCGGCCCACGCCACCTCCAGCGAAATCGTCCGGCCGTCGGCACACCGGATGAAGGCCGTCGCCGAGTCCTCGACGTCGAACCCGCCGGCGCCGTGGTCCGCGCCCCACTGTCGGAGGTACGCGTACTCGTCGTGAATACCGAACTCCGACCGGGTCGTCCCCGACACCTCAACGACCTCGGGGAAGTCGAGGAAGTAAAGCGAGAGGTCGATGGCGTGGACGCCGATGTCGATGAGCGCGCCGCCGCCGGCGACGTCCTTCGAGGTGAACCACGACCCGCGACCGGGGATGCCCCGACGGCGGACATAGTTCGCCTCGACGTGGGTGACGTCGCCGAATCGACCCGCGCGGAGGTCGTGTTTCAGCACCTCGACCGGGTTCGAGAAGCGGTTGTTGAACCCGACCATGCAAAGCGCGTCGCTCTCGCGGACGGCACGCGCGATGCGCTCCGCGCTTTCGAGCGTGTGCGCGAGCGGCTTCTCCAAGAGGACGTCGACGCCGGCGTCCAGCGCGGCGACGGCGTACTCCTCGTGGAAGCGGTTCGGCGTGGTGACGATGACGGCGTCCACCTGGTCGAACAGGTCGGACCGGTCGGCGTACGTCTCGACGCCGAACTCCGCGGCGAACGCGTCGCGGGCGTCGGCGTCGATGTCGAGGCCGGCGACGATGTCCGCCCGCTCGACTTCTCCGAGGAACTCCGCGTGGTAGGTGCCGATGTTGCCGAGGCCGACGATGCCGATACGTACTTTCCCGTCCGTTTCCGAGGTCATGGCTCACCCGAAACAGGGGAGGTGGTTACGTGTTATGTGTTCGCCGTGTGGCTGTGAGAGTGTGACACACGGGAGCCGCTGGCGTCCGTGGGCGCCCCGTCAGTACAGTTGTCGCTCCTTCTCCTCGCGTTCTTTCTCCTTCTTCTCCTCCTCCTTGAGCCGCCGCCGCCCCCGAACGTACTGCTTCCCTTTCGGGATGTAGATGTTCTTCACGTCCATGAGGAACCGGATGATGCCGTACGCCCAGAAGAAGAAGAGCACGGTCATCCCGCCCAGATAGACGTATCCCTCTAGCGTGACCATGCCCGGCATAAGGGCCGGGCGCTACTTATATGTCGGCCACGGCTGCCGGCGACGAATATCGGGACACACCACAGCCGACGCGGACGCGACGACCGACGGCGAGCGGTCGCTCACGAGGGAGGCCAAGAAGAAAGGGCGTGTCGTCGCGAGGGCGGACCGAGCGTCGAGTCGAGTTCAGTCGTCGCTCTCGGCGGCTTCGGTGGCCCCGCCGGTGCTCGTCATCGAATCGAGGCCGTGCTGGATGGACTCGCCGGATTCGCGGTCGAACAGGTGGACCTTCGAGCGGTCGAGAACGACTTCGATGCTTTCGTCCTCCTCGATGTTCGTGTCGGGCGAGACGCTCATGAGGAGTTGGCCGCTGCCAGCACCCGCTTCGAGGTCGATTTCGGCCTCCTCCGAGAGCAGCAGGTAGACGAACGTCTCGTCACCCATCGGCTCCATCACGTCGGTGTCCGCACGGATGACCTTCGTCTGGCTCTCGATGTTGCTGGCCTTGTCGACGGGGTAGACGTCCTCGGGTCGGATCCCGAGGGCGACTTCGTCACCGGGTGTGACGCCGTACTGCGCCGGGTCGAAGTCCACGGAGACGTTGTCGTTCTCCCAGCCGTTCTCGGTGATGCGCCCGTCGAGCATGTTCATCGACGGCGAGCCGATGAACGTCGCGACGAACATGTTGGCCGGCTCGTTGTAACAGGTGAGCGGCGGGTCGATCTGCTGGAGGTTGCCGGAGTCGATGACCGCGATTCGGTCGCTCATCGTCATCGCCTCCGCCTGGTCGTGCGTCACGTAGATGATGGTGGTCTGCAGCTCCTTGTGGAGGCGCTGCAGCTCCGTCCGCATGTGGACGCGGAGCTTGGCGTCGAGGTTCGCCAGCGGCTCGTCCATCAAGAACACGTCGGGGTTCCGGACGATGGCGCGGGCGATGGCGACGCGCTGACGCTGCCCGCCGGACATCTCGTCCGGCATGCGGTCGAGCATGCTGGTGATCTGCACGATTTCCGCGGCACGCTCGACGCGACGGTCGATCTCCTCCTTGTCGAAGTCTCTGAGGCGAAGACCGAACGAGACGTTGTCGTACACATCCATGTGCGGGAACAGCGCGATGTTCTGGAAGACCATCGCAATTCCGCGGTCCTTCGGTGGGAGGTTCGTCACCTCGCGTCCACCGATGTACACCTCCCCCTCCGAGGGGATGGTGAGGCCGGCAACCATCTCCATCGTGGTCGACTTTCCACAGCCGGAGGGACCGACGAGACAGACGAACTCGCCGTCCCGGATGTGGATGTTCATGTCTTCGACTGCCGTTACGTCGTCGTACCGCTTGTACACGTTCTCGAGTTTGACGTCTCCCATTGTATTACTCCTTGAGTGCTCCGGCGGTCAGCCCGCTCACGATGCGTTCCTGAGCGATGATGACCAGTATTGCCACGGGCAGGACCCCGACGATGCTCGCTGCTGCCATGAGGTTGAACGGCGTGTCGAACTGGCCCTGATACTTCAGGATGCCAGCGACGATGGGCGCCCACGAGGAGGCCTCGCCGTTGTTCATCAGGAACGAGAAGAAGAACTCGTTGTAGACGCTGATGAACGTCAGGACGCCCGCCGTCGCGACGCCCGGTGCCGAGAGCGGGATGATGACGCGGAACAGCGCACCCAATCTCGTGGTGCCCTCCACCCGCGCGGCGTCCTCCAACCCGTCCGGAATCTGACCGTAGAACGTCGTGAGGATGAAGATCGACAGCGGCATGAACAGCGCGCTGAACGGCAACACCATCGGGATGGGCGTGTTGAACGTGTCCGGTGAGGACACCGTGATCTCGGGGAGCCCCGGGATCATGAACGTCAACGCCACGTTCCCGGTGAACAACTGGAACAGCGGGATGAGGAACGCCGCCGGCGGGAAGTACGAGATGGCCAGGATGGCCAGCATCAGCACGTTCTTCCCGGGGAAGCGGAGCCGACCGAAGACGTAGCCGGCCAGAGACGCCAAGAGTAACACGATGACCGTCGTCGTGATGCCGAGCACGAAGCTGTTGAACATGTAGAGGTGGAACGGCACCCGCTCGAACATCGTGACGAACACGGCGGGGTTGAACCCCTTCGGGACGAGCCCCATGTTCGAGATGAGCTCGTTCGGCGTGAGCGCCAACACGAGCAGCCAGTAGAACGGGAACAGCGTCGTGACGAGGAAGAAGATGGTCAGAACGTAGAACATCGCGCGGTACGCGCGCTGTGGGTTCTTGATGACCTTGCTGACCCACGTCGCGAGTGGGCCGCGCTTGATCGGTGCGTCCTCCATCTTGCCCATCTTCTCCGTCTGGGTCGGGTTCTCTCCAGACATCTCAGAAGGCACCTCCCTCGGCGTCGGCGAACTTGAAGATGTAGATGGACACCACGACGGCGATGATCGCCGCCGTCACGAACGCGACCGTAGCAGAGGTCCCGTACAGCCGTGAGTTGAACGTCGTCACGACGAGACACGACAGCGACGGAACGGTCGAACAGCCCGCCATCGTCTCGATGATGCCGTACACGCGCATCGCGGCGATGGTGCGGAACAGCATCGCAACCAGGATGGTCGGGAGGATGAGCGGGAAGGTGATCATCTTGAACTGCTGCCACGGCGAGGCGCCTGCCACCTTCGCCACGTCGTACAGCGAGCGGTCGATGCTCTGCATCCCGGCGAGGATGAGAAGCGCCATGAACGCCGTCGTCTTCCAGACGTCGGCGACGATGATGAGCGTCAGCGAGTCGACCGTGTTCCGCAGAGGGGTCGTGCTGATACCGAGTTGGTTCAGGAGCGTCGGGTTCTCCGCGGTTCCGATGAGGAAGCCGATGTTCGGCTGAAACATCAGGAAGAAGATCATCCCCTGGATGACGATGGGGACGGCCCACGGGATGATGATGGCGACGCGGACCCATCGGCGCCCGCGGAAGTCCTGGTCGAGGACGAACGCCTGACCGAAGCCGATGATGGTCTCGAACAGGACGCTCACCGCAGTGAACACGAGGGTGACACCGAGCGCGCTCTGGATGAACCCGGTTCCGCCACCCGGGAGGAACGGCGAGGGGAACTTGAAGTCGATCTGCCCAGTGAGTAGTTGTACGTAGTTCTGGAAGCCGACGAACTCACCAAGCCGGGCAGAGCCCGTCAGTGCGTCCGCCGACAGCGACATGAGGAACGTCGACGCCAACGGATAGATGGCGATGACGAGCAGGAGCAAGAGGGCCGGGATGAGGAGCAGATACGCGTACTGCGCCTCGGAGAGGTTCTCCATCCAGCGCGTAAACGCCGTTATCGGCCCGCCGCTCGTGCGGACGCCCTCCTCGGTTCGTTGTTCTGTTGCCATGTGTATGCGTGTGACAGAGTGTACCGAGGGTACTTATGCGCTGTTCTCGATCTGCTCGAGCTGGTCTCTCAGGTCGGACATCGCCTGCTGCGGGGTCTTCTCCTGCGCGTAGGCCGCGTTGACCTGGCTCGAGATGCGGCCGGACTGCTGCGGCCAGACGACGGTGACGGGTCGCGGGATGGCGTTCTCGCCGGCCACCTTCAGCTGCTGGGTGTAGCGGCCGATGATGTCGACCTGCGACGCCTCCTCGGAGTCGAGCAGGGACGGCTCCGGCGGAATCCAGCCGATGATGCTGAACATGTCGAGCTTGAACGACTCGGTCATCATCGCGCGGAGCACGGAGACGGCGGCCTGCTTCTTCGCCGACGAGGAGCTCGGGTTCATCGTCATGTGCCAGCCGCCGAGCGCGGCGACCGGTCCACCCGTCATCGGGTACTCCGCCTCGTCGGCGGTGACGCCGTACGGGATGGGCATGACGCCGAGGTCCTCGCCGAAGGCGTCCTCCGCGCCGTTGATGACGATGGAGTACGGCCAGTTGCGGTGCATGATGGCGTCCCCGCTCGTGAACGGCTTGCGCGAGGGCTCCTCGGTCCACTGCAGGACGGCCTCGGGAGCGATGTTGCCCGCGTAGTCGTCGCTGGACAG
This sequence comes from Salinigranum rubrum, assembly GCF_002906575.1. NCBI lineage: Archaea > Methanobacteriati > Methanobacteriota > Halobacteria > Halobacteriales > Haloferacaceae > Salinigranum > Salinigranum rubrum. The sequence goes on from NZ_CP026309.1 coordinate 2,454,431, forward strand.
CGCCTCGGGGTCGTCCGCGCCGTTGATGAACTTGCGGACCATCCGGATGGAGTCGATGACCGGCTGCTCGTCGACCGTGATGGGCCGGTCGCCGATGGGGCCGAACAGGTACTGGGAGGGGTCGCCGAAGTACGCGCCGCCCCACGAGGTCATGAACTCGTTGAAGTCACAGCACGACAGGCCCTCGTACACGTTCGCCTGGAACGTGTACCCGTACTCGGTGTCGGAGTTGGCCTCCATCGCCTGTTTCGTGACCTGCGAGAACTCCGCCCACGACATCGAGTCGGTCGCCCACGTCTCGAAGTCCGAGTCGCCGTACCCGGCCTCGCGGAGCAGGTCCTTGCGGTACTGCATCGTCGGGAAGTCCGGGAACAGCGGCACCCCGTAGAGGTCGCCGTTCGGTCCCTGTGCGGTGTTGACCGACGCCTGGAAGTAGTTGTCCTCGACCTGGCTCACCATCTCGTCCGGAAGCGACTGGCTCAGGTTCTGCAGCTGTTCGCGGGCGATGAACGGGATGGTCCACCCGCTGTCCATCATCATGAGGGTGGGGTCCTCACGACCCGAGCTCAGCCACTGCTGGTACTGCGACTGCCGGTTGTCGGTGACCTGTGACCCGGCGAGAATCTCGACGGTGATGTTGTCCGGCAGGCCGGCATCCGAGAGCGCCTGCTTGATCTGGTCGCTCGCGTTGGCGACCCGCGTGTCCGCCGCCCACTGAATCGTGACATCCTCGGTCGGCTCCTCGGTACTGATCGGCGTGTCCGTCGACCCACCACTGCCGCCGGAACCGCCGTTCCCACCGGAGCCACCGGAACTGTCGCCGCCGCCGGTGCTCACACAGCCCGCGAGTCCGACCGCGACCCCGGAGGCCCCTGCTGCTTTGACGAAGCTCCGACGCGACACACCCGATTCACTGTCGTGTGGCTCAGTATCAACCATTACAGTTCGATGTGTTGGTATAGGTCTTATTTATACTTTCGGTAATTGTTACTACCGCAGTTGTAGTAAACTCGTCGTCATCACTACGCGCGAGCCCGAAAAATCAGCAGTCCATCAACCGCACGACCCGAACCGGTTCCTTATCGTGTGAGAACGTGACGAGCAGACTTAATTGTTCAGTGGGATGGTTCGTATTTTCGAGCAATACGGGACCGACCCCCACCCGCTCACTCGCAGACGCAACGACTTTACCGACCTCTCGACAACATCCGCCGTCATGGACAGCGCGACCCGCGACTACCTCCGCCGTCGGTTCAGCGCGTACTACGCGTCGACCGACGTCGTCCTCCCCCCGGCGGCGGGGTCGCGCGAGTGGGGCTACATCCCGTGGACCGCGGGCGGGACCACGATGGTCCGGCACAAGGCGCTCGTCGACCTCGGCGACGTCGGGACGTTCCTCGCCGACGAGGCCCCCCGGCACGTCTACTTCTCCGCCGCCGAGTATCGAAACCCCGGCGCCGACACGATGGACGAGAAGGGGTGGCAGGCGGCGGACCTCGTCTTCGACCTCGACGGCGACCACCTCGACGGGGTCGACGAGTCGACGCCCTACCCGGAGATGCTCGACCGGTGCAAGGAGGCGCTCGTCCGCCTCCTCGACCTCCTGACCGACGACCTCGGAGTCGCCCACGACGACCTCCAGGTGGTGTTCTCGGGGGGAAGGGGATACCACGTACACGTGCGCGAGGCGGGCGTTCGAACGCTCGACTCGACCGCCCGCCGCGAGGTCGTCGACTACATCCGCGCCATCGACCTCGACCTCGACGGTCTCGTCCGGACCGAGAACAGGCGGGGGACGACGCGCCGGATGCTCAAGACCGAAGGGGGGTGGGGCGCACGGACGCACCGTCGCCTCCTCTCGTTCGTCGACGAACTGGGCGAACTGGACGAGGCCGAGGCCATCGAACGGCTCACGCAACTCGACGGCGTCGGCGAGAAGCGCGCCCGGACGGTCCTGGGCGCGTTCGAGTCCACCCCCGAGGCCGTCCGCACGGGGAACCTCGAAGCCGGCGGCCCCGGCGTCCGAACGCTGGTCGAGTCGCTCGCACGGGAGGCCGTCGCCACCGAGACGGCCCCCATCGACGAACCGGTGACGACGGACCTCCGGCGGCTCATCCGGTTTCCCGGAAGTCTCCACGGGGGGACCGGCCTCGTGGTCCGACGGCTCGACCCCGACGAGGTGGCGTCGTTCGACCCGCTCGTCGACGCGGTACCCGAGCAGTTCACGGGGCGAGAGGTGCAGGTCGAGGTGACGGACCCACCGGCGTGGATGGACGGCGACAGGTTTAGGGTAGAGGAGGGTGTCGTGTCGGTTCGTGAGTGGATCGGCGTGTTCCTCCTCGCACGGGAACACGCGACAGTCGCCCACTCGTGACCCGGGACGAACCCGAGACGAACACCGACCGATGAACCTCGAAGAGCTACGCAGCGTGCAACGGTCCGAGCGGCAGAAGGACAGCCTCCAGCACCTGCGGGACTCCTTCTACGAGGACGTCGCCGCCTACGTCGTCCAGTTGAAAGACGAACGCGAGCGCGCCGTCGAGGCGGCCGACGACCCCTTCGCCTCCGAGGACGTCCGTCAGCTCACCGACAAGATCGAGTCGACGCGGGAGATCGCGAACGCGCTGTACGAGCGCCGCGTCGGGAAGGTCGTCAAACACGCCTCGTTCGCCGCCGCGGATATGGGGGCCGACGAGGAGGGCATGACGACCGAGGAGCGGGAACTGTTCGACGACCTCGTCGCGCGCATTCGCGAGAACCGCGAGACGGTCATGGCAACCCTCGACGGGAAGCGCGACGAGGCGGCGTCGGAAACCCCCGACGAGCAGACGACCGATACAGACCCCGACGCGTCCGTCGCCGAGGGCGACCCCACCCCGTCGGCGTCCTCGACGTCGGCCTCGTCAACGGCGCCGGACCCCGCGGACGACATCCTGGCGGACGCGCTCGGCGACTCCGGGGAGACGGACGCGCCGTCGGCACCGCCCGACACGCCCCCAGGTCCGGCGGCCGATTCAGCGACCGGTTCGGCGGCGGCCGACTCGGCGACCGGAGTCGGCTCCGACGACGACTCGGGAACGGATCGTCCGACCGAGGAGGCGACGTCCGTCTCTGGCGCCCCTGACGCACCTGAGGCGTCTGGCGACGAGGGCGCGGACGCGTCGGCTGTGGCTCCGGCGTCCGGCCCGCCCGCCGGGGACGAGACACCGACCGACAGCCGCGACCTCGGGCCCGAGCGGACGACCCTCCGCATCACGGCCGACGTCGGAACGGTGTACGGCGTCGACGAACGCGAGTACGACCTCGCGCGCGAGGACGTCGTGATGCTCCCGACGACCAACGCCGAACCCCTCCTCCGGAAGGACGCGGCCGAGCGAATCGACTGACACGACCCCCCGTGGTCGTTTTCTTCGGCGAGACCGACACCATCGCCATCGAGCGCGGCCGCAACGGCGGCGACTACCGGCAAGCCATCACCGCAGTCCTCACCATTCTTCCCCGTCGGCGTTCCGAGTACGAGTATGCTCGAAACCGGCACGAAAGCGCCGCCGTTCGAACTGCAGAACCAACACGGTGAACCCGTCGCGCTCGACGACTTCGACGGCTGGGTCGTCGTCTACTTCTACCCCCGCGCGGACACGCCCGGTTGTACGACCGAGGCGTGCGGCTTCCGCGACTCGCTCGACGACTTCGAAGAACGGGGCGTCTCGGTGGTCGGTATCAGCGACGACCCCGTCTCGGACCTCGCGGCCTTCGCCGAGAAACACGACCTCCCGTTCGACCTCCTCTCGGACGAGTCCGGCGAGGTGGCGGCGGCGTACGACTCCTACGGCGAGAAGAACATGTTCGGCAAGACGTTCGACGGGGTGTTCCGCAACACCTACGTCGTCAGTCCCGAGAAGGAAATCGTTCGCGCCTACGAGGACGTCTCGCCCGAAGAGCACGCGGAGGGTATCCTGCTGGACCTCGAAAACGAGTTATAACTGTCGAAAACGGCACCGCTCACGTCTGTCGGTTTGACACACCGGGTTTCCGGTGAAACGAAGTCGGGTCGTCGGCGCCTCCGGCGCGCCGTTCGGACCTACCGCTCGGGGAAGCGGGGATAAGAACCTGTCGGAGGGAGCCCCTGCTCCGATACCACGTCGGCGAGCCTCGTCGGGTGAGGCCAGGAGTTATGCGCGTTTGCACGGATGTGGATGACGTGATCGGTAGCCCCTCCCCCGTCACGTCGACGCGCCGACGGGTCTGCACCGCTGTCGGCAGCAGCGTCGCGGCGCTCCTGGGAGGATGTGCCGCGCCCGTCGACAGCGAAACCGAGACGCCGGCCGCGGAGGCGACGGTCACCGTCCGCATCCGGAACCGCGACGACGTTTCCCGACAGTACGAGGTGGTCGTCCGTCAGGGCGAGAGCGTGACGAACGAGTTCTCCGGCGTGCTTCCGCCCGACCGAGAGCAGGCGGTCGAGATGGTCGCGACGTTCCGTGCGTCCGCCGACCAGCACCAGGTGACCGTCAGCACCGAGGCCGGACAGACCGGGCGGACGTGGGACCCGACGGAGTGTCCGGCGTTCGTCGTCGACGCGTACGTCGAGAACGGGCGACCGGGGTTCGACGCGTCCTGTGCTGCTCGCGAGGAATAGGGCGGTTAAATCGCCGAGCAGTGGCTGCCCTCGTCGTGCTCGGCTCGGGTCGTCCCTCGACTGTCGGGACGTTTCCTCGAAGGGGACTCCACGGACAGGTCATCGGCACCGCGCAGCCCAGTCGGGCCGGCCCGATGGAGCGCATGGTTTCAGGACCGACCGCGGCTGAGCGAGCGGAGCGAGCGAGGGCGAGGCGTTCGTTGGTGAACCGTTTTTCGAGCGGTTCGAGGCTGCTGGAGGCAGCCGAGGACTCGAAGAAGGTTCTACTGGAACGTCCGGCTGACTTCGTTGGTGTCCCGCTCGACCTCGCTCTTCTTGAAGCGCTGTTCGATCTCCTCGTAGCGCTTTCTGGTCTCGTCGGTGACCGAGGGCGTGACCTCCGCCAGGGCGCCCTCGAAGTGGTCCATCGTGATGCGGACGTTGCCGACCGACTCGCCGATCTCCTCCTTGGAGACGCTGCGGATGAACTCCCGCGAGGCGCTCATCGCGGCCTCGCGGCAGACGGCCTCGACGTCCGCGCCGACGTAGCCCTCGGTCTTCCGCGCGAGGGAGTCGAGGTCGACGTCGTCGGCGAGCGGCTTGTCCCGCGTGTGGACCTCGAAGATGGCCCGGCGCGCGGCCTCGTCGGGGACGGGCACGTGGACGTGTCTGTCCAGCCGCCCGGGCCGGAGGAGCGCCGAGTCGATGAGGTCGGGCCGGTTCGAGGTGGCGATGACCACCACGTCCTCCAGGGCTTCGAGGCCGTCCAGTTCGGTGAGGAGCTGTGAGACCATCCGCTCGCTCACGCCCGAGTCACCGCTGTTGCGGCCGCGCTCGGTGGCGATGGAGTCGATTTCGTCGAAGAAGACGACCGTGGGAGCGTTCTCCCGCGCCTTCTTGAACACCTCTCGAACCCCTTTCTCCGACTCCCCGACGTACTTGTTCAGCAGTTCGGGGCCCTTGATGGAGATGAAGTTCGAGTCGGCCTCGTTCGCGACGGCCTTCGCCAGCAGCGTTTTTCCGGTTCCGGGCGGGCCGTAGAGCATGACGCCCTTCGCGGCCTCCATGTCCAACTGCTGGAACACCTCGGGGTACTCCAGCGGCCACTGGATGGTCTCGCGGAGCCGTTCTTTCGTCCCTTCGAGCCCACCGACGTCCTCCCAGGTGACGTCCGGGACCTCCACGAAGACCTCCCTGAGCGCCGAGGGTTCGATGCCCTTCAGCGCCTCCTTGAAGTCGTCGAGGGTCACCTGCAGCCGTTCGAGTATCTCGGCGTCGATTTCGTCGGCCTCCAGGTCGAGTTCGGGGCGGATACGCCGGAGGGCGTTCATCGCCGACTCCTTCGCCAGCGATTCGAGGTCGGCGCCGACGAAGCCGTGGGTGTTGTCGGCGAACTCGTCGAGCTGGACGTCGTCGGCGAGCGGCATGTTGCGCGTGTGGACCTGCAGGATCTCCTTGCGGCCCTCGCGGTCGGGGACACCGATCTCGATCTCGCGGTCGAACCGACCTCCCCTCCGAAGGGCGGGGTCGATGGCGTCCACGCGATTGGTCGCGCCGATGACGACGACCTGGCCTCTGGACTGGAGGCCGTCCATCAGGCTCAGGAGCTGGGCGACGACGCGGCGTTCGACGTCGCCGGACGTCTCCTCGCGCTTGGGCGCGATGGAGTCGAGTTCGTCCATGAAGACGATGGCCGGGGCGTTCTCCTCTGCCTCCTCGAACACCTCGCGCAGCTGCTCTTCGGACTCCCCGTAGTACTTCGACATGATCTCGGGGCCGGAGATGGTGTGGAACGAGGCGTCGATTTCGTTCGCCACCGCCTTGGCGATGAGCGTCTTGCCCGTCCCCGGCGGCCCGTGGAGGAGGACGCCCTTCGGCGGATCGATGCCCAGCCGCGAGAACAGTTCGGGGTGGCGCATCGGCAGCTCGATCATCTCGCGGACCTGTTCGAGTTCGCGGTCCAGCCCACCGATGTCCTCGTAGGTGATGGTGGGACCGCCGTCGCTCCCGGTCGAGGTCTCCTTGATCTGTTCGGCGGGCTTCTGCGAGATCTGGACCTCGGTCGAGTCGTTGACGACGACCGTCCCGGAGGGCTGGGTCGACGCGACTCGCAGTGGGACGGTCTGGTTCGACGAGGCCATGAACCCGAAGCCCAGCGGAAGCTGGACGGTCTGGCCCGTCGTCACGGGCTGCCCGGCGAGCTTGTCGCGGATGTACGTGCCGATGTTCCCCCGATGCGGAGGTTCTGCGGGAGCGCGACGGTCACCCGCGAGGCGGGCTTGACGTCGGCCTTCTCGACCTCGACGCGGTCGTCGATACCGACGTTCGCCTGCTGGCGAAGCCGGCCGTCGATGCGGATGACGCCCGTGCCGTGGTCCTCGGGATAGCCGGGCCACACCCGGGCGATGGTCGAACCGTTCTGTCCCTTGAGGCGGATGAAGTCGCCGCCTTCGAGGCCGAGCTCTTCGGCGGCCTGCCGGTCGATGGCGGCGAGTCCGCGCCCTGCGTCCTTCTGTTTCAGCGGTCGAACGATGAGTTTCATGCGATATCTCGTGTGTTGGTAGGATGTCCGTCGATGTGTGCGTACCGGCGGTCGCTGGACACGGCTCGTGTCACTTCGCGACCGTGATGGTCAGCACGCCGTTCTGTACGGCGACGTCGGCGTCGGTGCCGGGGAGTTCGAACTCCGTCTCGGCGACCCCGTCGCCGGTGTCGACCACGACGATGGCCGTCGTCCCGACCACGTCGACGTCGACCGCGTCGTCGGCGACGCCGAGGTCGGCCGCGACGATCCAGCTGTCGTCGTACTCGTAGCGGCGGAGGAACCGGTCGTTGGCACCGGCGAACTGTTGGGTACTCATGTTATCAACTAACCCCAAGTTAGCTTTCTACATATATAAATCTTTCTCAGACGAATCAGGAGACGGCGGCCGGGTGCCTCTGAGAACTCGATTTGCGGTTCCGCTCCTGAACAGACGCGCCAGCCGTCGGACGGGGCTTTATCCCACTGCCTCGCAGACAGTCACTATGGACCGGACGACACACCACGGACGGACCACGGCCTACCGGACGCGCGGGGAAGGGGACGGTCCCGGACTCCTCTGCGTTCACGGGAGCGGTGGGTCGCACGCGGCGTGGCGCGCGCAGTTCCGACTCGCGGACGCCACGCCGGTCACCGCGCTCGACCTGAGCGGACACGGCGAGAGCGACGACGTCGACGCCGACCCGGGCTACGAGGCGCTGTCGGCGTACGCCGACGACGTGGTCGCCGTCGCACGCGAGGTGGACGCGCGCGTCCTCGTCGGCAACTCCCTCGGGGGTGCAGTCGCCCTCACGACGGCGCTCGAACGCGACCTCGCCCTCGATGGCCTCGTTTTGACGGGGACCGGGGCGCGGCTCGCCGTCCTCGACGACCTGCTGGTGTGGCTCGACGACGACTTCGACCGCGCCGTCGAGTTCCTCCACGAACCCGACCGGCTCTTTCACAACCCGACGGACGCGCTCGTCGAGGCCTCCACGGAGGCGATGTACGACGCCGGCCGAACCGTCACCCGCCGCGACTTCCGGACGTGTCACACGTTCGACGTTCGCGACCGACTCGCTGACCTCTCCGTTCCGAGCGTCGCCGTCGTCGGCGAGTACGACCAGTTGACGCCGCCGTGGTACCACGAGTACCTCGCAGAGAACCTCCCGGACTGTACCGCCGCCGAGATACCCGACGCGGCCCACCTGGCGATGCTCGAACGACCGACCGCGTTCAACGAGGCGGTCCGCGAGTTCCTCGACGAGCGCCCGTCCTGACCGGTCTCACGCCCCGTCCCCGACGGCACACACTGCTTATCCGTCTCGACTCGCTAGAACGCTCGATGAGCGACGAGGACGTGACCGTCACGGTCACCTACTACTGTCCGCACTGCGGCGCGCTGGCCGAACTGGAGCGCGACGCGTACCTCGCCGACAAGGCCGTCACGCCGTACCCGTTCGAGGGGTGGACGTACGCGAACCCCGACGAGGAGTACGAGGAGAGCGAGGGCGTCCGGTTCGTCTGTGGCGACGAGACGCTCAAGCGGGGCGAGGAGGGCTGTGGCGAATCCTTCTATCTGAGCTTCGTGAAGTACGAGAACGGGAGAGAACTCGACCCCCGCCAGCCTACAGAACGCGTCGAACTGCGCGACCGACCGGGGCCACGAAGTCCGGGCGGACCGCGGGGTCCGTCGGGTCCGACGGGATGACGCGTGCCGGTCGGTGGACAGAGAGTCGGCGAGGCTGGTGAGACCGTAACGACAGTACTACCGAATGGGTCGCGCGGGGAACAGCGCCGTCCGTCCTGCCCCCCAGGGCTATCCACACCCGTGACCACGGGACGGGACTGCTCCCACTTCGGACGTGTGGCGGGTCGGACAAAGACGGTACCGCTCGTTCTCAGTCACCTGTAACGAGCGTGGGCCTCTTCAGGCGGCTCAGCCCTTGATGTTGCACACGGGGAAGGTGCGGACCACCGTCTCGCCGATGCCCAGTTCGTCCGAGACGCGGACCACCTCGTCCACGTCCTTGTAGACGCCGGGGGCCTCCTCCGCCACCGTGGCTCCCGACTGCGCCTTCACGTATATCTGGTTCCGGTCGCGGAGTTCGGACTGAACGTCCCCGCCCCAGAACTCCTTTTTCGCCTGTGTCCGACTCATCAGTCGCCCCGCGCCGTGGGCGGTCGACCCGAACGAGCGCGCGAGCGACTGCTCACCCCCCGGAGGACGTACGACCCCGCGCCCATACTCCCCGGGATGATGACGGGCTGGCCGACGTCGCGGTACGCCGGCGGGACCTCCTCCCGCCCGGCGGGGAACGCCCGCGTCGCCCCCTTCCGGTGGACGTACAGTTCGCGCTCTTCGGTCCCCACGCCTTCGTCGTAGGCGGTCGGCCTCCCCGCCGAGTCGACGGCCACCTCGTGGACCTCCTTCTTCGCGATGTTGTGCGCGACGTCGTACAGCAGTTCCATCCCGAGGTCCTCCCAGTCGGTGCCGAAGACGTCGGCGAACACCTCGCGGGTGCGGTGGGTGATGAGCTGGCGGTTCACCCACGCGAAGTTGATGCAGGCGCACATCGCGCGGTAGTACTCCTCGGCGAGGGGGGACCCGGCCGGCGCGGCGGCGAGTTCCTTGTCCGGCAACTCGTCGAGGAGGTCCGCGTGCTCCTTCTCGATGCGCCGGAGGTAGTCCGTGCAGGTCTGGTGGCCCAGCCCCCGCGAGCCACAGTGGATGAGGACGACGACCTGGTCCTCCTCTAACCCGTAGGCGTCGGCCACGTCCCCCGGAAGACGTCGGTGACGCGCTGCACTTCTAAGAAGTGGTTGCCCGACCCGAGCGAGCCGACCTGGTTCTTGCCCCTGTCCTTGGCCTTCTGCGACACCGCCGAGGCGTCGGCCTCGGGCCTGAACCCCTCGTCCTCGCAGTGGGTCAGGTCCTCCGGGACGGCGTACCCCTTCTCCAGCGCCCACTTGACCCCCTCTTCGAGAATCCGCTCCACCTCGCCCTTCGACGTCTCGACGACCCCGCCGCCGCCCAGCCCCGAGGGGACGCCGTCGAAGAGGGCGTCGACGAGTTCCTGTTCTCTCCCCTGTACGTCCTCGTAGGAGAGGTCCGTCCGCACCATGCGGACGCCGCAGTTTATGTCGTATCCGACACTTCCGGGCGAGATACAGCCCGTCTCGACGTCCGTCGCACCGACGCCTCCCACCGGAAAGCCGTACCCCTGGTGTCCGTCGGGCATACAGAGCGCGTAGTTCGCGATGCCGGGGAGGTGCGTCGCGTTTCTGAGCTGTGAGAGCGTCTTGTCGTCGCCGATCTGTTCGAGGAGCTCCTCGCTGGCGAACACCCGCGCGGGGACGTTCATCTCCCCGTGCTTCTCTAGCTCCCAGACGTACTCGTCGACCTGTTCGAGCGTGATGTCGCCGAACTGGCGTGTGGTCATACGGAGAGAATCAACGCGTTCGGGGGAAAGCGTTCCGTCCGCGCGCCGCCAGCCACCCCCGGTCCCCGGTTCGCCTCAGTCGGCGGCGCTCGGGGACTCTTCCAGCGGGTCGGGGACCGCATCGGGCACCTCGCGTGCGGCCCACGCGTCGAACGAGAGGGGGCCGGCACCCGTCACGAGGAGCGCGCTCACCAGACCGAACAGGGAGATGTGCGCGACGACCGGGTCGTCGGGGAGTCCGAAGAGCGTCGTCGTCAGGAGCACGAAGGCGACGCCCGAGAAGAGACGGGTGAAGACGCCGGCGAGGAGCGCCATCCCCACCGCGGCCTCGACGAGGCCGGCGCCGACGACCCACAGGGCGGGGTCGACCGGCACCACCGCCGTCAGGTCGTACTTGGCGACGACTGCCAGCGAGTCACCGGGGTTCGCGAGCTTCTGAACCACGCCGAGATAGACGAACGCCACGCCGACCCCCGCGCGGAGGACGAGCGGGACGTACTCCCGGAAGCCGTCGACGCGTTCGACGAACGGGACGGCCACCCGTCGGTAGAACGGGTCGATCCGCGAGTAGAACGTCCGGCCGTCGTCGGCCATGCGCGCGACGACCTGGTCGGCGCTCGGGCGGCCGCCGCCGACGAGCGCGATGGCGAGGAAGCCGGGGACGTACTCGAACGCGAGCAGCAGGTCGGACGAGACGGCGAGCGCGGCGAGGTACACGACGAACCCGAACGCCGCCATCAGCCGGGTTCCGAAGCCGAACAGCAGGCAGAATCCGACGGTGATGCCGAACAGGCGGACCAGCGTGGGCGACGCCGGGGCGAACGCCGGTGTGAACAGGTAGCCCGCGAACCCCGCGCCGACGAGCGGGAGGCCGACGCTGAGTCGGAGCAACCAGGGCAGGAGGTCGCGGTACCCTGCCAGCAACTGCCGCAGCAGGAGGACGTCGTGACGGAGGGGGCGAATCCGAAGATACGCGAGGACGGCGGCGACACCGACCGCCGCACCGCCCGCGAGCAGCGCCGCGTTCACCGGCTCCGCGAGCGTCGAGACCAGGAAGCCGAGCGGGTCCATCTCGTCACCGCCGGGCGTGACGTACTGGACGTGTGCGCGCACAGGAACGGCGACCGTCGCGGAGAGAACGACGGTGAGCAGTGTCGTCGTCCCGGCGAGCCGCGTTCGAGGAGAATCCATTACTCGTATGTGAGTACTCGACCGACCTAAGCGGCACGGCCCGTTCTCGGTCGGCGAGAAAACTCACGAACGTTCGGTCGCTACAGAGGGACTGCTGTCAGTCGCTCCGGTATCGACCGCACGACGTCGTGCGGGCGGAGCGGTCACCGTGACCGCAGTCCCGCTCACACGTCGAAGACGACGTACGCCACCCAGCCATCGGCACCCGGTTCGAGCCGCATCTCGGAGTACGTCACCGCCTTGACGTCACGCGCGTCGACGCGGTCGAAGGGAATGCCGCGCGCGCGGCCGTCGACGCGCCACACCGGTTCCGCCTCGCCCCCGTCCCCGCTCTCGGGCGCCGACTCCGGCTCGGGCTCGGAGACGACCGCCTCGTTGTCCGCGGGGAGGACGCCGCGGACGTCGCGCTCGTAGATGAGTTGGTCCAGGTAGTCGAATAGGAGCGCCTCCCGGGACTCGGCCTCGACGGTGAACGTCACCGACTCGTCGTCGTCCGCGGGCGGGGGCACGTCGTCGCACATCGCCGCCGTGAGCCCGTCGGCGACGGCGGCGAAGACGCCCGAGAGGCTCTCGGCCTCGGCCTCGACGGCGACGTCCGCGGTGTGGTCGCGGAGTCGAAACGTCATTCGCGTTCCTCCTGTTCGTCGGACTCCCGACCGGTCCGTTCGGCGGGAGGGTCGTCCGTCCGCTCGCGCTCGTCGTGGGTGCGGTCGGCCCGCTCGGCGGGGGGCGTGTCGGTTCGCTCGCGTGCCTCGCTGGCCCGGTCCGCTTCGCGGGCCGGGCGGGTGGCGTCGGGGTCGACGTGGTCGTCGTGCCCCCGCTCGGCGAGGTCACGGGGGCGGCCGGCGTGAGCGGGGTCGACATCGGCGCGGTACCGCGCCGTCCGGTCGTGGTCCGGTCGTCGGTGGAAGGACGTCGCCCGCTCCGGTCGGGTCCGACGGTCGACGGCTTCGCCCGCGGCGAGCGTCCGTATCTCCTCGCCGGAGAGGCCGCCGTCGAGGTCGGAGTCGGCGATGGCGACGCCGCTCGTGACGATGGTCTGGACGCCCTCCTCGACGGTGAGGTCGACGTCCATCACGCGGTCGGTCGGCAGGTGGACGAGGTGGCCGCCCATCACGGGGTTCGGCGCCATCGGGAGGAACATCGTCACCATCTCGTCGTGCGGCGTGGGCTCGGCGAGCGCGTCGGGCGTCTCGGTCGTGACGAAGCCGAGCGTGTACGACCCTTCGTGGGGGAACTCGACGAGCTTCACCTCGCGGAAGCTCTCCGTGTCAGAGGAGAGGACGACGTCGGACATCTGCCGGAAGCTCTCGTAGATGGAGCCGAAGCCGGGAATGCGCGTCGCCGCGCGGTCGAAGTAGTCGACCGCCTGCTCGCCGTACCGCGAGCGCTCGACGGCGAACCCGACCCCGAAGACGCCACAGAGGACGACCACGGGAATGGCCAGTTCGAGCAGGAGTTCGGCAGAGACGACGAGGCCGGGGACGAGCGTGATCCGGTTCGAGACCGAAAAGAGCGCGGCGACCAGCGCGAGGTAGCGGTAGAGCGTGTTGAACAGGACGGCGAAGACGAACGTCGTGACGAGGACCGGGACGACCACGGCGACGCCCGTGATGAACGATTCGCGGACGACGTCGGTCACGGAGCGGACGGGGGTCCCCGCCTCGGACAGCGGCGCCATGTGTCGTCCTGTGTCGGGTGCCTACCAAAGCGTTCCGGGACGTCGGCTCCGATGAAACCACTGTCCGGTCCGTTTCGGCGTCGTGCTGAATACTGGGCGCATCTCGGTCACACGAGTTCGGAGTGTCGCTCGGAGCGGATGGAAGGCACCGAAGCCCGCTGAGATTACTGTCGAGGGGGCCGACGGAGAGGGCGTGATTCGTTGTTTCCGTAGACTTATTCGTGTGTGGCCGAACCGTTCACCAACGGATAACACCATCATACTGTGTGTCTGTGCCCCAATCATGAAGGGGCCGCTTGAGCGCCGGAAACCCGGCAGACGCTCCCTCGTTCTCTTCGCGTGTCTGCTCACGCGGGACGTATCACAGAGTGCTAATGCGTTCCGTGAGCCACTATGACCGACCGCAATCCCACCGCAGACGATAGCAATAGCTCGTCCCACGAGAATGAATCCGAAACAGTCCCACCCGCTCAGCCGTCGAGAGACGTTTTCCGCTCAAAGTACGGCGAGGACGAACTCCCCTCGAAAGCCGTTATCTCGGCAGTCTCGGCAGTGACAGGAGTAGAACCGACGGAACTGGAGTGTCTGCACGACAGTATAAACCCCGACACCCTTGATACCCTCATGGATGGGCCAGTGGTCATCGGGGACGGCGGGGGGGTTTGCGTCAACTTTCAGTACTCCGGCTACCGTGTGAGTGTTCGGAAACACGGGAGCATCACCATTCTTGAGAGCGCGTAGGAGCGCAGGTCATGAACGCTCTTCGTCCGAACTGCATGGAAGCACACGGAGAGACGGGGGTCGCGTGAGTTCGACAATCCCGATGGTCCGACGTACTCTTCGAACGCCCTGAGTGAGAGAACGAGTGGATGGTGAGCGTCTGACGGCTACGAAGACCAATTGTACCTCGAAGGACAGCGCCACTCGTGCTGACTCCATCCTCTGTATGTAGCACGCTGATTGTCTCGATCGAGCAGACCTCAGACACGGTCTGGATGTCGCAAGTGAGGTGTCTCTCACGGTACGCGGTTCGGGTGGGTGTCGTTCGGCAGGTGAGTGAAACGGGTCCGTTGTACGGGTGGTCGTGCGGGAATCGACGGAACGACGAGGTCCTCCAAGAAGACCGCATGGCACACGGGCGCGGTGAAACCGCAGCCCCGCTCCGGGCCGTTCGTTCACTCGCTTCACTCGCTCACGAAGACCTCCCCAGCCGGTGCGGCCGGGACGGAGCCCGGCCGCGGCCCTCGCGCGCCGTTTCGCTCGCGGGCTCGCTCACTTCCGCGCGCCGACCGTCGCGAGACAGTGCGGTGGTACGTGACGTCACGCGGTCCCTCCGCGTGACGCACGCGTGAGGGCTTCGCGGGTGTACCGAGCGAACGGCTCGAAACGGCGGAGCCGCTTCGGTGGGTAACCGAACGAGTGTACCGAGTGAGAGTCGGCTAGGGAGGGTGATGTCACACCGCCCCGATGCTCGCGCGGTCCGCTCCGGTCACCGACACGTTCGCAGCAATATCGACCTTCCGTACCCGACCGCGACAGACGTTACCGACACACCGAACACCCTTCTCTCCCCGGCTCGACACCGTCGGACGACGACGGAGTTATATTCCATACTCGTGTACGTGTACGCCAGTGAGTGCCACAATCGAGAAACGGGTGGACGGCCCCAACGACGCCACGCACGTCGAGGCCGCGTGGGCGCTCAAAGAGCGGATCAGGCAGGCCGAAGGCGTCCTGAAGCAGCGGCGCGGCTTCTTCGTCGACGCCTACCGTCGGTCGACGACCCACCTCCTCTTCGACGGCGACGACCTCGTCGGTTTCGTCTCCGTCCGACGCGACGGCTACATCCTCTTTCTCGCCGTCGCTCCCGAGGCCCGCGGCCAGGGGCTCGGTCGTCGACTCGTCGCCGAAGTCGCACAGCACCACCGCTCGGTGACCTGTCACGCCCGGGCGACCAACGAGAACGCTCTCCGCTTCTACGAGCACATCGGCTTCGAGGTCCGACGACGGATCGACAACTACTACGAGGACGGCGGCAACGCGTACTACCTCCGCCTCGGGCAGGACGCCTCGTTCCGGGAGCGACTCTCGGAGTTCTTGCGCCGCTGACGCGACGGAAATTTTATTCGCGGTTCGAGAGTAGCCCGGCGCATGGACGTAGGTGTACTTACCGTTCCGCTCGGTGGCGAGTCGCTCGACGACGCCCTGGCGTATCTCTCGGGTCTCAGCGTCGGTGCGGTCGAACTCGGCGTCGGCGGGTTCCCCGGCGACGACCACGTCGACCGGCGTGGTCTCCTCGACAGCGAGGACGCCCGGACCGAACTGACGGACGCGCTCGACGAACACGGCCTGCGGGTGAGCGCGCTCGCGACACACAACAACCCGCTCCACCCCGACGACGAGCGGGCGGGGGAGGCCGACGAGGAACTCCGGGAGGCTATCGACCTCGCGGCGGCCCTCGACGTGAACACGGTGACCTGTTTCTCGGGCCTCCCCGCCGGTGGTCCCGACGACGAGGTGCCGAACTGGATTACGGCACCGTGGCCGACCGAACACGCCGACGCTCACGAGTACCAGTGGGAGGTGGCGACCGACTACTGGGCTGACCTCGCGGACCACGCCGCCTCGAAGGCGGTGGACGTCGCCATCGAGATGCACCCCAACATGCTCGTGTACGAGCCACACGGCCTGCTCCGCCTCAGGGAGGCGACGAACGAGCGCGTCGGGGCGAACTTCGACCCCTCACACCTCTACTGGCAGGGTATCGACGTCACCGAGGCGATTCGGTTCCTGGGCGAACACGACGCCATCCACCACGTCCACGCGAAGGACACCAAAGTGTACGAGGCGAACGCGCGCACCAGGGGCGTCCTCGACACCACGGCCTACACCGAGGAAAACGAGAGAGCGTGGCTCTTCCGAACCGTCGGCTACGGCCACGGCGAGGCCCACTGGAAAGACGTCGTCTCGACCCTGCGGATGGTCGGGTACGACGGTGCCCTCTCCATCGAGCACGAGGACTCGCTCACCTCCTCGCGCGAGGGACTGGAGAAGGCCGTCGACGTTCTCGGGCGCGCCGTCTTCGAGACCACCCCCGGCGAGGCGTACTGGGCAGAGTAATGACGGAGGAACTCACCGTCGGCGTCCTCGGCTACCGGTTCATGGGGAAGGCACACTCGAACGCCCTGGCGCGCCTGCCAATGTTCTTCCCCGACGCCCCGGACGTCGACCGGCACACGCTCGTCGGACGCGACGAAGCGGCGCTGGCTGAGGCCGCCGACCGCTTCGGCTTCTCGCAGGTCGAAACGGACTGGCGCGACGTGGTCGACGAGGTGGACGTCTTCTACAACCTCGGCCCGAACCACCTCCACGCCGAACCCTCTATCGCGGCGCTGGAGGCGGGCGCGCACGTCTTCTGCGAGAAACCGCTCGCGCCGACCCTGGCGGAGGCCGAAGAGATGTACGAGGCGGCGCAGTCTTCGAACCGAGTCGCCGGCTGTGCGTTCAACTACCGGTTCGTCCCCGCCATCCGGTACGCGAAGGGCCTCATCGACGACGGCGAACTCGGCCAGATACACCACGTCCGGGGGCGCTACCTGCAGGACTGGCTGGCCGACCCCGACGCGGAGTGGTCGTGGCGCAACTCGAAGGAGTTGGCAGGCAGCGGGGCGCTCGGTGATCTCGGCGCGCACACCCTCGACCTCGCGCGCTTCCTCGTGGGGGACGCCGCGGGCGACCTGACGCGACTCTCGGGGCACCTCCGGACGTTCGTCGACGAGCGACCCACGGGCGACGGCGAGACCAAGCCCGTGACGGTCGACGACGCGTACACGGCGCAGGCCGAGTACGAGAACGGGGCCGTCGGAACGTTCGAGGCCTCGCGGTTCGCCACGGGCCACAAGAACGACCACACCATCGAGATTCACGGCTCCGAGGGGAGCCTCGAGTTCTCGCTCGAACGGTTGAACGAACTGGAGTACAAGTCGAGCGAGAGTCGAGGGTACGAGACGATTCTCGTCACGGACGGCTCGGACCCGTACATCGACCACTGGTGGCCGCCGGGGCACGTCATCGGCTGGGAGCACACGTTCGTCCACGAGAACTACGAGTTCCTCTCCGCGATTGCGGAGGGCGAGGAGTTCCACCCCTCGTTCGCCGACGCCTACGAGGTACAGAGAGTGCTGGACGCCATCGAGCGGTCGGACGAGCGCGGCGAGTGGGTCGAGGTCGACCGCGACTGAGCTCAGGTCGGTCGACCGGCGTGTTACAGTTCCTGCACGCCCTCGTCGGTGACGACTTCGTCGATGAGTTCCACAGGAGTTGCGTCGTACGCGGGGTTCTCGATGGTGATGTCCTCGACGGGTTCGAGGAGTACCTCCGTGGCGGGGCGGACCTCGTTCTCGAAGCGGAACTCGTCGATGAGCTTCGTGCTCGACCCGACGACGGTGACGGGGACTCCAACTCGGTTCGCCGTCGCGGCGAGCGGAAACGTCCCGATGCGGTTGTAGAGAGTGTTCTCGACGATGCAGTCCATCCCGATGACGACGCGGTCGCACTCGGGGAGGAAGTGCCCGCAGGCGGCGTCGACGACGAGGTGGGTGTCGACGGTCTCGATGGCCGCGAGCGACCGGGCGGTCTTTCGGCCGAGGTAGCGGGGGCGCGCCTCGGTGACGTACGCCGTCAGTTCCACGTCGGCGGCGGCGGTCTCGATGGCGTCGAGGACGGTCGAGGAGTAGTCGTGGGTGAGGAACGTCTCCCCCTCGGTGAACGTCTCGGCGGCGTTGGCGGCCGCCTCGCGCTTGCCCCGTTCGATGTCCTCGACGACGGCCTCGATGGTGTGTTCGAGCGTGGCCATCGAGCCCTCGACGGTCGTCGACGCGCCGATGACCTCTTCGAGCACCCGACGCATCGCGTTGTGGAGCGAGGCGTGGGAGGGGTTCGAGCGGCGGAGGGCACCGACGTTGTGCTCCAGCGCCCGCTCGAAGTCGTCGATGGCGGCGTACTCCCGCTCGGTGAGTTCGGCGAGCGCGCGGGTGGCCTTGATGGCGACGACCGAGGAGCTGTGGGTCTGCATCTCCCGAATCTCCTCGATGGTCTCGTCGATCATACTCCCACGTGCGAGGGTGGCGGGGAAAACCGCTTCGGGCCGCTACTCCGTTTCAGGCCGTTACTCCGTTTCAGACCGTTACTCCGTTTCAGGCCGCTACTCCGTTTCCGGTCGTCCGACGCCGCCGTCGCCGGCGTTGGTGTGTCGGGCGTAGAGGTAGACGACGAGGGCGGTGAGGAACCAGATGACCGCGCCGACGCGGATGGCGAACGAGGCGCGCGCGCCCCACGTGGTGAGCGTCGTCGTCGTCGACAGCACCGCGACGATGGGCGACCCGACGAGGATGGTCACGACGAACGTCGTCTGCATCACCCACCCGAAGTCGACGCCGTCGGGGTCGGAACGTTCGACCGGTTGCACGTTTTCGGGTTCGTCGGTGGGGAATAAGAGGTGTCGGTTCGCGTTCGCGTCGGGAGTTGTGATTCGTGTGTGGGTGCAGTCCTCGATTGAGACGAACGGTGCTGTCTGAGGACCGGAGCCGCCGGCACGGAGGCCGCGCGGTCACGCGCCACCGCCTCCTCTTGTGGCGGTCGGCGCGTGAGAGTGAGCGACTGGAAGGAGCGAACGAACGCGCGAGGGTCTGCTCGCGGCTCCGTCCGCGACCCACCGGCGGACGAGTCCGCCGAGTCATCCACTCGCTTCCTCCGGTCGCTCGTGGAGAGACCGGGTGGGGAGGGCGAGGCCGCGGCCACACCGCTCTGGCGACTCCGCGGTCCCCTCGTCGTTCTCAACGACTCCGGTGGCGACTCCGCAGTCTCTTCGTTCGTTCTCAACGACTCCGGTGGCGATTCGCCGACGACTCATCGCGCAGTACGCTCGCTCGACAGAGGATCAGAACGACTCCACGGACCGATACGCCACGCCCGCACGCTCCGCGGCCGTCCGGTCCCGCGGGGAGTCGCCGACGAACACCGCACGCTCGGGCGCGACGCCGACGCCGCGAAGCGTCGCCAGCAACGGCTCGGGGTCCGGTTTCCGCGTCGCCACCGTGTCCCGACCGACGACGGCGTCGACCCACCCGTCGAGGTCGTGCGTCTCCAGGGCGAGTCGGACGCTCGCCTCGCAGTTGAGCGAGCAGACGCCCACCGGGACGTCGTGGCTCGACACCCGGTCGGCGAGCGGCAGGCGAGTGGAGACCCGCGCGCCCTCGCGTTCGTGCTCGCCGATGATGGCCTCTATCTCGTCGCGCAGTCCTTCGCGGTCGGCTAAGTCGAGCATCGCCCAGAGGTCGTAGCCGGCGGCGTCGACGCCGTGGTCGTCGAAGCGGGCTACCGCGTCCCGCGCGACGGTGTCCCAGTCGACGGCGAGGTGGACGAGCGTCCCGTCGAGGTCGTAGACGACGGCCTCGAACCCGTCGAGGTCCGCGGCGGAGGCGTGGGTGTCTGTCACTACGCGAGAGGAGACGGGACGCCATAAAGAGCGCTTCGGCGCGCGACCGAGTAAAGGGTCAGTCGACGACGCCGCGGGCGATGATCTCCTTCTGTATCTCGGAGGTGCCCTCGTAGATGGTGAGTATCTTCGCGTCGCGGTAGAAGCGCTCGACGGGGAAGTCGGTGGTGTAGCCGTAGCCGCCGTGGACCTGAACGGCCTCGTTGCAGACGTCCACGGCAGACTCGCTCGCGAAGTACTTCGCCATCGCCGCCTCGGTGCGGGGGTCCGCACCCCTGTCGGCCCGCTCGGCGGCCGCCCGGACGAGTTGCCGGGAGGCGTGGACCTTCGTCGCCATGTCGGCGAGTTTGTGCCTGATGGCCTGGATGTCGGCGATGGGGCCCCCGAACTGCTCGCGGTCTCGAGCATACGAGACGGCCTCGTCGAGCGCCGCCTGCGAGAGGCCGACCGCCTGCGCCGCGATGCCGATGCGGCCTCCGGTGAGGATGTGGAACGCCGCGGAGAGCCCCTTCCCCTCCTCGGTGAGGCGGTTCTCCGCCGGGATTCGGACCCCGTCGAACGTCAGCCCCGTCGTGTCCGACGCCCTGAGACCGAGTTTGTGCTCCTTCTTCCCGACTTCGATGCCGGCCGATTTGGGGACGAGGAACTGTGTGATGGAGGAGTCGTCGTCCGGGTCGGTCTTCGCGAAGACGATGCAGACGTCGCCGCGCTCGCCGTTCGTGATCCACTGTTTCTCCCCGTCGATGACGTACTCGTCGCCCTCCTTTCTGGCCGTGGTCGTCATCTCCGCGGGGTTCGACCCCGCGTCCGGTTCCGAGAGGGCGAACATCCCGACCGGCCGACCCGTGGACATGTCGGGGAGGTACTCCTCTCTCAACGCCTCGCTCCCGAACTCGGCGATGCAGGAGGTGGCGAGGCAGTGGACCGACAGCGCCGTCGCCACGGCGAGGTGGCCGTAGGCGACCTCCTCGTTGACGACGCTGTAGGTGAGGCGGTCGGCGTCGTAGCCGCCGTACGCCTCGGGCGTCGTCAGGCCGGTCAGGTCCAGTGCGGCGAGTTCGTCCCACGCCTCCTCGGGGAACGTCTCGGTGGCGTCCGCCTCCCCGGCCCCCGGACGGAGTTCCTCGACGGCGAACCCGCGGACGACCTCACGGACGGCTCGCTGCTCCTCGGAGAGCGAGTCCGACGCTGCCAGTGTCATACTCGCTCGACGGGGGCCGACGAAGAAAAACCTGCGCCGGTTCGGCCGCTCGCGCTACTCGTCGTGGCGTGACCGCGGTACGCCCGTCGTGGTGGCTACCGGTCGCTGGGTTCCTGCGGTACCTGTCCGTGCGGCTTCTCGGCCGTTCGCTGGTTCTTCAGGTCGAGGACGTTCCGTTCGAGCGTCTCCAGTGCGGTCGACAGCGCGTCGGCCGCGCCGTACCCCTCGCCGGTCCCGGCGACCTGGTCCTCGTCGGTGAACAGCCGTATCTGACACCGGAACAGCGACTGGCCGCGGAGTTCCTCGTCGTGCTTCTGGAAGTCGACCTGCGCGTCGATCACGTCCAGTTTCTGGTCCTTCTCGACGATGGCCTCGATGCGCCTTGGAACCTCCTCGCGCTCTTCGGTCCGGAGATACTCGGGGTTCGTCACCTGGACGTCGAGCCGTTCCGACTCGGCGACGACGAGCGCTTGGAGCACGTCCGTCTTCGAGATTACGCCGATCAGGTCGCCGTGAGTATCGTCGGTGACGACCGCGAGTCCGTCGTAGCCCGTCTCCAGCATCCGCTCGACCGCCGACTGGACCGTCCGGGTGGGAGTCGTCGTCTCCGCGGGACGGCTCATGACGTTCTCGACCGGCAGTTCGAGCAGGTCGGCCTTCTCGCCGCCGCGGTCGCCGGCCGACGGTGCCTGCGCGCTTCGAACGACGAACTCGACGAGGTCGTCCGTCGTCGCCACGCCGACGAGGTCCCCGTCGTCGAGAACCGGCAGCCGAGTGAGGTCGTTCTCGCGGAGGTCGTTGACGAGTTCGCCCATCGCCGTCTTGCGGTCGACCGTCGCCGGTTCGGTCGTGTAGACGTCCGCGACGTCGATCGCCGAGAGCGAGTCCGACACGGCTCGAAGCAGGCTGTCTCGGGTGACGACGCCCCGAAATGCCTCGCCGTCGAACACCGGGGCGATCGTGGTCTCGTTCTCGACGAGGAGGCGAGCGACCTCGCGGACGCCCGTCTCGCTGTCGACCGCCGGAACGCGCCGCTGGATCGACTGCACCTCGGCGTCGTCGCTCAGCCGCGACCGGAGGAGGTCACGCGGAAGCACCGCGCCGGTCACGTCCTCGTCGACGACCAGGACGGCCTCCGTCGTGGCCGTCTCCAGTTCGGAGCGAACCGCACCGACGCGTGTCTCTGGCTCGGCAGTCTCGTACTCCTGAGTTACCATCGACTGCTCCATGGGTGTGTCCCGGTCGAGGTGGAAACGGAATCAACCATCGGCCTGCACGCGAAAGCAACCTCGTAGTAGTCAGACATACAGACATATTACTCCCCGGGAGTGTACTATCCAGGTATGCAGCGGAACGCCCTCATCGTCGCCGGACTCGTCGTCGTCGCGTCACTGGCCGGAGCCCCTGGGACCGCCCTCGCCCAGTCGGACGACGAACTGGTGACGTTGACAATCGAGGTGGTGAACCCCTCGTCGAACCAGCGGCTCGGCGGCGTGACGCTGGTGGCGACCTGGAACGGAGGAGAAGAACGAGTCACGACGGCGTCGAACGGCCAGGCGCTCATCGACGTTCCCGAGGCCGCGACCGTCGAGATAACCACCGACGACGACCAGTACACCCGCAACGAGCCGTACCGAATCCGCGTCGCAACCGAGCGGTCACACACCATCGAGGTGTCGCGGAAGGCCGACCTCGACGTGGTCGTCAACGACGCGGAGGGACCGGTCGCGAACGCCCGTGTCACCCTCTCGCAGGACGGGGTCGAGGTGGTCAGCGGCCGAACCGACTCCGACGGCCTGTACCAGTCGGGGACGGTCGCACAGGGCGAGTACACGCTCGCCGTCGTGAAGCCCGGCTACTACCGCACCACGCAGGATATCGTCGTCGCCGGGTCGCCCGAACGGACGGTCTCCATCGAACGCGGCCGCGTCGACTACGACGTCGTCGTCGAGGACCCCCACTTCGACCCGGCGCGACCCGTCGCGGACGCGACCGTCTCGGTGCAGGGGGTCGGCGAGGTCCAGACGGACGACAACGGGGCGGCGACGCAGCTCCTGCCCGTCAACAGCCGGCTCGAAGTGACCGTCTCGAAGGAGGGGTACGAGACGGCCACCGAGACGGTCACGACCAACGAGAGCGAGAGCTCGCTCGTCTTCGAACTCAGCCGTGAGGCGACCCTCTCGCTCACGCCGGTGAACACGCGGGTCGTCGTCGGCGAAGTCGTCCCCGTCGAGGTGACGAACGCCTACGGCGAACCGGCGTCGGGAGTGACGGTCCGACTCGACGGCGAGGCGGTCGCACGGACGGACGAGAACGGCCGCGCGACGGTCCGCATCGAATCGGGCGGCGAGCACGAACTGACCGCGCGCGGCGGCGGGGCGACGTCCGAGGCAGTGACCGTCCGGGGTGTCGGCGAGGGTGGGGAGACGGCTACCGCAGAGACACAGGAGACGACGGAGCCCGAGACCACCCGTGCGACGACCGCTCCGGCGGGTGACTCCGGTCCCTCCCCGCTCACCACGTTCGGACCGCTCGTCGTGGTCGTACTCCTGATCGCGGTCGGTGCGGCGTACCTCTACCGACGGCGACGCGACGACGCGCCCAACCCGTGGGCCGACGACGAGGAGGAAGAAGAGCCGGAGGCGGACGACGACGACGAGATGTGGTAACGGCGGCAGTCGTCGGGCCGCTCTCGAGTCCCGTTCTCCTCGCACGGTCGCTCTACTCGGCGACGTCGTCACCCTCGCGGAGGAACGCCACGACCTCCTCGGGGGCGGCATCGAGCCCACCGCCCTGTGCGAACGGCGGCCCGCCGCCGCCACCGCCGCCGAACCGCTCAGTCACGCTGTCGACGACGTCGCCCGCGTTGACAGCCGACGACGACGCGACCACGACGAACGGTCGCCCCTCGCCGCCGACGGCGGCGACGACCTCACCATCGCTCGCGACCCGCTTTGCGGCCTCGCCCGCGGCGTTCGCGTCGAACCCGTCGACGCTTCCGACGCGCCAGGCGACGCCCTCCCGGTCGACCGCCTCGAACGACCGGAGTCGGCCGTCGAGGAGGTCACCGCGAAGCTCCGACAGTTCCGCCGAGAGCCGCTCGTTCTCGTCGCGGAGCGATCCGACGCCGTCGGCGAGGTCGGCCACGCCGACGCCGAGTTCGCGCGCGGCGTCGAGCGCCGCCCCGTGGACTGTCGCGCGGTGGTCGATGCCGGGTTCGCCGACGGCGAACTCGACGCGGGTGAGCCCCTCGCCGGGGTTGGAGCGTTCGAGGACCGAGACGGGGCCGATGACGCGCGTGTTCGAGACGTGCGTCCCCCCGCAGGCGGCGACGTCCCAGCCGTCGACGGTCACGACTCTGATCGAATCCGAGTCGGCCATCACCCCACCCTCGGTCTTGGTGTTGAACGCGACCTCTTCGCGGTTACGGGCTTCCTCGGTGGGTATCTCCTCCCACGAGACGGGGCGGGACTCCCACACCGCGCGGTTGACGAGCCGTTCCAGTTCGACGAGGACGGCGTCGTCGACGTCCGTCGAGGTGGCGAAGTCGACGCGGACCTTTTCGTCCCCGATGCCGAAACCGCCGTAGCCGAGGTCGTCGAGGAGCCGCCGCCCGGCACCGTAGAGGACGTGGCTCGCGGTGTGCGCACGCATGCAGTACGTCCGGAACTCGTCGTCGATTCGCGCCTCGACCGTGTCGCCCGCGGCGACCGCGACGCCGTCCGGGTCGGTCCCGAGGGTGTGTTCGACCCGGCCGTCACGGGCCTGGACGTCGACCACTGTCTCGCCCGCGAGCGTCCCGCGGTCGGCCGGCTGGCCTCCACCTTCGGGGTAGAACCAGGTCCTGTCCAAGACGACGGTCGACCCGTCGACCGCCGTCACCTCGGCTTCGAACGTCCTGACGTCGGGCTCCTCTGAGGCTCGTGAGTGCACGTCCGCCGTGGCACGCCGCTGGTGAAAAAGGCTTCCGCCCGGCCGGTGGATGACGGCCGCCCACGCGCTGTACGAGTTCGCCGGGGTTCGGGCGCGCGTCGTCGCGTTCGGAGGCGACGCTCCTCGCGTGATTCCACGAGGAACGGTCGTGAGACGACGGACGCTCGGTGCGTCCGGAGGTGGTGCCGGGACGTCGGTTACTCGTCGATGAGTCGGACGTCGAGTCGGTTCTCCAGCGCCCGGATGACGGAGCCACCGACGCCTGCCCGTGACGCTCGGCCCTGTTCGACGGCGAGCAGGTCGGCCTCGTCGACGTCGAGTTCGGTCGCCAGCTCTTCGAGTTGGAGGCCCTCGGCCTGTCGGGCCTCTTCGGCGATGTCGCCGTAGCCCGAAACCAGATAGGGGAGGCGGTCCTTCTCGTAGTTCGTCCCCTCCTTCTCCCAGTGGGTCGGGTCGCCCTTCTGCTTGTCGTACATCTTCGCCGCACGCTGGGCCGCACGCTTCTTCCGGTTGCCCTCGAATCCGGAGTCGTCGCTTCCGTCGCCCGAGCCGCTCCGGTCGCGTCCCCCACCCCCGCCGCGCTGGTCACCGTGAGGCGCACAGGAGCCGCAGACGAGGAGGTCCGCGCCCGCGACGTTCGCACGTCGCAGGTCGCCGGTCTCCTTCCCGCAGAGCTCGCAGGCGTCACCGGCATCGCCGCCGCCACCCGAGCCTGTCGAGTATTTAGCCATAACCTCCGTACTGGTTCCAACCGTTTAAATTCGCGGACACGTCGATGTCGCCCGTTACTCGGCCCGTTCGGGTCGAACCCGTGTCCGACGGGAGTCCGCGCAGTCGTCGCTCGTCGTGTAGCGTTCGGAAGGATTGTGCGTGGGTGTTGTCCGCAGAGGGACGACACCTGCATCGTCTTGCCTCGGCGGCTGACGCCGCCTCGGTTGAGTGGTTCGTGGAACCACCCGTGCGATGCGTGGGACCGGATTTGAACCGGCGGACCCCTATGGGACAGCGCCCTCAACGCTGCGCCGTTGGCCTGGCTTGGCTACCCACGCTCGCAGTGGCGTGTGCAACACTTCGTATCCCGCCCCCGATTAAATGACTTTCCTTTCGGGGGCGGGGTGTCGGGCGTTCTCACGTCGAGGACGGGCGAGAGACGAAGTCCAAACCGTTTTTTCCGCTCCTTCCCTCGCTTCGGACATGGAACTCCGTGCCCGTGTACGCGGTCACGTCCGCGAACTCACCGCGCTGCTCACCGCCGTCTCGCTCGCGCTCGTCTTCGGCGCGGCGCTCGGTGCCGTCCCGCGGACGGTCCTGCCGCGGGCACCGGACGCCGTCTTCGCCGTCATCCCGCACGTCAACGCCGTCATCAGCACCGTCGCCATCGTCACCATCCTCCTCGGCGTCCGCGCGATCAGGGCGGGCAACTGGCGACGCCACCGGGCGTTCATGCTCGCCTCGCTCGTGCTCTTCGTCGCGTTCCTCGCGCTGTATCTCTACAAGGTGAGCGTCCAGGGTCCCGCGCCGTTCCCCGGCCCCGACACGGTGTATCGGTTCGTCTACCTCCCGACGCTCGCCGTCCACGTCGTCCTCGCCATCGTCTGTCTCCCCCTGCTCTACTACGTCGCTCTCCTCGCGCTCACCCGGTCGGTCGCCGAACTCCGGCGGACGGCCCACGCGCGGTTCGGTCGTATCGCCGCCGCGCTGTGGCTCGTCTCGTTCGTCCTCGGCAACGTCGTGTACGCGATGCTGTACCTCGTCTACTGAAACCGAGACCGAGGCAGGGTTGCTGGGGTGGGGGCGTCGGCGAACGCGGCGACCCCGCGTCAGTCGGCCGTCTCCGGGCCTCCGGTCGTTCCGGCGTCCCACTCCTCGGGCACGTACGGACAGAGCGGGTCGCTTCCGAACGGGTCGCCCGTGCGAGCGTACGCCCGCGACCGACTGCCGCCGCACTGCTCGCGGTACGCGCAGACCCCGCACTTTCCCCGGAGGTTCGAGCGGTCCCGAAGCGCCGAGAAGAGGTCGGAGTCGCGGTAGCGGTCGACGACCGAGTCGTCGCGGACGTTCCCCGCCGATTTGGGCAGGAAGCCCGAGGGGTAGACCTCGCCGACGTGTGAGACGAACGCGAAGCCGTCGCCGGCGAGGACACTCGGGCGTCCCCCGCTCGCGCGCTCGGGGCGACGCCCGCACGCTCCATCCCGACGCGGCGGAACTGCGGGGCCTCGGTGGTTTTGACGTCGAAGCGCTCCTCCTCGCGCACCGCGTGGAGCCACTCCATCACTCGGTCGGCGCGCTCGGGCGACACCGGGTCGAGGAGTCGACCGCGGCCGACCGGGACGAGGAAGAAGACGCTCCAGCGGTCGACGCCCAACTGAGACACGAGGTCGCGGATTCCGGGCAGTTCCTCGACCGTGTCCGCACAGACCGTCGTGTTTACCTGGAGGCCGACGCCGGCGCGGTCGGCGGCGCGCGCGGCGCGGAGCGTGTCGACGAAGCTCCCCGCCTCGCCGCGGAACCCGTCGTGGGTCTCGGGCCTGGCGCCGTCGATGCTGAGCGCCATCCGCGACAGGCCCGCGTCGGCCAGCGCCTCGACCCGCTCGCGCGTCAGGGAGGCCGTCCCGCTCGGCGTGAGCGACAGCCGAAGTCCCCGGTCGGTGCCGTAGTCGACGAGGTCGGTGAGGTCCGGTCGCTTCAGCGGGTCGCCGCCCGAGAGGACGACCAACTGTCCGCGACCGAACTCGCGCGCGTCGTCGAGGAGCGCCTTCCCCTCGGCAGTGGTGAGTTCGTCGGGGTGGCGACCCGGTTTCGCGTCCGCCCGGCAGTGGTCACACGCCAGGTCGCACGCCTGGGTGACCTCCCAGATGAGCACCAGCGGGCGCTCGGACGTGTCGAACGTCATCCCTCGACGACGACCGCACCCTTCATGCCGAGCGCCCGGTGCGGCGTACAGGCGTATTTCACCGTCCCCGACCCCTCGAACGTGTGCGAGAACGTGTGGTCCTCCTCGGCGACGAGTTCGCTCTCGAAGCGGCCGTCCTCGGCGACGACGTCGTGCGACGCACCCTCACCGGTCCACGTCCAGACGACCGTCGTCCCCGGACTCACCCGGACCGCGGCCGGAGCGAACGCGTAGGCGCCGCCGTTGCCCTCGGCGCCGACGGTCACCGCCACCTCCGACTGGCCGGTCCGGTCGGAAACGCCGTCGAAGTTGGCGACGCCGTCGAACCAGCCGTCGAACGAGACCGAGGAACCGGCCCCCGACCCCGAGTCGTCGCCCGTCGTGGCTCCGTCGCTGGAACCGGAGTCGGGGGTGGAGTCGGCGCCACCGCTGCCGTCGGTCGCAGTCGGCGTCCCCGTCGTGCCGGCTGTGTCACCTCCGTCACCGCCGCTGGACTCGGCGGAGTCGCCGGACGACGCGGACCCCGCACAGCCGGCGAGCGTGCCCGCGGCGGCGACACCGAGCGTCTTCAGCACGGTTCGGCGGTCGGTCGTGACGAGACGGGTTCGGCTCATCACCCGTCGGTTGGCGAGTCGGGGAAAAAGTGTGCGCCCCTGATTTTCACGCGCTGAAAACCGTCGGTACGTGTTCGTATCCGAGGGAAAAACCGACGCCCATGAACGACGACCAGACCGGCCGTTCACGCGTCGACGCGCCCCGACACGACGGCGTCGACGAGTGGGAGGTGTTCTTGCGGACCGAACCGACCGAACCGCTCTTTCACGCCGGGAGCGTGACCGCAGCGACCGCCGAGGCGGCGCACGAACACGCCGGCGCTCTGTTCGAGGACGCCGAGAGCATCTGGCTCTGCCCGACCGACGACGTCGCGCGCTTTACCACCCGAACGCTCGGCGACGGTGCCGCCGACGAGACCGACGGCGGCGAGACGGCATCGGAGGGACGTCGTGACGCCGACCGGTCGACGGAGGCCACGTCATGATCTCGGTGAGCAAACTGCTCTGTGGCGGCGTCGCCGAGGGCGATGGGCTCCGGTACGACGACGCCGCGGAGGCCGACGTCGAGCAGATTCGCGAGGAGAGACAGCAGCGACCCGTCGTCGTCTGGAACGTCACGAAGGGGTGTAACCTCGCCTGCAAGCACTGCTACGCCGACGCCGAGGCGAAGCGGGCACCGGGCGAACTCACGACCAGGGAGGGGAAGACGCTCCTCGACGACCTCGCCGACTACGGCGTGCCGGTGGTGCTCTTCTCGGGCGGCGAACCGCTCGTCAGAGAGGACCTCGTGGACCTCGTCGCGTACGCGGCCGACCGCGGGATTCGGCCGGTCCTCTCGACGAACGGGACGCTCATGACGCCCGGGCGGGCGCGGAAGCTGAAGGAGGCGGGACTCGCGTACGCCGGCGTCTCCGTCGACGGCCTCCCCGACCGGAACGACGAGTTCCGCGGGCAGGAGGGAGCGTTCGACGCCGCCGTCGACGGCATCGAAGCGTGTCTCGACGCCGGGTTGAAAACGGGCCTCCGGTACACGGTGACGGAGGCGAACCGCCCCGACCTGGAGGGGGTCGTCGACCTGCTCCGCGACGTCGGCCTCGACCGCTTCTGCTTCTACCACCTCGACTACGGCGGGAGAGGCGCCGGCATCCGAGAGGTCGACCTCTCGCCCGAGCGTCGCCGCGAGACGGTCGAAGCGGTCTGTGACCTCACCCGCCAGTATCACCGGTCGGGCGAGGAGATAGAGACTCTCCTGGTCGGCAACTACTGCGACGCCGCCTTTCTGGTCGAGTACGCCCGCGAGCACATCGGGCGCGAGGCGGCCGAGCGGGTGCGCCGCTACCTCGAAGTGAACGGCGGCGACCCGACGGGCGAGCGCGTCGCCGACGTCGACTATCAGGGGAACGTCCACCTCACGCAGTTCTGGCAGGGCTACTCGCTCGGGAACGTCCGCGACCGTTCCTTCGCGCACATCTGGGACGACGAGTCGAACCCGCTCCTGCGACGGCTCCGCGAGCGCGAGGAACACCTCTCGGGGCGGTGTGCCGACTGCCGGTATCAGGACGTCTGCCGCGGGGCCTCGCGCCTGCGGGCGCTCGCGGTCCACGGCGACCCCTTCGCCCCCGACCCGCAGTGTTATCTCACGCCCGCGGAACGGGGCGAGGATAACACCGGTGGACCGGGACGGCGCGTCGACGCAGACTGACACCGCGTCGACGCAGACTGACACCGCGTCGACCACAAGACCTGTTACGTCGCCGTGACGCCTCTCCGACGATGTCCTCGCTTCCGTTCCCCTCCACGCTATCCAGACGCCACCTCCTCGCGGCGGTCGCCGGGAGCCTCGCCGCGGTGGCTGGCTGTACGACACGGACGCCGCAGTCGACGAGCGAACCGACCGCCCGACCCCCGCAGTCGACGTCGGCGTCGACGTCGCCGACGCCGACTCCCGAATCGCCGGAGAGGTCACCGACCGACTCGTCCACCACTGTCCGGCGCGTCACCCTCGACGACGCCGTCGTCCGGAAGGCCGTCCGGTACGAGTCCGTGATGGGGTCGGGCGGCGTCCTCGCGGGCGAGGACGAGCAGTACGTCGTCGCCACGGTCCGAGCGCCCCGGAACCTGCAGCCCTCGTCGTTCTCCTTCGAGGCGAACGGCCGGTCGTGGTCGCCCGGACTGCCCGAGACTGCCGGCGCCGTCAACGTCGCCGTCGCGGGGCTCGAAGGGTGGCCTCTCGGCCGGAACGACTTCGACGCCGGCCGGCCCGCCCTGCTCGCGTTCACCGTCCCGTCGCCGCTCTCGGCCTCGAACCCCCGGATACGGTTCGACGGCGGAGCGTCCGGCGAGGCGCGTGAGTGGCCGCTCCCGGCCGGGGAACGCGAGCGCCTCGCCGCACCGGCCGCTCGGTTCGAACTCGACTCGCTCTCGGTCCCGGAGTCGGTTTCGCAGGGCGAACCGCTGTCGGTGTCGCTCTCGGTGACGAACGTTTCGAACACCGCCGGACGCTTCCTCGCGGCGCTGTACTGGCCGACGAAGCTCATCGCGGACGACGACGAGTCGCACGTCCTCGAACGCGAGGCCGACGCCGGCGAGACGGTGACGCTCTCGACCGACATCGACACCGCGTACACGACCAACGAGGCGGAGTCGATACCGCTGAAGCTCCGGGGGCACGTCTCCGCCGAGCGGGAGGTCCGCGTCGAAAACGCCGGCACGCCGTCGTGACCGGCGTCAGCCGGCCGCGCAGTTGTTCGGCCCGAGTTCGAGTTCGAACGCCTCGTCGTCGTTCACTCGTTCGCGCCCGAGGTTGGCCGCGATGATCCGCTGATACTCGTTCGGCTGCGGCGGCAGGTCGTCGGTCACGCGTGCGACGAACTCGTCCTCGTCCAGCGAGAACGCCGCGAGCGACTCGCGGAGGTCGCCCACGCGCGCCGTGTACGTTCCGTCCTCGCTCCGTGAGGTCTCCGGCCCCGCGTGGTTCGACGCGACGACCCGGTCGTCGGGCATCGACCCGATGGTGCGGACCGTCCCGTACAGGGCGCGGGCAGCCCGTTCGACGGCCTCGACGTCGGCGTCTTCGAGGTCCGGTCGGGCCACGCTGTCGACGAACACCGAG
The DNA here is from genome assembly GCF_002906575.1 of Salinigranum rubrum. NCBI lineage: Archaea > Methanobacteriati > Methanobacteriota > Halobacteria > Halobacteriales > Haloferacaceae > Salinigranum > Salinigranum rubrum. Next base: position 2,486,074 of record NZ_CP026309.1, read on the forward strand.
TCGCCCGCGAGGAGAACGTCGTCGACGAGGTAGCCCGTCATCTCCGTCGTGTGGCCCGGGAGCGCCACGACCGCTACGGTCGCGTCGCCCACCCGTAGCTCGTCGCCGTCGGAGAGGAGCGTGGCGTCGAACGCCAGCCCGCGCTCTGCCGCGCCCGCCGGGAGGAACCGCTCGGCGCCGGTCGCGTCGGCGACCTCTCGCAGGCCGCTGACGTGGTCGGCGTGGACGTGGGTGTCGGCGACGCCGACGACTGCCGCGCCGAGTTCGCGAACGTCCGCGACGTACCGGTCGGCGAACGCCCGGAGCGGGTCGACGACGAGCGCCTCCCCGCCGGAGACGACGAGGTACGCGAGACACCCCGACGAGGGGCGGTGGTACTGGATCACGGTCGCGTCCGCGCTCGAATCGACCGCGCGTGACTCGTACAGCCGCGCCCACCCCTCCATCCCGTCCGCCAGGCCGTAGACGTCCCACCCCGCGCGGGTGAGGAACTCGGCGACGTAGAGGCTCGAGATGCCCTTCGCACAGCAGGTGACGAGCGGCCGGTCGGCGTCCTTCGGCGGCACTCCCTCGGGAACGCCGTCGGCCGGGTCGTCCCCGTTCAGAAACGCCGTGAAGGGGACGTTCACCGCCTCGATGTTGGGATGGGAGAGCTGCCACGCGGCGAAGTCCGCCGGGCGCCGTGTGTCGAGCAGCGTCCACTCCTCGCCCGCGTCGAGTCGCTCTTTCAGCGTCTCGGCGCTGATTTCGGGAACCTCGTGTCCGAGGTCGGGGAACTGCTGAGCCATGTGTATAGTGATGGGACAAGCACGCATAACCGTTGTCACTCGTGAGTCCTCGACCACTCACGGAGCCTCGCCCGTCGGCCCGGTGAACGCTCGCTCGACCGGGGTTTTTTGACCCCCTTCCGAACGTGTTCGCCGGAGGTGTCGTCACCTGAGAAGCGGCGTGGGGGAGGTAAACGATGCCGGCGAACGGTCGGCCGTGATGAAGATACGCAGACGAACCATCGCGCGCGTGCTGGTCGCCGTCTTCGTGTTCAACCTCGTCGTGATGGGTGCCGGGGCGTACCTCGCGTACGAACAGGCCCCGCCCATCCCCGAGCGGGTCGAGGGACCGGACGGCGAGACGATTTCGACCGAACGAGACATCCAGGCCGGCAAGGCCGTCTTCCAGCGGGACGGCATGATGAACCACGGCTCGATACTCGGCAACGGCGCGTACTTCGGCGAGGACTACACCGCCGACGCGCTGGACCTGAAGACGGAGTACATGAAGGCGTACTACGCCCGCGAGCGCTACGGGGGCGCGTACGAGTCGCTCTCCGCCGAGGAGCGAGCAGCCGTCGATAGCCTCGTCGAGACCGACCTCGACCAGGGGTACGACGGCGGACCCATCGAGTACTCCGCGGCCGAAGCCTGGGCACATCAGCAGGTGCGTGAGACCTACGTCGAGAGATATCACGACGGCGCGCCCGAGCGGGGTGTCCCCGCGGGCATGATCTCCTCCGAAGAGGAGGCGCGCGACTTCGCCGACTTCGCGCTCTGGACCGCGTGGGCCGCCCATACCGAGCGGCCGGGGTCGACCCACACCTACACCAACGACTGGCCGTACGCGCCCGACGCGGGCAACGAACCCACGGGCGCGTCGATGACGTGGTCGGTCGTCGCGATGATCCTCCTCGTCGGTGCAGCGGGACTCGGCATCTGGCTCTACCGCTCGGTCGACCTGCCCGAACCCGAGCGCGAGGCTATCGACGTGCCCCGCCCGGGCGACATCGACCTCGTACCGAGTCAGATGGCGGCGCTGTCGTTCGTCCCCGTCGCCGCCTTGCTGTTCTGTGCCCAGGTGCTCTTGGGAGGGCTGCTCGCACACTTCTACGTCGAGCGCGCCGCCTTTTTCGGTCTCGGCGAACTCCTGGGAGTGAACGTCCTCCAGATCCTGCCCTTCGCCCTCGCGAAGACCTGGCACATCGACCTCGGCGTGCTGTGGATCGCCACGCTGTGGCTCGGCGCGGGGCTGTTCCTCCCGGCGCTCCTGACCGGTTACGAACCCGAGAATCAGGGCCGGTACGTCTACGGCTTGCTGGGCGCGCTCGTCGTCGTCGCCGTCGGCGGCCTCGCCGGTATCTGGCTCGGCGCACAGGGCTACATCGACGGCCCGCTCTGGTGGATTCTGGGGAACGAGGGGCTCGAATACCTCGAAGTGGGGAAGCTCTGGCAGGCCGGCCTCCTCCTCGGGTTCCTCGCGTGGGCCGCGCTCGTCGCGCGCGGGTTCAGACCCCTCCTGAAGCGCGAGGAGCGGTACGGCCTCGCGCACATGATCCTGTACGCCGGCGGCTCTATCGCCCTGCTGTTCGTCGCGGGCTTCCTCTACACGCCGACGACGAACATCGTCGTCACCGAGTTCTGGCGGTGGTGGGTCGTCCACATGTGGGTCGAGGGCGCGTTCGAGTTCTTCATCGTCGCCATCGTCGGCATCACCCTCGTCTCAATGAACCTCCTGCAGCGGAAGTCGGCGGAGAAGGCCGTCATGTTCGAGGCGCTCTTGGTCATGAGCACGGGCGTCATCGGCGTCTCACACCACTACTGGTGGGTCGGCCTCCCCGACCTCTGGGTGCCCATCGGGAGCGCCTTCTCGACGCTCGAACTCCTCCCGCTCGTCTTCATCCTCTTCGAGGCGCTGAACGAGTACCGCTCGCTCGTCGGCCAGGGCGAGGCGTTCCCCTACACCCTGCCGTTCATGTTTATCATCGCCTCGGGGGTGTGGAACTTCGTCGGCGCGGGCGTCCTGGGCTTCTTCATCAACCTCCCCCTGGTGAACTACTACGAGCACGGCACCTACCTCACGGTGGGTCACGCCCACGCCGCGATGTTCGGCGCGTTCGGCTTCCTCGCCATCGGCATGGCGACGTACATGCTCCGCATCGCCACGAGAGAGTGGTCGGGTCGGCGACTCCGGTGGGCGTTCTGGCTCTGGAACGCCGGCCTCACACTCATGGTGTTCGTGTCTGTGCTCCCCGTGGGGTTCCTCCAGTTGGAGACGGCCTTTACCGCCAGCTACGACGCCGCGCGGAGCCTCGCGTTCTACCAGCGTGACGTCGTCCAGTTGCTGTTCTGGGCGCGTATGCCGGGCGACACGATGCTCATCGCCGGTACCCTCCTCTTCGCGTACGACGTGCTCGACAAACTCCGCTCGCGGCGTGAGGTGACCGCGCCCGAGGACCTGCGGCTTCCCGGGCCGGCCCAGTCGTTACGGAGCGACGACTGAGACCACCGCGTCTCTCACCCCGCCCGATGTTCCTCGACGACCTCGTGCCAACCGACCTCGCCCCGACTAACGATGTTCGCTGGATCGAGCGCCTCGCTCTCTAGCGCCTCAGCCGAACTCGGGACGTTCGGGTCGAGGCCGGCGAGAATCGACGGCAGCGCGTTCTCCTCTTCCGGGGGTCGGCCCGTGTTCTCGACGCTGAGGTCGGGGACGTCGCCGTCCCAGACGACCACCCGCACGACCATCCCGAACACCCCGTGTGGGGGACAGTAGAGGTCGTAGACGCCCTCGGTCTCGAAGTGAGCGATCCAGAACCCGCCCACGGGAACCAGCGGCGACGAGAGGGGTCCGACGCCGTCCGGAACCCGGTTCTGTCGGCCGTGTTGCTCGTGGAACGCCGCCACGCCGTGATCCGGTGACGCGGCGTTGAACAGCACGAGGTCGCCGGGCGACACGAGGAGACCGGCCGGGTCGAAGTGGAACCCGACCGTGTCGACGAGCGCCCCAGCGATCGCGCGAATCGGTACCCGGTCACCGCCGACCGTCACCGCCCCGCCGGGCAGTTGGTCGCCGGAAAGCGAGCCGTCGGCGACGGCCGCATTGATCGTCGCTGTCGTCTGGTCCGACGGGACCCCCGACTCGGCGACGCCGAACAGGAGGCCGGGAATGCCGATGTGCATCCCGATCAGCGCCGACGGGCGAATCTGTTCGGGAAACCGTTCCAGACAGCTGTCGTCACCACTGGCACACGGGTTCGGCCCCATCGCGGCGAAGCCGAACACCGGGTCGACGTAGTTCTTGATGCCGACCTGTTCGACCGTCCGCTCTCCGCTCGCCGCGGCGACCGACCCGGTCCCGAGCGACAGCCCTACCCCGCCGCCGGTCGCCTTCAGCACCGTTCGCCGTGGTATCGTGTCGAACGTTAGCTCCCGCTCGTCTCCACCCTCTCCATTGTTCATTGGTAACGTACCCCGATATTCACGTACATATCAACCAGTTGACTAATTGGTACGGATTAGAGACCACTCGCCGTCCGGTGACGGCCTCCACGACGTCGTTCGGAGCGTCTCGGCGGATGTCGCTCCCCGCTTAACTGTCGGGTCCGAACATCTCCGCCCCGTTCTCAAGGTGTTACAGCCTGATCCCCGGCTTTAGTCCCTCTCTCACCTTCTCACGAGTGTGAGGTGAAGACCGATGCCCCGAACCACTCGCCGCTCCGTGCTCGAAGCGCTCGGCGTCGGCGGCGCGGCCGCCGTCGCCGGCTGTACCGCGCAGGCACCGACCGCCGCCGAGACGGAGAGACAGCGCCGGACGATGGAACAGCAGTCGAAGCCGACGGTCGACCGGGTCGCCGCGAACCCGGCGGACATCCCCGGTCCCATCCAGCGGCGTTCGCCCGAGACGGTCGAGGTGACGCTCCGTCCCGAGGAGGTGACGGCGGAGGTCGAACCCGGCGTCACGTTCGACTACATGACGTACAACGGGCAGGTACCCGGACCGTTCATCAGAGTGAGAGAAGGTGACACCGTCGACCTGACGTTCGAGAACCCCGCAGAGAACGCCCTGCCGCACAACGTCGACTTTCACGCCGTCGCCGGTCCCGGGGGCGGTGCGGAGGCGACGATGACCGCGCCCGGCGAGACCGCGCGTCTGCGGTTCGAGGCGACCTACCCCGGCGCGTACATCTACCACTGTGCCGTCCCGAACCTCGACATGCACATCTCGGCGGGGATGTTCGGCATCATCCTCGTCGAGCCCGAAGGGGGCATGCCCGCGGTCGACCACGAACTCTACCTCGGACAGCACGAGATATACACCGACAAACCGGCGGGCGAGGAGGGTAAACACCGGTTCGACATGGCGGCGATGAAGCGTGAGGAGCCGACGTACGTCGTGATGAACGGCGAGCAGTACGCCATGACGCCCGACGTCCACGGGCCCGCGGCGACGGTCTCGACCGGTGACACCGTCCGGGTGTACTTCGTCACCGGCGGGCCGAACCTCACCTCGAGCTTCCACCCCATCGGCAACGTCTGGGAGGAACTCTACCCCGAGGGGTCGCTGTCGACCGACCCGCAGACGCACATCCAGACCAAGCCGGTCGTGCCCGGGTCGACCACCGTGGCGACCATGGACTTCCCCGTCCCGGGGAACTTCAAACTCGTCGACCACGCCCTCTCGCGGGTCGCGCGCAAGGGCTGTATGGCCATCGTGACCGCCGAGGGTGAGGAGAACCCGGAGATATTCGATCCCGACCCCGGCACGTCCGGTGAAGACGGGTCAGGAGGGTCGGAGTCGCAGGGCTGACGCCTCGGTTTCGGAGGCGGAGCCGCCTCGTCGCGGCGTTCCCGAAACGAGGACCGGAGCGAGGGAAACCGAGGACTGCTCGTTCGACGCGTTCGAGGGGGCCGGCCGGCCGTTCGAGTCCGACGGGGAACCGGCGGTCGTCCGCCTCCATCTGGCCGCGGGCGAGGCCGTCGCGTCGCACAGTCACCCGGGAAAACGCGTCGTCTTCTTCGTCGTCGACGGGCGGTTCGAGGTCCGTCTCGACGACGACGTCTATCGCGTGGGAGCGGGCGACTGCCTCCGGTTCGACGGCGAGCACGAAATCGCGCCCCGGGCGACCGACGACGGACCGGCGACTGCGCTCGTCGTGCTGGCACGAAGGTGAGGCCGCAATCGGGATCACTCGCCGACGAACAGTTCGGTGACGGTCGCTTCGACCCGGTCGTCGCCGTGCTCGGCCGCGGCCGCGGCGGGTTCGACGGCCTGGACCGCGATGCGGACCGCCATCGTCGAGAGCGTGCGCCGTGCGCCGGGGTCGTCGTCGAACGCTCGCAGGGCCCGTTCTCGTTCCGCGGCGGCGACCTCGCCAGCCCGGGCCGTGAGTAGCCCACGGAGGTCGTCGCTGTCGATGTCGTCGACGCCGTGGCATTCGGCGTCGACCCGGCTGTCATCGTCGGGCGGCGTCCGCTCCTCGGCGGCCGTTCGAACGTGCGTCATGGCTTCCAGACGGCCGTGAGAACCGACGTTCCCCGTTCGACTGTCGCGTACGCCGCGCCGCGTTCGTCGAGTTTCGGGTAGAGGTGCGTCGGCTCCCGGTCGTTGACCTGGAGGAGGATTTCGTCGTCGTCCAGGTCGGCCAGGATGCGGAGCGTCCGCGTCAGCGGCTTCGGCGGCGGGGCCGCGGAAACGTCGACCACGGTGTGTTCGCGGTCGGTCGGGACGCAATCGTCGAACGCCGAGAGGCTCGCGTCGGCTGTCTCGGACATGCGTGAGGGATGGGACGCCATCCCCCGACCGTTCCCCCGAACACGTTCGGTCAGCGGTCGGCTTCGAGGGCCCGCAGTCGGTCGTTGATGCTGTCGTGGTCACGGTGGAGCGGGGCGACACGGACGCTGACGCGCTCGGCGTCGTCGAGGGCGTCGGGGGTGGCGGGCGGGGCCGGGGGCTCCACGCCGTCACCGCGGTCGTTCCACGCGCGGACCGCCGCCACGGCCAGCGTCTCCGCCTGCGGGCAGAACGCCGTCGTCGGCGTGAACTCGGCGCGGAGTCCCCCGTCTCCGAACGCGTACCGGATGCCGGCGTCGGGGTGACGGGCGTCGAGGTTCAACCGCGCGAGGTTGTAGCCGAACGTCGCGTCGTAGACGCCCCGTGCCTCGAAGACGTCGCGGCTCCACCCGTGGACGACAGTGTGGTCCTCGCCGTCGAGCACACGCCCCTGTTCGAGAAACGGCCCCGGGTCGGGGAGATAGTCGGTGACGAACGTCCCCCGGTCGTCGAACTCCGCGTCGTCGGCTGTCGTGTCTCCGTGTCTCCGTGTCTCCGTGTCTCCGTGACCTCGTTCAGTCGTTCGGAACCCAGTGTCCCGACCGGTCACTGATACGGATTTCGCCCGCTCCGGAGACGGTCACCTGCCACTGCTGGTACGGGAACGTGAGCTGCAACTCGCTCGGTGGAGGACCCGTGTGCGGGGCGAACAGCGCGTCGAGCGAATCCGTGTCGATAGAGTGTGCGAGCGGCGGGAGGTCGATGGCCGACTCCACGACTAGCGAGAGGGTTTCGGCGACGGCGACCGAGACCGACCGGTCCGACCGCGGGTCGAAGTGGGCCCGAACGAGGACGTTGTCGCTCATGCGACGGTCGTCCGTGGTCGCCAGTCACACATCGTGTAGGACGTACGACACGGGCGAAGATAACTGATGTGGTCGTTTCCTGGGAGATTCCCCGAGGACGACTGGAGCGCCGCCCAGCGAGCGGTTCGACGTGTCGGGTGGACGGTTTCCTGTCGAACTGGCCGCACGTCCGGGCGGGTCACGTTGGGGAGAGCGGGCGTCAGTCGTCGGCCGGTGCCGAGTCGGTGACGAGCGGGCGTTCGACCGGGCGGTCGGTCTCCTCGTCGTCGATGTCGTACGGGTACTGGCCGGTGACACAGCCGAGGCAGAGGTCGGCCCGGGTGGAAGAGAGTGCCTCGGCGACGGCGTCGATGGAGAGGTACGACAGCGAGTCCGCGCCGATTTCGTCGCGGATGTCCTCGACCGAGCGGTTCGACGCGATGAGTTCCTCGCGCGTGGCCATGTCGATGCCCATGTAACAGGGCGCGATGATGGGCGGGGCCCCGATGCGGACGTGCACCTCGTCGGCGCCGGCGTCGCGGAGGAGGCTCACGAGCTGGCGGGACGTGGTCCCGCGGACGATGCTGTCGTCGATGATGGTCACCGAACGGCCTTCGATCGTGCTCCGAATGGGGTTCAGCTTCAGTCGCACCGCCCGCTCGCGCTCGTCCTGTGTCGGCATGATGAACGTCCGGCCGACGTAGCGGTTCTTCATCAGCCCCTCGGCGAACTCGACGTCGGCACCGTCGTCCTGGGCGGCCTCGGCGTAGCCGGAGGCGAACGCGCGGCCGGAGTCGGGGACGGGCATCACGACGTCGGAGTCGACGCCGCTCTCCTCCCAGAGTTTTCGACCGAGGGTGCGGCGGGCCTGGTAGACGAGCGTCCCGTCGATGCGCGAGTCCGGGCGGGCGAAGTAGACGTGTTCGAAGAAACAGCGGGCGGTGTTCTCTTGCTGGACGAGCTGGAAGGAGTCGTATCCCGAGCCGTCGCTGTCGAGTAAGACGAGTTCGCCCGGGCGGACGTCCCTGACCAACTCGCCGCCGAGGGTGTCGATGGCGGCCGATTCGGAGGCGAGGACGTAGCCGTCTTCGAGCTTTCCGAGACAGAGCGGGCGGTTGCCCTCGGGGTCTCTCAGACCCAGTACGGTGTCGTCGTGCATGATCGTGAGCGAGTACGAGCCGTGAATCCGGCCCATCGTCGCCTTCACCGCGCGGACGAGGTCGCCTTCGAGGAGGTTGCGCGCGAGGTCGTGAGCGATCACTTCGGTGTCGCCGTCGGAGGTGAATGCGTGACCCTTTTCGGCCAGGGTGTCGCGGATCTCGTCGGCGTTGACGAGGTTGCCGTTGTGTGACAGCGCGAGCGACCCCGACTTGAACGAGACAGTGAAGGGCTGCGCGCAGGACTTGTCGACGCTCCCCGCAGTGGGGTAGCGGACGTGCCCGATGCCGGTGGTGCCGTTCAGCCCTTCGAGGTCGGACTCGGAGAAGGCGTCCCCCACCAGGCCCATGTCGACGTGGCTGTGCTGTTGGAACCCGTCGTGGGTGACGATACCCGCGGACTCCTGTCCCCGGTGCTGGAGCGCGTACAGCGAGTAGTAGATGGGCCGTGCAGCGGCTCGGTCGGACAGCGAGAGACCGACGACCCCGCACTTCTCTGTCGGCCCCTCCGGGAGTGTGTCCCGCCCGTGTGCCATACGAGAGGGATGCGGGCCGAGCGATAAAAAGACCCGTGATTGTGCTGTATTTCCGTGTCGCTGTCCGGTAGATATACACGTATGTGTACACCTTCGCCGAGGGGTCGTCGACCACACGAGCGTCGGCCCGTCGCGTGCGTTAGACTCCGAGTATCGAAGCGAAGAGGACACTCACGAACGTGGGGACGGCCGAGAAGTCACGAAAAGCACGAGCGAGTCGGACGACCGGGGACGGCGGGCGCGTCCGCTCGCGGTCGAGGAGTGAGAGAATCGCGTGCGCGTCGTCCGTCTCAGTTGTCGCCGGCCTTCGACTGCCAGGCGTACTCGCGACGCTTGGCCGACTTCCCGAAGCCACAGGACGCGCAGGCTTTCTTCTTCACGTGGTAGGACTTCTCGCCGCAGCGGCGGCATTTCACGTGCGTCGTCTTGTTCTTCTTCCCTTGGCTCGGCGTTCCTGCGCCAGTCATGTCGTTATCGTCACGACGTTGTCGCCGCGTATAATCGTTGTGTCTTGCACTGCAGTCGCGTCGAGGTCGCCGTGGACGTCCGCGTCGACCTCGTCGCTCTCGAGAACCAGGTTCATATGCTGGTCGTAGCCCGCGAGGATACCGTGGTAGATGGTGCCGTCTTTGAGATGGACCGTGACGAGCGCGTCGAGCGACGCCTCGAGTACGTCCAGCGGTCGTCCGCTCATACCTCAACAGCCATCTGTCGCATTAATAAACGTACCGTCTGCGGGTCGGGTCCGTCTCTCACCGCCGCGCGCCGCTCGGACGGGTGTCCCGGGGCGCCGAGCGGGTCACACCACTTATCAGACCCCTCCGTGACCGCCACCTATGGGAATCCTCGACAGATTCAGACTCGACGGGCAGACGGCGGTCGTCACCGGCGGAAACCGGGGTATCGGACGCGAAATCGCCGGGGCGCTCGCCGAGGCGGGCGCGAACGTCGCCGTCGCCAACCGGAACGCCGAGTCGGGTGCGGAGGCCGCCGCCGAAATCGCGGAGGCGACGGGCGTCGAGACCCTCGCGGTCGAGACCGACGTCGCGGAGGAGGCGAGCGTACAAGCGATGGTCGACACCGTGGTCGAGGCGTTCGGAACGGTCGACGTCCTCGTCAACAACGCGGGCATCGTCGTCCACGAGGCCGCCGAGACGATGACGGTCGACGAGTGGGACTCGGTGATCGACGTCAACCTCCGCGGGACGTTCCTCTGCTCGAAGTACGTCGGACAGGAGATGCGAGAGTCGGGGGCGGTTCGATCCTCAGCGTCTCCTCGATGTCGGCACTCGTCGCCAACTACCCCCAGCGCCAGGTCGCGTACAACGCTTCGAAGGGTGGAATCGAGTCGTTCACGCGCCAGTTGGCCTCCGAGTGGGCCGAACACGACATCCGGGTGAACACCATCGCCCCGGGGTACATCCGCACCGACAACACCGACCAGGCCGACGCCATCGACCCGGACATCGACGAGGTCTGGAAGTCCGAGATGCTGATGGACGAAATCGCCGGCCCCGAGGACGTCGCACCCGCCGCGGTCTTCCTCGCGAGTGACGCCTCGCGGTACATGACGGGCGCGTGTATCGTCGTCGACGGCGGGTACACCGTTCGCTGAAGCGGCTGTTTCGACCTGACCGCCCGACGCAGCGCTTAACCCGTGGGCTTTTAATACCCGGGCGTGTAGCCCTCAGTACCACACTCCCGCGGGTAAGTGCGGCGTCGAGCCGTACTGCGGGACCCACCGACCGACAGGCTGTAAGACGCCGGGGCCTGTGGCTTCCGCCACATCCGCTGGGTTTCACATACACGCGAACACGCAGTCCGCGTTTCAGTGTCCACAACCATGGAAATCGAAATCGCAACAATCGGCGGCTACGAGGAAGTCGGGCGGCAGATGACTGCCGTCCGTGCCGGTGACGACGTCGTCGTCTTCGACATGGGTCTGAACCTCTCGCAGGTTCTCATCCACGACAACGTCGAAACCGAACAGATGCACAGTCTCGACCTGATCGACATGGGCGCCATCCCCGACGACCGGGTGATGTCGGACCTGGAGGGGGACGTGAAGGCCATCGTCCCGACACACGGCCACCTCGACCACATCGGCGCCATCTCGAAACTCGCCCACCGGTACGACGCCCCCATCGTCGCGACGCCCTTCACCATCGAACTCGTCCGACAACAGATCGAGGGCGAGAACAAGTTCAACGTCAACAACGACCTGGTGAAGATGTCCGCGGGCGAGACGATGTCCATCTCGGACCAGGTCGAAATGGAGTTCGTCAACGTCACCCACTCCATCATCGACGCCATCAACCCCGTCCTCCACACGCCCGAGGGTGCCATCGTCTACGGCCTCGACAAGCGCATGGACCACACGCCGGTCATCGGCGACCCCATCGACATGAAGCGCTTCCGCGAAATCGGCCGCGAGGGCGAGGGCGTCCTGGCGTACATCGAGGACTGTACCAACGCCGGGCGCAAGGGCCGCACGCCGAGCGAGGCCGTCGCCCGCCGCCACCTCCGGGACGTGATGACCTCTATCGAGGACTACGACGGCGGCATCGTCGCCACCACCTTCTCGTCACACATCGCCCGCGTCACTTCCCTCGTCGAGTTCGCGAAGGACATCGGCCGCCAGCCCGTTCTCCTGGGTCGGTCGATGGAGAAGTACTCCGGGACGGCCGAACGGTTAGGGTTCGTCGACTTCCCCGACGACGTGGGGATGTACGGCCACCGCAAGTCCGTCGACAGGACGTTCAAGCGCATCATGAACGAGGGCAAGGAGAACTTCCTGCCCATCGTGACGGGCCACCAGGGTGAGCCGCGCGCGATGCTCACGCGGATGGGCCGCGGCGAGACACCGTTCGAACTCGACGACGGCGACAAGGTCATCTTCTCCGCCCGGGTCATCCCCGAGCCGACCAACGAGGGCCAGCGCTACCAGTCCGAGAAGCTCCTGAAGATGCAGGGTGCGCGCATCTACGACGACATCCACGTCTCGGGTCACCTCCGCGAGGAGGGCCACTACACGATGCTGCAGGCGCTGCAGCCGAAGCACGTCATCCCCGCCCACCAGAACCTCAAGGGCTTCTCGCCGTACGTCGACCTCGCCGAGAACCAGGGCTACGCGCTGGGGCGTGACCTGCACGTCACGCGGAACGGCAACATGATCCAGCTGGTGGACTGATGGCCTCCGACGCGAACGCGACCGAGGAGCGGGTGCTCGCCGCGGTCGAGGAGCGTCGCCGCGTCGTCAACGAAGCCATCGACGACTACCTCCCCCTGGCGGAGCCCGAGCGGCTCTGGGAGGCGTCGCGGTACCTGATGTTAGCCGGCGGCAAGCGCCTCCGGCCGACCGTCTCGCTCCTGGCCGCCGAAGCGCTCCTCGACGTCGAGCCGGGGTCCGAGCCGTACACCGACTTTCCGACCCTCTCGGGCGACCGAATCGACGTCCTCGCGGCGGGGATGAGCATCGAGGTCATCCAGGCGTTCACCCTCATCCACGACGACATCATGGACGACGACGCGCTCCGTCGCGGCGTTCCCGCGGTCCACGTCGAGTACGGCACCGACACGGCCATCCTCGCGGGCGACACGCTCTACTCGAAAGCGTTCGAGATTCTCACCCACACCGGCGCGCGCGCCGAGAACGGCCTCCGTGCCACCCGCAAGCTGGCGACGACCTGCACCCACATCTGCGAGGGACAGGCGCTCGACGTCGACTTCGAGGGGCGGACGGAGGTCCCCCCGAAGAGTACCTCGAGATGGTCGAGTCGAAGACCGCCGTGCTGTTCGGGGCGGCCGCCGCCATCCCGCCCATCCTGCTCGACGCCGACGACGAGGTGGTCGACGCGCTCCACCAGTACGCCGTCGAGGCCGGCAGCGCCTTCCAGATCCAAGACGACGTGCTCGACCTCACGGTCCCCTCCAAACAGCTGGGTAAACAGCGCGGGTCGGACCTCGTCGAGGACAAGGAGACGCTCATCACGCTGCACGCCCGCCAGCAGGGCGTCGACGTCGACGCGCTCGTCGACGCCGAGCACCCCGAGGAGCTCACCGAGGCGGAGGTCGACGCGGCGGTCGCGAAGCTGAACGAGGCGGGCAGCATCGACTACGCCCGGACGACCGCCCAGGACCTCGTCGCGAGGAGCAAGTCCCGCCTCGAAGTGCTCCCCGACAACGAGGCGCGGAGTCTCCTGGGAGACATCGCGGACTACCTCATCACCCGCGGCTACTGAGTCCGCGCCGTCCCGGCCGGCTCTCGGCCCGCGCTGTCGTTCACGTTCGAGGGGCTGGGCCCGGGCCACTGGGGTACCGAACCGGGGCACGCTCCTCGTCGGTGTGTACTGACTACCACGTCGCCGTGTTCGGCGGCGCGAAACACTCATACGTCTCCCTGTGCTAGCCGGTGACGTACCCCTGCCCGCGTCCCTGCCAACTGAGGCCAGGAATCCGGGTCTCTTTTGCCGACCCCGGTCGGACGAGGAGGCAATGGAAGACGAACTCCGCGAGCGCGTCGAACGGGAGGCGGAGGCACACGCCCTGTTCAACGCGCTCAAGCACGACGGCGACGCCGACGTCGGCGCCGTGATGGGACCGCTGATGGGCGAGAACCCCGACTTCCGACCGCACGGTGACGAGGTTCCCGGGGTGGTGGCCCCGGTCGTCCAGCGGGTCAACGGCATGGACACGGAGGAGAGACGCGCACGACTCGAAGAACTCGACCCCTCTCTGGTCGAGGAACTCGACGCCGACGAGGAAAGCGAGGAACACACCCTGCCCGAGTTGCCGAACGTCGAGGCGCACGACGAGGTGCGGATGCGCGCCGCGCCCAACCCGAACGGGCCGTGGCACATCGGCCACGCCCGGATGCCGGCGGTCATCGGCACGTACAAACAGCGATACGACGGCTCGTTCGTCGTCCGTTTCGACGACACCGATCCCGAGACGAAGCGGCCCGACCTCGACGCGTACGACGCCATCCTCGACGACATCGACTACCTGGGGTTCGAACCGGACGAGGTGGTGAAGGCCTCCGACCGCGTCGAGACCTACTACGAGCACGCCCGCAACCTCATCGACGCCGGCGGCGCGTACACCTGTTCCTGTTCGGGAGAGGACTTCTCCGAACTGAAGAACGCCGGGGAGGCCTGCCCGCACCGGGACAAGGGGGTCGAGGAGACACACGAGGAGTTCGCCGCGATGGTCGCGGGCGAGTACGCGTCGGGCGAGATGGTGCTTCGCGTCCGGACGGACATCGAACACAAGAACCCCGCCCTCCGCGACTGGGTCGCGTTCCGGATGATCGATACGCCCCATCCCCGCGAGGAGGCCTCCGGGTACAGATGCTGGCCGATGCTCGACTTCCAGTCGGGCGTCGACGACCACCTCCTCGGCATCACCCACATCATCCGCGGCATCGACCTCCAGGACTCGGCGAAGCGCCAGCGGTTCGTCTACGACTACTTCGGCTGGGACTACCCGGAAGTCATCCACTGGGGCCACGTCAACGTCGACGCCTACGACGTGAAGCTCTCGACCTCCACGTTGAAGGAGAAGATCGCGGCCGGCGAACTCGACGGCTGGGACGACCCCCGGGCGCCGACGCTCGGGAGCCTCCGGCGTCGGGGTATCAGGGGGGAGGCGGTCGTCGACGCGATGGTCGAACTCGGGACCTCGACATCGAACGTCGACCTCTCGATGTCCTCCGTCTACGCGAAGAACCGCGACATCGTCGACGACGCGAGCGACCGGTGTTTCTTCGTCCGCGACGGCGTCGAGAAGGCGGTCGTCGCCGGTCCCGAGGCGGGCGAACCGCCGGTCCACCCCGACCACGAGGAGCGGGGACGGCGCCACATCCCCGTCGCGGGCGCGGTGCTCGTCGAACCCGACGACGTGCCGCCGAACGGCAAACGGGTGTGGCTGAAGGGGTACGGCTGCGTCAGGCACACCCGTGACGCGTTCGAGTTCACGGGCGACGACATCGACGTCGTCCGCGAGGGCGACGTGGACGTGATCCACTGGGTCCCCGCCGACGGCTCACTGCCCGTGCGGTTGCGCACGATGGACGGCGACGTGCTGGGCGACGCCGAACCGGGCTTCGCCGACGCCGACGTCGACGAGATACGGCAGTTCGAGCGAATCGGTTTCGTCCGCGTCGACGACGTCGCCGAGGACGGGGCCGTGTCGGGCGACGAGAGCGTGGTGTACTTCGCGCACCCGTAGCGAAAACGACGAGTACGACCGACCGTCTCCCCGATTCGGTGCCGTCAGTCGAGCCACGGAGCGTCCGACGGTTCGTCGGCATCAGTCTTGTCGGGAACCGGGCGAGTGCAGAGTTCGAGCGGGTGGCGAAGGAGACGGGACGCTGTCACGCTCGAAGGGTTCTACGCGCTCACTCCGTCGTCTCCACGCCGCGCACCTCGAACCGCGCCCCTCCCGCGTCGCTGTCGGTCACGTGCACCGTCCAGCCGTGCGCCTCGGCGACCTCCTGGACGATGGCGAGGCCGAATCCGATCCCCGCTCTCGATGTCGAGTAGCCCGCCTCGAACACCCGCTCGCGCTCCGTGGGAGAGACGCCGGGGCCGTCGTCGCTGACGTGAAAGCCGTCGGGGAGGTCGCCGACCGTCACCGTCGTGCCCCCGTGGTCGACCGCGTTCGTGAGGAGGTTCTCCAGCAACTGCCGAAGCCGGTTGGCGTCGGTCCGGAGGCTCCGTTCGGTCTCGACGCGAAGGGTCGCGTCGCTCGTGGTCGCGTCCCAGCACTCGGAGACGAGCGCTGCGAGGTCGACCGTGGTGGTCTCCGTGGCGCGGTCGCCGTCGCGCGCGAGCGTCAGGAGGTCCTCGACCAGCGCCTGGCTCCGCCGCACCGCGCGTGCGGCGGGCGGGAGGTGTTCGCTGTCGCACGCGTCCATCGCGAGGGCGAGCCGTCCGTCGGCCACGCTCAGGGGGTTCCGCAGGTCGTGTGAGACGACGCGGGTGAACGAGTCCAGCCGCTCGTTCTTCCGTTCGAGTTCCCGTTCACGTTCCTTGAACGCCGTGACCTCGTGGGCGACGCCGATGACGCGCTCTATCCGCCCGTCGATGCGGAGCGGCGTGAGCGTGTACTGGAGGATTTCCGGGCCCCGACCGCGCAGTTCGATCTCGGTCTCCCCGTCGAACTCCTCGCGCTCCCCGTCGAGGAGTTCCTGGTACGGGTCCCCGTCACCCTCGGCACGGATGTGTGGAACGAGGCCGCTCTCCCGTCCTTCGAGCGCCTCTGGCGTCGTCCCGTAGAACCCCGCGAGATACTCGTTGACGAACTCGAATCTTCCCTCCGCGTCGTAAATACAGGCGGCCTCCTGCATCGTCGCCACCAGGCGTTCGTAGCGTTTCAGCTCGCGTTCGCGCTCGGTGCGCTCGGTGATGTCGACCGCGAGGCCGAACACCGCGACGGGGTCGTCCGGGTCCGAGCGGTCGCCCGTGTCGTAGACCGGAACCTTCGTCGAGAGGAACACCCGCTCCTCGCCCTCGATGAGAACCGTCTCCTCGGTCTCGACTGGTTCGGCCCGTTCGAGGACGGCCCGGTCGTTCCGCATCACCTCCTCGTCCACCGACTCGCCGAACAGTTCGCGGTCGGTGCGTCCGACGATCTCCTCGTCGTCGAGGCCGAACAGCTCCCGGAAACTGCGGTTGACGAAGACGTACGCTCCCCGGTCGTCCTTCATGAACATCGGCGTCGTCGTGTTCTCCAGGATGGCTTCGAGTCGCCGTCGAATCGACTCCAACTCGCGCTCGCGCTCCGTGCGCTCGGTGATGTCCTGAAACTGTGAGAAGACGGCGACGACCTCCCCGTGCTCGTCGGTCACGACGCGGTTGTGCCACTCGCAGACGATGTGCGTCCCGTCCTTGCGGACGTTCTCGTCGATGCTGTGGAAGCCTCCCGTCGCCTTCGAGAGCGCGTCGGTGACCGCGTCGACGTTCTCGTAGCTGCGCTCCGTCACGAACACCTCCCACGTCTCGCCGCGCAGTTCCGCCTCGGTGTAGCCGAATATCTCCTCGCCGGCGGGGTTCAGCCGAACGATCTCGAAGTCCTCGTCGTACTCGACGACGCCCAGCGGCGACTGCTCGATGAACAGCGAGAGCCGCTTCTCGCTCTCTTCGAGCGCCACCCGGCTCCGGTGCTGTTCGACCGCGTTGCGGATGCGGTTCGCGAGCAGGGTGTACTGGCTGGTCCCCATCTCCTTCTGTAGGTAGTCGGAGACGCCCGCCGAGATGGCCTCGCTGGCGACCTCCTCCGACCCCTTCCCGGTGAAGAGGACGAACGGCAGGTCGGGATACTCCTCGCGGACGGATTCGAGGAACTCGAGCCCGTTCCGACCGGGCATGTCGTAGTCGGAGACGACGCAGTCGAACGGACGCTCCGACAGCCGTGTGAGCCCCTCCGTCGCGTTCGCGGCGGTCTCTATCTCGAACCGGTCGTCCGTCCGTTCGAGGAAGGCCGCGGCGGTCGCAGCGAACTCCGGCTCGTCATCGACGTGGAGCACGCGGATCGCGTCGAGGGCCGGGTACATACGATGCTACAGAGGGGCGCCGATTATAGTTTTACGCGTTGGCGTCGGTCGGTACTCCCGAACCGCCGTTCGGAAGCCGCGCTCACGCCGCGAACTGTCGTTCGAGAAACGTCACGAGGAGGTACGCGGCCAGTCGCTGTGTCCCCTCGGTGGGGTCGTACGTCGGTGCGACCTCCATGAGGTCGACCGCCCCCACCTCCGTCCGGGCGCCGAGAACCTCCATGACGGTCAGCGCCTCGGCGGCGGAGAGCCCGCCGGGTTCCGGGGTCCCCGTCCCGGGAGCGACGCTCGGGTCGACGGCGTCGATGTCGAAGGTGACGTAGACCGCATCCGCGCCCTCGCTGACGCTGTCGACCGCCTCCTCGATGACGGGGGCGATGCCCCGCTCTTCGATGTCCGCTCCCGTGTAGAGCGACAGGCCCGTCTCCTCGGCGAACTCGAAGAACGCCGGCGACTCGTACCCACGGATGCCGACCTGCGCGACGTGTTCGTAGTCACAGAACGCGGAATCGGCGACGTGGTGCGTGCTAGACCCGTGGAAGTGCTCGCCGAAGACGGGGCTCTCCGCCACCGTGTCGGTGTGAGCGTCGATCTGGACGACGCCGACCCGGTCGGCGTCGACGCCCTCGACGAACCCGGTCACCGACGGGAAGGTGCAGTAGTGGTCGCCGCCCAGAAGCACCGGCATCGTCCCCTGTGCGGCGACGGTGGCGACGTGGGCGGTGATGCTCTCGGCGGTGGTCTCGCGGTCCATCGGGAAGACGGGAACGTCGCCGCAGTCGACGAGGTCGAGCGCGTCGAAGTCGACCGTTCGGCCGGTCCGCATGTTCGTCAGTCCGCCCTTGTAGCCCGAGAGGTACGCCCACCACGCGCTGGCCTCGCGGATGGCACCCGGACCGTACCGCGCGCCGGGGCGGTTCGAGACGGCGCCGTCGTACGGCACGCCGAGCACGGCGGCGTCCGCCCCCTCGACGTCGCTCGGCGAGCGTATCTCGGACTTCAGGAACGTGTCGATACCTGCGTACGGGAGTTCGACCGACGCTCCCGTCGTCCGGTCGCGGAACGCCTCGGCGCGCGTTTCAGTTCGTTCGTCCATCATGTCTCACCGTTCATTGTGGAAGATACCTTCCGCCTCTCGGGGAGTCCGTCGGAACGGATATTAAAAATTCGGTTACTCCACTCCTCGGTGGACCGAAGGGCAAAAGACCGACAGACCGGGCTACAGTTCGCGTCTTCGCGGCGGCGTCTGGGAGTCGTCCCCGGCGGGAACCGAGCTACCCGAGTCGGTTGACGCGGGCGACGGACGGTGGCAGAGAGATTCCGCACCACCCGGGGTCGCGCGTCGAGCCTCTCGAAGCGAACAGCACGCCTATGTGCCCCACCCGAGAGGTGTGACCAACGATGCCCGCGGACCTCGACCGTCGAACGTACGACCTCCTGCGGCTCATCCGGGTGAACGAACCCATCGGGAGCATCCGCCTCGTCGACCTGCTACAGCAGCGTGGCTACGAGATCAAGGGCCGGACGGTTCGACTGATGCTGTCGGACCTCGACGAGGCGGGCCTCACGGAGAAGGTGCCGGGCAAGGGCCGGCGCCTCACACAAGAGGGGTACGCGGAACTCGACCGCGGCGACGTGGGCGGGCGGTTGCGACAGGTGCGCGAACGCATCGCGACGCTCACGAGTCAGGTCACGTACGACCCGACGGAGGACGCGGGCGAACTCCTCCCGTGTACCGCCAGGGTCGCCCGCGACGACGTCCCGGACGCGTTCGACGCGCTGGAGGCGCTCGGCGGCTCCTCGCTCGGTCCGGCGATGGTCGCCGCGCGCGTCGACGACGACGCCGTGGAACTCAGGCTGCCGTCGAGCATCACCCTCGACGGGGTGTTGCTCTCCCGGGGAATCGACGTCAACCTCACGACGGCCGGACTGGTCGAGTACCGTCCCGCCGACGGGACGGTCATCAGGTACATCGACACGCTCAGCGGGGAAGGGTCGACGATGGACGTGGTGAGCCTCCTCATCGAGGCCGGCCGCACCGACGTCGACGCCGCCCTCGCGGACGCGACGGGCGTCCTGATCGTCGACAACCGCGAGTTCCCCCTGACACGGTTCGCCGAGGGCGAGGACCTCGCGGCGGCGACGAACGCCCGGTTAGGAGGCGTCCTCGACATCCGTCGCCCCCGCGAGTCCGGCCCGTTCCCGCGGGGCGAGCCGAGCTGGGACTTCGCGTCGCTCACCTACGGCGGCGTCGGCGAACTGGCGCTGGCGCTGCTCGCCGAGCGGTCGCTCGTCGACTCGTGGGAGACGCTCGGCGAACCCCTCGCCCGCAGCGCGTTCGAGCCGGCGTCGGTCGTCCGCGCCGCACTCGCCGAAGCGGGTGTCGAGACCGAGTAGGAGGGAAGGCCGTCAGGCGCCGACGACGATGAGCAGGACGATGGCGAGGAAGAAGCCGCCCCACATCAGGAGCGAGGTGCGCGTGAACGACTTCGATTCGAGGGGTTTGACCCCGCTCGCGGCTCCTTTCTCCTCGTCGGAGAACCCCTGGGTAACGAACCAGTAGACGACGACGCCCGCGAAGGCGAACTCGGCCACCCAGAACAGGGCGATGAGCGCCGTGAAGAGCGTCTGTCCCATCATCGGCGGTCACCTCCCTCGGTCTCGCGCCCCTCGTCGACCGCCGTGCCCCCGTCGGCGAGCATCTCCGAGCCCTCCTGTGCGATGTCCTCGAACGCGAAGTCGTCGGGGGCGAGGAGGCTCACCACGAGCGTCAGCGTCGTCGAGGCCAGGTGGCCGACGGCCATAATCTCCCAGAGTTTGAGCGCGATGCCCCCCGAGACGAGGCCCGTCGACGACGCCAGCAGGAAGCCGGTGACGACCTGGCTGACGAGCACGCCGATGATGAAGCCGACCGAGGAGGCCTTCCGCCAGAACAGCGAGAGGGCGAAAGGCCCGACGAGCGCGGACGCGCCGATGCCGCCGATGAGCAGCAACTGGATGAAGCCGACGTTGTCGATGGCGAAGACGGTGCCGGCGAAGATGACGAGCGCGAACCCGATGCTGGCGACGCGGGCCACGCGGAGTTGGGCCGCGTCGCTCGCGTCGGTGTCGAGATGTCGAAAGTAGATGTCGCGGGAGGTGAGCGACGCGATGGCCGTGAGGTACGAGTCGGTCGACGACCCGAGCACCATCAGCGTCACGAGCAAGAAGACGATGGTGGCCCACTCCGGTAGCAGGGAGAGCGTCTCCACCGAGAGGTTTCCGGGCGAGACGTCGGTGAACACCGCCAGTCCCACGAACCCGATGACGGCGTACATCGCGATGGTGGTGAAGACGCCGATGCCGCCGATGGTCAGGAATCGAGAGGTCTTGTCGCGGCGGACGGCGAAGATGCGCTGCCACGTCGCGAGCGAGACGACGCCCCAGACGCCCAGGCCGAGCGCGTAGGGAAGGAAGAAGTCCTCGATGGGCGCGAAGTTGGCCATCGAGAGGAACGCCGGCGCGTCCGAACCCAGGTTCTGGACCATGTTGGTGTAGACCGCGCCGGGGCCGCCGGCCTCGAAGAGGAGGATGGGGACGAACACGAGCGTGAGCACCACCGCGGAGATGAACTGGATGAAGTCGGTCGTCATCGACCCCCACAGCCCTCCGAGGAGGATGTAGACGCCGATGACGCCCATCAGCACGGCCATCACGACGTTGGTGTCGATGCCGGTGAGGCCGCCGATGACCGCCCCGCCGACGTACAGTTGGATGACGCCGCCGAGGACCATGGTGTAGAGGATGACGAAGACGACGGCGAGGTGTGCGCGCTTGTCGAACCGCTCGATGAAGTACTCGCTGTAGGTCAGCCCCTGCGGGAACAGTTTGCGCATCCGCAGGGCGAACGGGATGACGACGAACGAGGACAGCACCGCCGGACCGGCGTACATCCAGATGCCGGCGACGCCGACGAAGCCGACGTACTCCGGGACGCCGAGGATGTCGCCGGCCCACATCCACGTGACGGCAAAGGAGGCGGTGGTGAGTCCGACCTGCGCCCGTCCGCCGGCGGTGATGAACTCGCGGGTGTCGGTCACACCCTGTCGACGGTAGATGTAGTACGTCAAGCCGATCATCAGCGCGCCCCAGAGCCCCAAGAGCGCGAAGCCGCCGGTCTGGCTAACCATTCTCTCCCCCCGTCCCCGAGCGCGCGGCGTGCGCGACACGCCGAACGGTGGTAACCTTTTGCCACATGTTATCCACACTCTGCAATGCGACAAATAAGCGTTGTGGTGTGCGTTCACACGGTAAGAGGTAACTCTCGTGACGAGAAGCCGGACGTATGCCCACCTACGACCTCTCACACCCCATCGAGACGGGGATGCAGACGTATCCCGACGACCCCGACGTCGCCCTCGCGCCCCACGCCGACTTCGACGCCGACGGCTACCGGGTGACGGCCCTCTCGATGGGGAGCCACGCGGGCACCCACGTCGACGCGCCGAGCCACACCGAGCGCGGGGGAGAGACGCTCGACGACTTCGGCCTCGACGCGTTCCGGTTCGACGCGCAGGTGGCCGACGTCCGACGCGGTGCCCGCGAACCGATCGACGTCGCGGACCTGCCCGGGGCGACCGACGCCGACCTCCTCGTCCTCCACACGGGCTGGGACGCCCACTGGGGGACCGACCGCTACCTCGACCACCCCTTTCTCACCGAAGCGGCCGCCGCGTGGTGTGTCGACCACGACTACCACGTGGCGACCGACGCGCTGAACGTCGACCCGACGCCGAGCCCGAACGCGGGCGAGGACGAGCCCTCGGGGTTCGGCGCTCACCACGCGATTCTGGGCGCGGGACGACTGATTTACGAGAACCTGACCGGGCTCGAACGGCTTCCGTCGCGGGTGGAACTCCACGCCTATCCGCTCGCGCTCGACGCGGACGGTTCGCCCGTCCGAGCGGTCGCGTTTTCCCCGAACTGACCCCGTCCGACGGCTCTACGATGGCATGTGAATGCCACCGTACGTCGCGTTCGAACCCCCTCGGAGGCGGAACTCCTCAGAGGAACACGACCACGGCGAGCGCGACCAGCAGTGACAGCGTGAGAAGCGCTTGGACGACGGCGGAGCCGAGGACGCCGACCGTCGCGTACAGCGCGGCGCGGACGCTCGCCTCGGACTCGCCGGTGCGGTAGAGTTCGACGGCGAAGGCCGCGCCCGCGACGCCGACGACGAACCCGAGGGGGCCCGTGACGAGGCCGAGGACGAGTCCTGCGACGAGCGCGACTGCGGCCGTCAGCGGCGACGCACCCCCGGCGCGGACGGCGAGCGCGCTCCCGGCGACGTCGACGACGAGGGCGGCGAGTGCGACGAGGGCGAAGCCGACGAGGACGACGAGCGAGGGGTCGGTGTAGCCGGTCGACCACCAGTAGAGGAGGACGGCGGCGAGCGAGAGCGTCGCGCCCGGCACCGCGGGCAGGAGGCTCCCGACGACGCCGAGGGCGGCGAGCGCGAGCGCGACCCACGCGAGTGTGGAGACCATTCGTGTGTGCCGCGTCTCTCGGGCGTGGACGGGGAAAACGCTGTGCACTCCGTGACGGCTCCGCGGTTTCTCGATGCGATGCTCGAAGGTCGCACACGCACGCCCAGTCGAACGTATCTGTCGTCGGGGCCGCGTGCCGAAACGAGAACGAGCAGGAGACGACACGACGGTCGCACGGTGCACGGGCGCGGTGAGGCCACCTCTTCCCCAGCCGACTCACTGATTAGACCTCGCGCGGTCACTGCATCCGTCGGAACACTGTCCCCACCCGTCGGAACACTGTCCCCGCGCTTCGAAACACCGTCACCGAACACTCGTCACCAGGTCACCGCACTCGCCGCGACGCCGTCGCCGACGACTCCTCACGACGCGACTGCGACGTACACCCACCGTACTGCCCACGAAAACCCGTCCCCGTGCAAGAGTTAAGTGCCCTCCCTGTCACATACCCGTAGCTATCATGGCTATCGACGCGAACTTCGAGACGAACCGCGAGCGAGTAGAGGTCGACGACGACGCCTTCGCGGACGACGTCGCCGTCTGGGGCCCGTACGACCCGCCGGAGAAGCAGGGAATCCACGGCACACACGTCGCCGTCGACTTCGACATCTGTCTCGCCGACGGCGCCTGCCTGGAGGACTGCCCGGTCGACGTGTTCACCTGGGTCGACACGCCCGGCCATCCCGAGTCGGAGATCAAGGCCGAACCGACGCACGAGGACCAGTGCATCGACTGTATGCTCTGTGTCGACGTCTGCCCGGTCGACGCCATCGACGTCGACCCCGGACGCGCGGGCCGGATCTGAGCCGACTCCGAGCCGAGTCGAACTGAACGACGTTCGACCGGGTCCGAACCACCCCGCCGGCCCCGAGCCACCGCCTCGCCGACGCGTCGATTCGTCCGCTCTTCTCGCCCTGTCTCCGTTCTCGTCCGCGTTGTCCTTCCCACGCTCTCGTTCCCGTGAGAGACCTCTCTCCCTCCCACGAGCGACCGCGTTCGTTCCCCCGGACGCGCCCGTCCCTCGGACAGTCGTGTCAGTCGAGAATTGAGCCAAAAGATTATTACGAAAACGTGCTGAGGTGATTGCGAGACTATGGGAGAACTTGACACTGTCGTGTTGACGAAAGGCGTTCCCGACTTCCGCGAGGGGCAGGTGTCGTTCGACGAGAACGGCCACCTCGAACGCGGGAAGACGCCGACCGTGATGAACCCGAACGACAAGCACGCGCTCCGGGCGGCGCTGCAGACCCGGGTCCGACACGGCGGGAACGTCTCCGTGATGTCGATGGGGCCGCCGGGCTACAAGGACGTCCTCCGCGAGGCGATGGAGACGGTGTACGCCGACGACCTGACCCTGGTCTCGGACCGGGAGATGGCCGCCGCCGACACGTGGGCGACCGCCATCACGCTCGCGACGGCGATCAGGAAGCGGGGCGTCCCCGACCTGGTGTTCGCGGGGTTCAAGACGGCCGACGGCGAGACGGGCCACACCGGCCCACAGACGTGCTGGTGTCTCGATATGCCCATCGTCACCCACGTCGTCGCCCTCGAAATCGACACCGACGAGGGGCGCGTCCACGCGAAGCGACTCGTCGAAGGCGACATCGAGGAGGTCGAGACGGTCGAGGTGTCCCTCCCCGCGTTCATCGTCACCGACCCCGACTTCGAGCCGGAGTACCGGACCGCGCGCGACCGCCTCGAACTGAAGTCCCTCCGCGCGGAGACGCGCGAGCGCGCCGCCGCCCTCGACGACGACGAGGACATCACCGTCTGGAACCACGCCGCCTTGAACCTCGACCCCGACTACATCGGCCTCGACGGCTCGCCGACCATCGTCTCCTCCGTGGACCCCATCCCCAAAGCGCCCGCCGAGCGCGAGGCGACGATGGTCGACCCGGGGGACTCGGAGGCGATGCAGCAGGTGGTCGAGGAGTTGACACCGTTCGCGTCGAGTGCGGGAGCCGCCGAGGCGGGGGGTGACTGACGATGGAGGTCGACCCCACCGAGTACGAAATCGCCGAACTCGGCCCGAAGATCAAGGACATCGACGACCCCGACGAACTGGCGGAGATGCTCGCCGCCGAAGAAGCGGGTGAGGACCGCCCACCGGTCAAGACGCTCATCCAGTCGCGCATCGACAAGCTCTCCGAGGACGACGAGGAAGCAGGAGGCGACATCGACCTCGACGAGATGGGGCTGGCGGACCTCGCGAACGCCATCAAGTCGATGGACGACACGGAGCGCCTCCGCTCTCTCTTGGAGGAGGAACGGGAGGGGAAGAACCGCGACACCATCGTCCGACAGTTCGAGAACCGCCTCGAATCGCTGGAGGGCGGCGACGACGACGGCGAGGTCGCCGAGCGGGAGAGTCCCGAGGAGCGCCACCCGGACCTCGACCACCCGACCGAGGACAAGCAGTACGTCCACGCGCTGGAGAACGGCGAGTACCGCGACATGTGGGTGTACTGTGAGACGCAGGCCGGGGAGCTGATCGACGTCTCGCGGGAGATGCTCGGGAAGGCCCGCGAACTGATGGACGCGTACAACGACGACTACGACGAGTCCGAGCGAGTCGTCGCGGTGCTCATCGGCGACGACGTCGAGAAACACACCGAAGAGTGCGTCGCACTCGGCGCCGACGTGGT
The DNA here is from genome assembly GCF_002906575.1 of Salinigranum rubrum. Lineage (NCBI taxonomy): Archaea > Methanobacteriati > Methanobacteriota > Halobacteria > Halobacteriales > Haloferacaceae > Salinigranum > Salinigranum rubrum. Next base: position 2,511,876 of record NZ_CP026309.1, read on the forward strand.
CGTCTACCAGGAGGACGAGCGCCTATCGAGGTTCCAGCACAAGCCGTTCACCGAGATATTCTGCGACATGGCCCGCGCCGCCGACCACCGGTTCGGCCGGGAGAAAGAAGCAGAGGAGTGGCGCGACTACGACGAGCCGCGGTACGTGCTGTTCCCGGCGACGAACAACGGCCGCGACCTCTCCGCGCAAGTCCAGGCCGAACTCGACTCCGGACTGGCCTCGGACTGCTCGGGGCTGTACATCGAGGACACGGTCATCTCCAACCCGGTGAAGACCGGCGAGCCCGGGACGAAGAAGACGTTCGAGCGCGTCCTCCACATGAAGCGCCCGGACTTCTCGGGCTTCGAGTACTCGACCATCCTCTGTCTGGACAACCCCCACCGCGAGTTCCACCCGCAGGGTGGCTCGGTCATCCCGGGGAGCTTCGAGGTTCCCGACCCCGACTCGGAGAGAACGGGCGAAATCGTCGAACACGACCTGCCGCTCGACGACGGCTGGTTCCGCGTTTCCGTGACCGAGTTCGAACAGCTCGATTCGGGGGTGGACCTCTCGGGCAACGACGTGGTCGTCTGCGTCGGGAGGGGCATCAGCGCCGACCCGACGAAGGGAGTCGAACTCGCGCTCGAACTCGCGAACGCGTTCGAGAGTAGCGACGTCGGCGTCACCCGCGGCATCGTCACCGGGTCGTTCCAGTTCGACGGCCACGTCGAGCAGTACACCCACGAGGAGCGACAGATCGGTGAGACCGGACAGGTCATCCAGCCACAGTTGTACATCGCCGCCGGCGTCTCCGGCGCCGTCCAGCACAAGGTCGGCTGCGACGAGTCCGAAACCATCGTCGCCATCAACACTGACACCGACGCCCGCATCAAGGACTGGTCGGACTACTTCGTCGAGGGCGACCTCTTCGAGGTGCTGCCCCGACTCACGGAGGCGGTGAAGACCGGCAAACTCGACGTCGGTGCGGTCGCCGATGGGGGCAGACGAATCGACGGCGGAACGGCGGCGGGAACCGCGGACGAAACCGGAGGTGCCGACGATGAGTAGCGCAAACACGGACACGACAGAGGCGGACCCGGGCGCAGAGTACGAACACTACGAGGCGGTCGTCGTCGGGGCGGGTCCCGGCGGGGCGGCCGCGGCGGCAACCCTCGCCTCCTACGGGGTCGAGACGCTCGTCCTCGAACGCGGCGTCGACGCGGGGTCGAAGAACGTCTCGGGAGGGCTCATCTACGCCGAGGAGAGCGCGCCGTACACCATCGACCGCATCTTCGACGGCTTCCGCGAGGAGGCGGCGGAGCGGCCCATCACGAAGTACTACATCCACAACGTCGCCGGGACGAAGGTCGAGTCGTTCGACCTCACCGACCTCCACGAGTCGGACACCGAGTGGTCCGACTCCGTGCTTCGAAGGAAGATGGACTCGTGGCTCGCCGAGCAGGTCCACGAGCGTACCAGCGAGGCTGGCGGCGGTCTCCTCACCGAAGTACACGTGAACGGCCTCCTGGAGGAAGACGGCGAAATCGTCGGCGTGACGTGTGACGAACTCGACCCGATTCGCGCCGACCTGATCGTCGCCGCCGACGGCGTCAACTCCGAACTCGCCCGGCAGGCGGGGCTGATGGACTGGGAGCGCCCCGAAGAGTGGTTCCAGGGCGTGAAGGCCGTGGTGGACATGGACAGCGAGGAAGTGAACGAGCGGTTCGACATCGCCGACGAGGAGGGCGTGGCGCACCTCTTCTCGGGCGACCTCTTCGACGAGGCCCGCGGGGGCGGCTTCCTCTACACGAACGAGGACTCGCTCTCGCTGGGCACCGTGTTCCACCTCGACAGCATCGTCGAGGAGGAACTGGAGTCACACCAACTCTTGGACGCCCTGCTCACCCACCCGCTCCTCGCGCAGTGGCTCGGCGACGAGTACCACGAACGGGAGTACTCCGCGAAACTGGTTCCCGACTCCAAGAAGGTCGCCCTCCGTGAGCCGTATCGGGACAACCTCGTGCTCGTGGGCGACGCCGCCGGGCAGATGCAGGCACAGGGGCCCATCATCAAGGGCATGAACCACGCCGTGTCGGCCGGGGCGCTCGCCGCGGAGGCGTTCGCGGAGTCGCGGGCGCGTGGCTCGCCGGGGAAGGCGGGACCGCTCTACGCGAAGAAGCTCCGCGACGAGGGCGTGATGAAGAAGCTCCGGCCGAAGCAGTACGACCTGCTCGGCTCGCTGGGCGAGCGCGAGCCCTTCGCAGGGGTGGTCGACGACGTGGTCGACTCGCCGCTCGGACGGTTCGGGGTTCGTCTCCTGGGCTCGCGCATCGAGACGCTGTACAACTCGCCGTTCCTGACGTCGATGATACCCGACACGCGGACGCCGTACGTCACGCTCCCCACCGTCATCGCCGAGGAACTGGGAACGCCCGTCCGGGGCGAGAGCCACGTCGAGCCGCCGTCTCTCGAAGAACGCATCGGCAACCTCTCGTACAACACCGACATCGGCAACCCCCACATCGTCGTCGAGGACAACTCCATCGAGGCGTCGGGCGCGGCCGTCTACTCGTGTCCGGTCTCGGCGCGCGACTTCGGCGGGGGCTGCTACCGCGAGGAGACGATTCGAACGAACGGCCACGAGGAGAAGGTGGTGTCGCTCGACACCCAGCCCTGCGTCGAGTGCGGCACCTGCGCCGTCGTCGCGGACACGACGTGGGTCCACCCCCGCGGCGGGAAGGGCGTGGAGTTCACGCAGGGATGAGCGACCTGGACTCGACCGAAGAGGACGGCGAGCGCGAACGCCACTCGGGGTACTACCCCCGCATCGCCGACCTGGCCGAGGCGGCCCGCCACGAGCGCGAGACGTTCGAGTTCACGGGGGAGACCGACGAACAGCGGGCGCTGGAGTACGCCCGCGACGGCTTCGGCGACGTCGTCGCGCTGTACATCGAGGCCCGGACCGCCGCCTGGGACGTCGAGTTCTCCGCCCGTGAACTTCGACTGCTCCACCGGGCGACGAACGACTACCTCTCGCTCTACACCCGGTGTCACGGCGTCGCGTTCGACACCGACGTCACGGTCCGCGAGGCCGCAGAGGTGCTGTTGAAGACGCACAACATCGTCGACACGGCGCAACTGGTGACGAAAGTCCCCTCGCGGGACTGAGACGGCCTGTCGCGAGTCAGTCCCGGCTGTCGCCGCCCCGGCGACGACCGGGACACGGGTGCGACAGACCGTATGACACACTCGCGGCGTGGATCCGTTCAGGAAATTCGAATCTTCCGAGACAACATCACGAACAACTATTAAGTATCGAGGTGTGGTACGGGTGCGCATGGATATCACCGACAAGCTCAGTTTCTCGCACAAGGACCGCAAGGACCTGTACGACTACGTCGAGAGCCACGGGACGGTCCGGAAGGACGAGGCGCGGCGCTCGTTGAACATGGAACCGGGCGCGTTCGGCGTCCACACGACCATCCTCCGCCGGGAGGGGTACATCCGCGAAGTCGGTGACAAACTCCAGATCGCCTACCAGGAGGAGGCCCCGCGGACGTACGAGTTCGACGACATCGAGTTCGTCATCCGCACCGCCCGCGAGGACGACCAGGAGAAACTCACAGAGACCATCCGCGACGTCGCGAAGGAGGGCGACTACTTCGAGGCCGAGACGGTGGCCGAGGTACTGGACCACGAGGAGGTACTCATCCGGCACAACGAGGTCCACTCCCGGCTTTTCTTCGTCGCCTGCGTCGGCGACGACGACGAGGTCGCCGGGTGGGTCCACCTCGACCTCCCCGAGACGGAGTTCCTCTCGCACACGGCGGTGCTCACGGTCGGGTGCAGAGCGGAGTTCCGCGGCCACGGCATCGGCTCGGCGCTCCTCGAACGCGGCGTCGAGTGGGCGCGCGACCACGGCTTCGAGAAGCTCTACAACTCCATCCCGGCGACGAACGAGCGCGCAATCGAGTTCCTCGAAGGCCACGGCTGGCAGACCGAAACGGTCCGGAGCGACCACTACAAGATCGACGGCGACTACGTCGACGAGGTGATGATGGCGGTCGACCTCCTCGACTAGCGCCAGTTCTTCTCTGACCCTTCCAGCGGTTCGGCGACGACCCCCTCGGACTGGACGATGGCCCGCGCGTGGGCCGTACAGACGTCCCTGTCGGCCTCCCAGGGGACGTACACCCGAACGGCGGCCTCGTTCTCACAGCCATCTTCGCTACAGGTCGCCATGGATGAGAGGAGACGCCCAACCGACAAGAGTGTGGGGCCTGCCGAATCGGAAGCGACGGGTGACCCCACCGGACGGACCACGTGTCCTCTTCTCTCGACCATCCCGTTCTCTTCGGTCTGTCGCTTTGATGTCGTGCACGCGAGCGCCATAAATACTATTTGTCCGACATTTATTTGACGACAGCGGTCCGGGTTCGACCATGGACGACTCACAGGTCACGGTCGACGTAGAGGTCGAGGTCGAGGTCGACACCGAGGAACTCGAAGTCGAGGTCGGCGACGCGGAGGAGTTCGAAGCCGAACTCACCGCCGGCGGGGTCGAAATCGAAGTCGAGGCTGAAATCGAGGTGGAGGCCGCCGACGAGGGTGAGGGGGACGACCACGAGGCCCACGAACTGACCGCGAGGGCCGACGAGGCGGAGTCCGAAGAGAGCGGCGACGCGGCGGACGGAGTCGACGAACACGAATCGATGGAGGACGCAGCGAAGGAGGCCGACACGGTCGACGAGGCCGACGATACCGACGACACCGACGAACACCACGAGGAGTGACGGCGGCTACTCGTATCGGCGCCGGTACGCCGCCGCGTCTTCCTCACCGTCCCGCTCGACGAGCACCTGATACGCCCGCCCGAGCGCCTTCATACACTGACCCGTCGAGACGAAGCCGAGTTCGTCGGCGACGGCGTCCCACGGGTGAGCCTGCAGCACCTTCCGGACGAGCAGGCGTTCTTGCCGTTCGTCCAGCGGCCGCTCCTCCACTGTGAGCGCCCGGAGCGCCAGCAGTCGGAACGGCCGGGGGTTCACGCTGTAGAGGCCGGGACCGAACGAGGCGTCGACGACGACGCGCCACTCGCGGTCGGTGAGCGAGGGCGCGAACGCACGGTCGACCGCCCCCAGCGCCGCGCGGACGACGTCGGCGTCGAGGTCACGGAGGGGGTCCGAGAGCGTTCCCTCCAGTCGGTCGAGAAACCAGTCTGTGTGTCGGTCCTGCATCTGTCTCCCCCGCCGCGAGAGCGCGTCGCACATCACGACCGAGTGCTCGCCGCTCGTCTCGTTCCGCGAGGTCGAGAGGTAGAGCGTGGCGAAGCCGTTGTCGCGCCAAAACGAGACCAGCGCGGGAGTCGCGCCGTAGCCGACGCCGAGCCAGTCGACCGGCCGTTCACCTCGGTTCCGCGCGCCCGCCTCGCCGGTGTCGTGTGGACCGAGACGTCCCGCGAGCGGGTCGCCCGCGTGGAGTTCACGCCGAATCTCGTCCAGGAGCGTCGATCCGAGCCCACGCGACCGAACCGTGTGGTGGGTGGCGATGCGCATCACGCGGTAGCCGACGGGGACGGCGGCGTCCTCGTCGCGGACCTGCGAGGTGAGCACGTCGGGGAGCATGTTCCCGCGGACGCGCTGGCCCTCGTACATTCGACGCCTCAGTTCGGCGTCGAGTCCGCCCTCCCGGGCGAGGAGCGCGACCGAGACGACGTGTCCGTCGTGCGTGAGGGCCCGAAGAGTGAGGTTCGGCGCGTCCAGCAGACGCGCGAGGTCGTTCGGCTCGGTCCGGTAGTGCGCCAGGACGAGCAGACCGAACACCTCCCGGAGTCGGTGTTCGTCCGCGAGGAGGTCGTCGGGCGACCACGACCGGTACGTGACCGACTCGGGGGTCGCCTCGGCGACCATCTGCTCGACCGGCGGGCGGGCGTCGAGGAGGAGCGCGCGGAACGCGAGCGACTCGACGGGGTCGCCGCGGGCGTACCGGATGGGGTCGTCGAGGCGGACGTCCGTGACCCGGTGCTCGCTCTCGTCGAGTCGGTCGCGGAAGCGGACCGTGAAGCCGCGACCCGCGCCCTCGTAACCGTGGACCGTCGTGAAGAACGCGACCCGGTCGGCGTCGAGAAACGATGTGAGAAGGTGAACCGGGAGCGCCGCCGCCTCGTCGACGAGGAGGACGTCCGCGGGTTCGGACCCCACTTCCGCCGGTCGGCAGAAACGGATCCGCCCACCACCGCTACCTCCCCCAGCGCCGCCTGGGTCGACGCTGACGACGTGCGCATCGGCGTCGTGGCTCGCCTCGACGCCGAGCGTCTCGAGGAGTTCGAGCGCGCGTCGGAACGCCTCCTCGGCGTTTCGGTACCGTGGGGCCGTCACGAGGACGCTCTCCCCTTCGGCTGCGAGACACGCCGCGGCGAGGCCGGCCGCGCTGGATTTGCCCCTCCCGCGGTCGGCCTCGACGACGACTGCCTCCGTCCCTCCTCGGAGTCGCTCCAGTGCCGCGAGCGCCCGCGACTGGTCGCGGGTTCGACACGCCTCGTACGCCACGCGGGGGAAGGCGGCGGCGGCGGGCGTCGCCGGCGCGGTTCGACCGCCGGCGAACACGTCAGCGTCCGTCTCGCCCGTGCGCCGAACGGTCTCTCCACCGTCGCCGTCCACCTCGACGAGAGCGACACCCGGGTGCGCCCACAGGAGGTCGACGAGTCGCCGTCGGAAGCGCCCGGTCACCGCCTCGGTCGGGAAGGGTGGAACCGCGAGGCTCTCGTCGAACGCACTCTTCGAATCGGGCCACGCATCCAGCGACGGAGTCAGGAGGATCAGGAGGCCCCCGCCGTCGACGACGCCCGAGAGCTTCCCGAACAGATTCGGCGAGAACCCCTCGTGTGCGTCGCAGACGACCACCGACCGGGTGGTTCCGAGAAGCGAGTCGGTGCGGGCGGGCGAGACGCGGTCGAACCGAACGCCCTCGCGGGTGGTGACGAACGTGACCGCGTCGTCGTCGACGTCCGCGCCGTCGACCGCCGAGAACGCGGCGTCCCATCCGGCGTCACGGTCACCGCTCAACACGAGGAGGCGGCGCTGGTCGGTCGCCCGCGCGCGGGCGCTGAGGTCGCCGGCCAGCGCCCGGACGGTCGAGGTCGGGGGGGACGAATCCGCCATCGGCGGCCGTTGGTCGAGCGCGCGTAAGGCGGTTCGGGTTCCGCTCGGGTCGCTCGGAGGCCCCTGACTGAAGGTGTCCTCGTCAGCCGCGTCCCCGACTCCGAGCAGACGATGCGTGTGCCCGTATCGCACGCCGTGACGGGTTTGAAAGCGTTTTTATGGAGTGGTGCGCTACGACTGCGTACACCCCTGTCCGTGGTCGATGACTACTCCTCGCCGTCAGGGAACTCCGCCGTGACGGCGGACGCCGGAAGACCGGTTCGGCGAGGCAGTCGAGCCCCGGGAGGGAGGAGGATACAATGCCAGTTTACGTCGATTACGATGTACCCGCAGACCTCGCCGAAAGTGCCATCGAGGCGCTCGAGGTCGCACGAGACACAGGAACCGTAAAGAAAGGAACGAACGAGACCACGAAGGCGGTCGAGCGCGGTAACGCCGTGCTCGTCCTCGTCGCCGAAGACGTCTCCCCCGAAGAGATCGTGATGCATCTCCCCGAACTCGCCGAGGAGAAGGGCATCCCGTACATCTTCGTGGAGACGCAGGACGACATCGGCCACGCCGCCGGCCTCGAAGTCGGCAGCGCCGCCGCGGCCATCGTCGACGCCGGCGAGGCCGAGGAGAGCGTCGAGGACATCGCCTCGAAGGTCGAGGAACTCCGATAACCGACAATGAGCGCAGAAGAGAGCGCCAGCGACTCCACCTCCGCGGAGGTCATCGAGATCGTCGGCAAGACCGGCATGCACGGCGAGGCAATGCAGGTCAAGTGCCGCATCCGCGAGGGCTCGAACCAGGGTCGCATAATCACGCGGAACGTGCTGGGCCCCGTCCGCGAGGGCGACATTCTCCAACTCAGAGAGACCCAGCGCGACGCCGACTCCATCGGAGGACAGTAATGGTCGAGAAACGAACCTGCGACTACACCGGCGACGAGATCGAACCCGGCACGGGGACGATGTTCGTCAGGACCGACGGCACGGTTCTGCACTTCAAGAACTCGAAGGCGGAGAAGAACTACCTGCTGGGTCGGGAGGCCCGCGAACTCGAGTGGACTACCACCGGTCGCCAGCAGGCGGAGCGTGCACGGGCGTCCCGGGACGCGGCCACTCAGGCGGTCGAGGCGGAGGCCGAAGCGGCCGAACCCGACGCGGACGAAGCGGAGGACGTCGCCGCTACCGACGAATCCGACGAGGCTGAAGCGGAGGACGTCGCCGCTACCGACGAATCCGACGCGGACGAGGAGACCGAGGCCGACGAATCCGACGCGGACGAGGAGACCGAGGCCGACGAATCCGAAGCCGACGAGGAAGTCGAGGCTGACGACGAGGAGGACGACGAAGAATGAGCCACCACGACGAGCGCACGTTCGTGATGGTGAAGCCCGACGGGGTCCAGCGCGGCCTCATCGGAGACATCGTCTCGCGCTTCGAGGAGCGCGGACTGAAACTCGTCGGCGCGAAGTTCATGCGGATCGACGAGGAACTCGCCCACGAGCACTACGGCGAGCACGAGGGCAAACCCTTCTTCGAGGGCCTCGTCGACTTCATCACCTCCGGACCGGTCTTCGCGATGGTCTGGGAGGGCGCCGATGCGACCCGCCAGGTGCGGAAGATGATGGGCGAGACCGACCCCGCCGACTCCCCGCCGGGGACCATCCGCGGCGATTATGGGCTGGACCTCGGTCACAACGTCATCCACGGCTCCGACCACGAGGACGAGGGCGCCAACGAGCGCGAGATCGACCTCTTCTTCGATAGCGAGGAACTCGTCGACTGGGATCTCGACTCGGCTGCGTGGGTCTACGAAGACGAAACCCACTGACAGCGAAACCGTCTCGGCGTTTTTTCGACGACACTCACACGCGAAAGCCGTCTCCGTCGGCGTTCACGACGCCGACCGACGGCTGACGTCGTCGCTTCCGTTCACCGGAAACGTAGTGTAATCCAACAATAAATTGTTAATCATTGTCCATCGTATCGGAGGGTATGAGTGATGCGGAAACTCCCGGCGGGCACACACACGAGCACGACCCGGACCACGAACACGGCGTCGCCGGCCCCGGCTACACGACGCCGGCGGCGATGCGGACCGAATCGGGACGGGAGAAGACGGCGTTCGTGATGGGCATCCGGGTCGGGATGGACGTCGACGCGCCGGACTTCGTGGGAGTCGTCGACGTCGACCCCGACTCGCCGACGTACGCCGAACTGATCGGGACGGTGGAGATGCCGAACAAGGGGGACGAGCTTCACCACTTCGGGTGGAACGCCTGCTCGTCGTCGTGCCACGCCGAGGGGATGACCCGCGACCACCTCATCGTCCCCGGTCAGCGCTCGTCGCGCATCCACATCCTCGACGCGTCCGAGCCGAGAGAGCTCTCCATCGAGCGCGTGATCGAGCCCGAGGAGGTGTTCGAACACGACCTCTCCGCCCCGCACACGGTCCACTGCGTGCCCGAGGGGAAGATCATCGTCTCGATGCTCGGGAATCGTGAGGGCGAACTCCCCGGCGGGTTCCTCCAGCTAGACCAGGAGGACTTCTCCATCGACGGCCACTGGGAGGCGGACCTGGGTGAGATGGAGATGAACTACGACTACTGGTACCAGCCACGGCACAACGTGATGGTCTCCTCGGAGTGGGCCGCGCCGAAGACGTACTACCCCGGCTTCGACCTCGACGACGTCGAGGCGGGCAAGTACGGCGACAGCATCCACATCTGGAACTGGGAGACGCGCGAGCACGAAGAGACCCTCACGTTCGGCGAGGAGGGGTTGATTCCGCTCGAAGTCAGGATGATGCACAACCCCGAAGAGACGCAGGGCTACGTCGGCGCCGCGCTCTCCTCGAACGTCATCCGCTTCTACGAGGAAGACGGCGAGTGGGACTGGGAGGTCGTCATCGACCTCGAGAGTCGCGAGCACCCCGACTGGGACATGCCCGTGCCGCCGCTCATCACCGACCTCCTCGTCTCGCTCGACGACCAGTACCTCTTCTTCTCGAACTGGCTCCACGGCGACGTCCGGATGTACGACGTCTCCGACAGCGCGAACCCCCGACTCGTCGACCGAATCTGGGCCGGCGGCAACTTCGGCGACAGGCAGGAGGTCGCCGGCCACGACATCCACGGCGCTCCGCAGATGCTTCAACTGTCGCGGGACGGCAAGCGCCTGTACTGGACGACCTCCCTGTACTCCTCGTGGGACAACCAGTTCTACCCCGAAATCGGCGAGCACGGCTCGCTGATGCTGAAGGCGGACGTCTTCCCCGACGAGGGGCGGATGGAACTCGACGAGGAGTTCGTCGTCGACTTCGGCGACGCGCCCGGTGGTCCGGCGCGGGCGCACGAGATTCGATGGCCCGGCGGCGACTGTACGAGCGACGTCTGGCAGTGAGTACACCCGGGGCCGAGGCCGAAGAGCCTGAGCGGTACGAGGTCACCCTCTGCTGGCGCGACGGTCGAGAGACGTCGCTTCTGGTCGCGCGGGACGAGACGGTCGTCGATGCGGCGGAGCGGGTGGGGCTGTCCCTCCCGTACGGCTGTCTGTACGGCGCCTGTGGGACCTGCACCGGCAAACTCCTCGACGGAACCCTCGAACACCGCGCGGAACCGCGGGCGCTGAAAGAGAGACACCGTGAGGCGGGCTACGTCCTCCTCTGTCTGGCCGTGCCCCGGAGCGTCTGTCGAGTCGAGGTCGGGGCGACCGTCCAGGCCGACCTCGTCCCCAATCCCTGGAAGTGAGCGTCGCCGACGGGGCCTCTCACCCTCGTCCGAACAGCCGATGGCGAGCCATCGCCACGAGCGCCCGCGGCGTCGGTGGCATCAGGCCCAACTGCCGCCCGATGCCGGCGAGGTTCACCAGGTTCCACTGCTCCGCGATTCGCCCGTCCTCGACTCTGAACGCGAAGAACCCGCTTGCCTCGAACGACTTCCCGGTGGGGACGAGCTTCCCCACGGCTTCTGTGGGGTTCCCCGCGCCGTCACCCGGAGCATCACGCGGTCGCCCTCCGCGACGACGTCCTCGACGTCGAGGTGCCAGTCGGGGACTGCCTCCCTGAACGCCCGTATCCCCTCGATAACCGCGTCTCTCCCCTCGCGGTCCACCTCGACGCCGAGTTGGTGTGCGACGACCTCTTCGGCGAGGACGGCCTCCGCAACCTCGACGTCCCCCGTGTTCAGGAACCCCTCGACGTACCGCCGGCCGAGGTCGGCCGCGTCGACTCTCTCCCCTGGTGTTGCAGCCATACCTCACGGTACGTCGTGTTCCACGATAGCTTTTAGCACACACATCGCTCCCGACACCGTCGGTCGGCCGCTCCGAGGCCGCACGCTCACCCGAGCGGGAGCAGCGTCGACACGCGCGCGTTCTCTTTTAATTGAAGCCCCGCGGGCGGGACGGTGAGCGGCATCGCCGGGAGTTCGCTCACCCCGAGCGTCGGGTGCGAACAGCCCCGCTCGACGAGCGCGGTGCGCGGCTGAAGCTGAACGGGTCGCTCGACCGACAGCGACTCGTTGTACTCGACGAGGTAGGTCCCGCCGCCGAGGTGCCACCAGCCGTAGTCGTCGTCGGCCGTGCGCTTCGTCGGGTCGATTTGTGAGGCCCCTGCCTCGGTGAGTTCGCCGCCGCCGAAGTCGACCTGTGCGGGGCCCGTGAGCGCGGACACGCTGGAGACGGTGAGGTCGACGCCGGCGTCGTGGACCTGCGTGTCGCGGTGGACCAGGTTCTCGACTCGGTCTGCGAGGTCGTCGGGTGACATACCTGCCTGTGGCAGCGGCGTGGGTGAAAAGTGCTGTGGGGGTCACGTGAGCGGTCGGACCGGCGTGTGCGGCGTCGGGCCAGCCGTGAGACAGAAGATTGCCCGTGAGAGAAAATAATCCGCCCCTTACCCATCTAATCGAAAACGCAAACCGTTCGTTTTTTCTGACTCCGAATAACGCCGCCAGTATGGTCGAACACACCCGGACGCTGGATTTCAAGATCGCCTTCGCGATCGGGTTGGGGACGATGATCGCGGCGGGCATCTTCTCCCTCTCGGGGACGGCAGTGTATCGGATCGGCTCAAGCGCAGTGATCGCGTTCGTCCTCGCCGCGGTCGTCGCCGGTATCACCGCCGCCGCGTACTCCGAGTTCGCCTCGGTCTACTCGGAGAACGGCGGTGGCTACCTCTTCTGCTCGCGGACGTTCGAGGGGTTCGACCGGCTCAAGTACGGCATCGGGATGTCGCTGTTCCTCGGATACACGGGGACGACGGCCTTTTACCTCGCCACGATGGACGAGTGGTTCTTCCGCTTCATCCTCCCCGAGTCGCTCCAGGCCCTCCCACACGGGACGGTCGGGATACTGGCGGCGTTCACCCTCGGGGTACTCAACGCCCGCGGGACCGAGGAGTCCGGGATGTTCCAGTTGCTCGTCACGAGCGCGAAGGTCGGCGTCCTGTTCGTCTTCATCGGCGGGGCAGTCGCGTTCGCCGGGCCGGCGAACGCCACCGAGACGTTCGTCACCGGGTTTCAGGCGGAACCGGTGGGAATCGTCTCCGTCGCGGCGCTGGCGTTCATCACCTTCTTCGGGTTCTCCGCCATCGCCGCGAGCGCGGGTGAGATCATCGAACCGCGCAAGACCGTCCCCCGCGCCATCGCGGCGAGCATCGTCACCGTCACCGTACTGTACGCGTTCGTCATCGTGGCCATGGTGAACGCACCCGTCTCCCGGGAGATTCTCGCACAGGGTGAGACGGCGATGGGGAGTGTCGCCGCCTCGTTCCTCGGGCCGTGGGGACAGACCCTCATCGTCGCGGGCGCCGTCTTCTCGATGGTCTCGGCATCGAATGCGTCGATTCTCGCCGCCAGTGGCATCGGCTCGCTCATGGGCCGACAGGGCCACGCCCCTCGCCGCTTCGCCCGCATCCACCCGCAGTATCGCACGCCGTTCTGGAGCATCACGACGGCCATCGCGACCATCATCGCGCTCGTGTTCGTGTTCATCACGCTCTTCTCCGAACACGGGCTCTCGAGCGTCCACGTCCTGGGACTCAATCCACTCACCGGGTTCGCCACGTTCAACCTCCTCGTCCCGCTCGCCGTCGTGAACGCCACGCTGATCTACTCCCGGCGAAACTTCCCGGACATCGAGCGCGGCTTCCGGATGCCGCTCGTTCCGGCCCTGCCCGTCGTCGGAATCTTGGCGAACCTCGCACTCATCTCGAACCTCCCCCCCGTCGGCGTCGGTGTCGGCGGCCTCATGGTGGTCGCGCTGTTCGTCGCCTACCTGGTCTGGGGCGGCGCACCACACGTCGACGAACTCGTCGAGGAAGTCGTCTCGCCGCACGTCCCGACCGGCCTGCGCGGGAGGACGACGACCACGGCGGACGACGAGACGGGAGCCGACGACGAAGAGCAGTTCCGGATACTCGTCTCAGTCGCGCGTCCGAGTCGGGCCGTCCCGTACGTTCGACTCGCCGAACGGCTGGCCGACGGTGAGGACGGCGAGCCGGTCGTCCAGATCCTGAACGTCACCCATATCCCGGAGCAGACGCCGAACGAGATGGTCTACGAGACGGCTCAGGAGCGGACCGACCGGATGGAAGAACTCCTCACGGCTGCCGACATCGACGTCGAGTACACCGTCGAGGGACACGTCTGTCAGGACGTGGCGTTCGACATCCTCCAGACGGCACGGGACGACGGCGCCGACCGCATCCTCATGGGGTACCCCGAAGAGCACCAGGACATCGCCGAGACAGTGGAGTACGAGGCGCCGTGCGGGGTGTTCTTCACGAGCAACGTCGACGCCATCGACGACCTCTCGACGATCACTCTCGGAGCGGGTGGCGGTCCCCACCACACGGCGCTCCTCCCGCTCGTGAACCGACTCGGCGCTGGCGGGGCCGAAATCCACGTCGTCGGTGTCGACCCGGAACGGGGCGGCAGTCCGGAGTCGGTCGAGGGGACGGTGGACGCGCTCTCGGACGTCGAATCGGTCCAAGTACACGACGTGACCGCCCCGACGGTGGCGGAGGGACTCGTCTCGGCGGCGGAGCGCAACGGTGGGCTCCTCCTGATCGGGGCGACGCGGGACCGCCGACTCCGCCGATGGGTCTTCGGCAGCACGCCCGACCGAGTCATCGTCCGCGCCCGCGAAGCGGACGTTCCGGTACTGGTCTACGCGAACACGAGCGACGTCTCGGGGCAGGTCGAGGACTACCTCTATCCCATCTACCGCTACCTCCGGCGTCATCTCGCCAGACATCGGCCGTTCAACCGCGTCGTCCGCACGCCGCGCGAGACGACGTAGGCCGACCCCGCGCGCTGTCACGTCACGCGCGTCCTGTGCGACTATCCCACCTCGTCGGGACCGTATCGCTTCGTATCGAACGCCTCGATGAGCCGCGTCGGGAACGTGCTCGGGGAGAACATCGAGACCACGTCACCGGGCTCGATCGTCGTCTCACCGTCCGGTGTGATGCGCTTGTCGCCGCGTTCGATACTGATCACCAGCACCTCCCCCGGCAGCATCCCCGCCTGATCAGCCTCGTCGAGCGTGTGCCCGGTTATCTCCGCGTCCTCGGAGGCAGTGAACTCGACGACCTCCGCCCCGCCGACGACGCTCTGAAAGCCGGTGACCGCCGACCGCGACGTCCCGTTCTCGGGTCCGAACGACTGGTAGGGACGGACCGACTCGTTCTGGATGATGTCCTCCCGCTCGATGGTCGCCCCCAGCGTCGACAGTTGATGGGCGATCCGGTTGATGTCGTCGGTATCCTCGCCGACTGCCGTGACGACCAGGTTCTCCTGGCCGGCCAGCAGTTCCCGGACCTCGACGACGCCGTGTGTCGTGAGCGCGTCCGCGGCGATTTTCGAGCGCTCGCTCACCGGAGCGGTGCAGGTAAACTGCGTCGTGAACTTCCCCCCGGTGGCCTCGTAGTCGATGTCCGCGTGGTACCCGCGGATGATCCCGTGTTCTTCTAGCTGGCGAATCCGATTTCGAATCGTCGCCGGCGTCACGTCGACCTCCTCTGCGATCATCGGCGCGGACGTGTTCCTGGCGTCGGCCGTGAGATGAAACAGAATCAGCTGGTCTATCTCGTCGATCCGGTAGTCCATACGTCAGTCTACTCTCGGTCCGACAAAAGGCATTACGCAGCGGTCTTCCCGACGACGCTCCGGCTCGAATCTCCGAGTGGCGTTTTTGGAGAAAAAATACAGACGAGATATACTATTCAATCGAAAATAGAATACCGAAGTTTTTTGTTATTACCGCAACGACACGGAGTATGGCGTCGGACGGCACTCGCTCGCCGCTGGAACGGCTCAGAGCGTACTACGACCACGAAGAGCTCACCTGCCCCGCGTGTGGGTACGAGGACGACGACGGCTCGTGGGAGAGCGAAACGAACGGTCGCGAAGTCCACTACTACCACGAGTGCCCATGCTGTGGGTCAGTTCGAGAGCACACGTTAGACGTCCTGACGGAGTGAGCCGATGGAGCCGACACGCTACGCGGTGTACGTGACCGACACGGACGCGACGGCGAGAACGACCCGTGATTTCCCATGACTGACACCGATTTACCCGACGACGACACGCAACGGCTGATCGACCGAGTACGCGAGGAACTCGACGCGCGTTCGGACGTCGAACGGTTCGAGGTGCGACCCGCGGATACTCCCGGCGTCGTGGCGACCGTCGAGGGAGACGGCGGGACCGAACACTACCACGTCACGCTCGAACGCCATCCGGACGGGGAGACGAAGCTCCACTGGGCCACACTCGGCGAAGAACCCGGGAACTGAACCGCGCCCCGTCGACTTCGAGAGACGTCGCTGGGTGGTGACTTCGTCGAAAGAGAGCTTCGAGAAGGGAGTCGAGTCCTGTTGATCTCCCCGAGGCGCTTACGCCGTCGGGAGCGGGTCGGCGAGGTCGATGTCGCCGGCGTCGAGTTCGGCCTCGACCTCACGGGTGGCTTTCACCATGTTCTCCATCTTCCCGTAGGCGATTTCGCGCGGGAGGAGCTTCAGCCCGCAGTCGGGCGAGATGGTCAGCTTCTCCGGCGGCACCACTTTGAGGCCCTGCAGGATGTTCTGCTTGATCTCCTCGACGGACTCGACCTCGGCGGTGTGCGCGTCGACGACGCCGAGCGCGAGGTCGGGCTCGAACTCGGGGTCGGTGAAGACGTCGATCTGCTCGAAGCCGCCGTTGCAGAGTTCGACGTCGAACTCGTCGATGGGGAAGTCGTTGACCTCGGGGTAGATGCGCGAGTAGTCGCCGTAGCAGACGTGGAGACCGATCCGAACCTCGGGGTCGATGTCGGCGACGATTCGCTCTAAGCACTCGCCGACGATGGCGTGATCGTCGGGCGTCGTCGCCAGCGCGGGCTCGTCGATCTGGACGTAGCGCGCGCCGGCCTCGACGAGTTTCTCGACCTCCGTGTTCACGAGGTCGGCGAGGTCGTACGCGAGCTCCGCTTCGCTCTCGTAGGCCTCGTTGAACGACCAGCTGGCGAGCGTGTACGGGCCCGTGATGGGCACCTTGACCGGCTTCGACGCCGCATCGCGCGTGAACTCGAACTCGTCGACGAGCCAGGGCTCGTCGTACTCGACTTCTTCCACGACCGAGGGCTTGTCGAAGTAGTTGTGGCCCCACACCTTCACCGGGCCGTGGAACTCGTAGCCGTCGATGCGGTGGGCGAAGAACTCCACCATCTCGTTGCGGCGCATCTCTCCGTCGACGACGGTGTCGAGGCCCGCGCGTTCGTGCTCGTCGACGATGACGCGACAGGCGTCGTCGTGTGCCTCGTGGAGGTGTTCCTCGGTGAACTTCGAATCGGGGTCAGAAACGAGGTCGTCGGCGCGGTTGAGCCACTTCGGCTTCGGGTACGACCCGACGACCGAGGTGAGGATGAAGTGGTCGGTGTCGTGGCCCTCGGGCCGGAACTGCTCGCGGGTGTCGACGCCTTCGGTGCGGTGTCCCGTCATGCTTCCACCTCCTCTTCGGCCGCCGCGGCCTCGCCCAGCGCGACGAGCTTCTCCTGGCACTTCGAGACGGGCAGGTAGAACAGCTCCGTGTTCGAGGTGAGGTAGGCGGTGTCGAACTCCTGGGAGGGGACCTGCTCGGTGAACCACTCGACCCGCTCGCGGACCGTTGTCGGGGACTCCACGCGGGTGTTCTGGCCGTCGACGAGGCCGAGCGCCACCTCCGACTTCGTCCCGTACTCGGTCACGTTGTACAGCGTCTGTTCGCGGTCGCCGGCGACGACGTCGAAGCCGAGCGCGTTCACTTCGGCGTCCATCAGGTGCGCGTACGTCTTCTCGTCGAGCGCGCCCCAGTACGAGTGGACGACGACGTCGGCATCGGTCTCGGCGGCGACCGCCGAAATGGCTTCGGGGACCTGCGCGGCGAGGTCGTCGGAGGGCGGTTCCTCGACCAGCGAGGGTTCGAGGAGGAACAGCGTCTCGTGGTCGGGGAACGCCTCCACCTCGCCGGCGAGGAAGTCGGAGACCGCAGCCAAAAACTCCGAGTCGTCGCCGTAGTACTCGTCGCTCGCGAGGTCCGCGAGCGAGTACGGACCCGGCAGGACGGCCTGCAGGGGCTCGTCGGTCAGTTCGGACGCCGATTCCAGTTCGGCGGCGACGTCGCCCGAGAAGTCGAGTTCGCCCGTCACCCGGGGGTCGCGGTAGAAGTTGTTGTTGTCGTAGTACCGGACGATACCGCCGGTCTCGACGTTGTCGTGGACGGTGAGAGGATGAGCGAGGTTGTCGTCCCAGCGGAGCTGTCCCTCGACGATACGGTCGAGGCCGGCCTCCTCCTGGTCGTCGACGACTTCGCCGCGGGCACGGTCGTACGCCGCCACGATGTCGCCGCCCTCGTCGCCGCTGATGAGGTCACCCTTCTGGTGGCCCTTCAGGTCGGACAGTTCCTCCTTCGCCCAGTCCGGGAGCGGGAACAGTCCGGGTGTCGTCGCTACGAGTTCAGTCATCACCGGGCCTTTGAAATGCCGACGCTTAATATTTGCTAAACCATTCTATTACTACTGGGAATTAATTGGGGCAGGTGGACCGCCGTCAGTCGGTCCCGATCAGACGGACGACCGTCAGCGTCTCGAACGGGTACGATTCTTCGACGGCCTTCTCCGCTCCGAACCCTCGCTCGCGGGCGTAGTCGAGGACCGTCTCGTAGCCGGTGAGGCTGCTGACGAGCAACAGCACGCGTCCGCCGGGCGCGAGCGCGCGGCCGACCGCGTCGAGGAACGGTTCGATGACGTCCCGTCCCGACTCCCCGCCGGAGAGCGCCCGCTCCATCCAGTCGCCCCAGTCGTTGTCGGGGTCCGTCGGGAGGTACGGGGGGTTGAAGAGGACGACGTCGAACGCGCCGTCGGCGAAGGCCGAGACGAGGTCCGCGGTCACCACCTCGAACCCCACCCCGCTCTCGTCCGCGAGTGTCCGGGCGTGCTCACGCGCCTGACGGCAGGCGTGGGGGTTGAGGTCCGACGCGACCACGTCGGCCCGCGTCTCTCTCGCGACTTCCCCGGCGACCCAGCCCGACCCGGTGCCGACTTCGAGGACCCGGTCCGCGTCCGAGACGCCGTCGACGGCCGCCCGGGCGAGCAGCGCCGAGTCCTCGGCGGGCTGATAGACGGTGGTTTCGACGCCGCGGCGGGCCGCGAGGTCGTCGCGGGTCACTGGCTCTCTCCGTCGCTGTCGTCATCGTCGTCGCCGCGCTCGTCGCCGGCGCGACCGTCACCGTCGTTCCCTTCGCTGTCGTCGTCGGTCTCGCTCGCGTTCGCATCGACGTCCGCCCGTCCGCCGTCGGCCTCGGCGGCGACCGTCTCTCGCTCGCCGGCCAGGACCGCTCCCTCGGAGAGTTGGAACCCACCGGTCTCCTCGCGTCCCATGAGTTCGCGCTGCGGGAAGGGAATCTTGACGCCCTCCTCGTCGAACGCGGTCTTCACCGCGCCCACGACGGCGGTCCGGGTGCGCCACATCCGCCGCGCGCTGGGGTTGTCGATCCACACCCGCACCCCGAGCACCACCGCCGAGTCGCCGAACTCCTTGACGACCGCCTGTGGCGTCGGGACCCGGAGCACGTTATCCAGGCCGCGCACCGCGTCGCGGGCGACCTTCGCGGCCTCCCGCGGGTCGGCGTCGTAGTCGACGCCGACGTCGACCTCGATGCGCAGTCGGCCCTTCCGCGAGCGATTGATGACGCTCTCGGAGGAGACGACGTCGTTGGGTATCATCACGTACTCGCCGTCGAACGTCTGCATCCGGGTGGTGACGATAGTGATGTCGGTGACGATGCCCTCGTGGTCGCCGACCTCGATCCAGTCGCCAATCTCGAACGGGCGGGAGAACATGAGCACGAACCCCGCGAGCAGCGCGCCGAGAGTCTGTCGCGCCGCGAGACCGACGACGATGCCCAAGAACCCGGCTCCGACGAGGATTCCGCCGAGGTCGACGCCCCAGATGCCGAGCACGAGCGAGCCGGCGATGGTGTAGAGGGTGACCTGCGAGAGCCGGTAGACGATCTCCCGCTGGTGTTCGGTGATCGCTCGCCGCCCGTCGGAGAGTTCGCGCGTGATGCGACCGACGACGTCGGTCATGGCGTACGCTGTCACGAAGACGATGAGCCCGAGCACGGCGTTGACGACGCTCTGTGGCCCGAGGCCGTACGACTGGACCTCCTCGAAGAGCGGACCGGTGAGTCCCCAGACCGCGATGACGAGGAGGCCGCCGCCGAACGTCGTCAGGAGGCTCACGCCCGAGAGCAGGAGGTGTCGCCACGTGTTCGGTATCCGGTCGCTCTCGTCGCTGCGGGTGTGGAGGTAGTCGGTGACCCGCCAGGTCGCCGCGACGACCAGCAGCGTCACGAGCGTGACGGCCACCTTCTCGGGGAGCGTCGGAACGAGCGAGTCGATGCCGGTCGTCTGGAGCGGGAGCATCACCGATACTCGGCGGCGAGGTTCGTCAGGGCGGCGAACTCACCCGGGGTGAGCGAACCGGGACGCTTCGCGAGCAGTTCTTCGGGAGCCGCCTCGACGACAGCGGAGCCGTCCGAGATACCCGAGATGTGCGTCGTGTTCCGGATGGCGTTCCGCACGGTCTTGCGTCGCTGGGTGAACAGCGCCTTGACGAAGTCGAAGAAGAACGATTCGTCCGCGACGGTGTACTCGGGGTCGCGCGGCGCCGTCCGGACGACCGCGCTCTCGACCGCCGGGGCCGGGGCGAACGCCTCGCGAGGGACGCGCTCGACGAGTTCGACGTCGGCGTAGTGCTGCGCCCCGACCGAGAGCCGACCGTACTCGCTCGTCCCCGGGTCGGCCGCCATTCGCTCGGCGAACTCGAACTGGAACATCAACACGAGGGGCTTCCCCCGGGGGAGGAGTCGGAACGCGATTTCCGAGGAGATACCGTAGGGGAGGTTCGAGACGCACGCCGAGAAGTCGGGGAGTTCCACCGAGAGGGCGTCGCCCTCGAGGACGGTCAGCCGGCCCGATTCGACCTCCTCGGCGAACTCCTCGCGGAGGAACGCAGCCAGGTCGGCGTCGCGTTCGACGACCGTCACGCGGTCACCGAGGGCGAGCAGGCGGTCGGTGAGCGCCCCCGTTCCGCCGCCGATTTCGAGGAGGTGGCTCGTGTCCGTCTCCCGGGAGAGATAGCTCGGAATCCGGTCGAGTACCCGGTCGTCGACGAGGAAGTGCTGGTCGCGGTCCGGGTCGCCGCGGACCCCGGCCCGGCGAATGAGCCGGTCGGGGTCGCGACGGCCGGTGCCGTCCGTGTTCATTATCACACCCTTCGTCCCGGCGGGCCTAAAGTCTGTTATTCGGCCGTCGTCGACTACGACTCGGCGTCGCGCCGCACGAACGCTTTGTACTTGAGGTCGTCGTCACGGAGTTCCGACATGATCCGTTCGGCGAGGATGTCCTTCGGGTTGTGCAGGCCCGAGATGCGGTCTTCGAGGTCCTCGAAGCTCTCGAACGGACCCCGCTTCCGCTCGTCGAGGATGTTGTTGCGGAGTTTCTTGCCGATTCCCGGCAGGAGGTTCAGTTGGTGGAGGCGGATGGTGATGGGCTGGGCGTCGTTGTAGAAGCCGACGAACCGCGACTCGTGTTCGGCGAGTACCTCGTCGACGACGTACTCCAGTTCGGAGAGCGCGGTGTTCGAGAGGGCGTCGTACTCGATGTCGCGGAGTTCCTCGACGGCCACGCGTTCGTCCGCGGGGCCGAGGACGACACGGTCGCCGATGCTCACGTCGGCGTCGTCCGCGAGTCTGAGTTCGACGAGGCGGAAGTCCTCCTCGCCGAGCGCGTACGCCAAC
This sequence comes from Salinigranum rubrum, assembly GCF_002906575.1. Lineage (NCBI taxonomy): Archaea > Methanobacteriati > Methanobacteriota > Halobacteria > Halobacteriales > Haloferacaceae > Salinigranum > Salinigranum rubrum. The sequence continues at coordinate 2,533,321 of NZ_CP026309.1, forward strand.
GGCGATTTCTTGTACCGTGGGCGGTCGTCATCGGTGCGACCGTGCGGCAACACGTCGAGAACGACGGCCATACGCAGCGTGCTCTCCTCCGTCTCGTCGCCGGCCGCGTCGACTGCGTCGCCGCTCTCGCTGGTGGTCATACACAACTCTATGCTGACAGATTATTTAAATCGTTGGCACCGAGAGAGCCAGCGTATTCTCGCCGTGTGGCGGTCGTCGCCGTCGTTCGTCTCCGGGGGCCGAAGGCCCGGATTCGAGACGAGCGCCGAGTCAGGCGTACTTGGCGACGACGTTGAGAATCTCGTCGAGTTCGTCGCCCGAGAGCGCGTAGCGCTGCTGAGCGTAGACCGCGCGGAGTTCGTCGCGCGACTGGGGGAGCAGGTCGGCGATCTTGAACGCCGTCGCCTCGTCGACCTTCTCCAGTTCGAGGAGTTCCTCGGCGAGCGCGCGCGAGTCCTCGGGGTCGAGAAAGGCGAATCGGTTGACGTGCTCGATGGCGCGGGCCAGTTCGTACCGGACCTCGCGCTCCTCGTCGGCCGCGCGTTCGGCCTCGACCTCTTCGAGGAGCCGCTTCACCTCCGACGTCGTGAGGAACTCCTCGCCGAGCTTCTCTTTGAAGATGGTCATCTACTTCTGTGCGCGGAGGTGCGCCGGGCGCGTGATGAGCGTCTTCGTCTTCCCGCCGTCGGTGATCTCGACCTTGAACGAGCGGCCCTGCTTCCCGACGACCTCACCCGTGTGCCCGCTGAAGCGCGGGTGGAAGCGACCCTTCCGGACGCTGGGGTCGATCTTCAGGTGGACCTTCTGCCCGACCTCGTACTCCTGAATCGCTCGCTGTGGCGGCGACGTGCCACGCTCTCGGGGTTTGTTCTTGAGTTTGTTCCGCGTCCCCTTCATCGGACCGTTGGAACTCGGCATAGTCGTGGAACGTACTACTTCTGACGGCGTTATAAAAGACACGTTCCCGTCCGCGCACGGCAACGCGGCACACAGCCCGGAGGCCGATGGTTCTCACCCGATGCCACTCGTGGCAAAGCATATCAGGCTCCGCGGACCACTCTCTCCCATGAGTCAGGAAGCCCCGACGGTCACCGACGTCTCACGCGCCGAGGAGACGAACTCGCCGGTCGAGGCGGAAGACGAGACGGAGATGGCGGTCGAGTCCGCTCACGAGGCAGAAGCGGCCGACTTTGGACCCGGCGCGAGCGAGGGCGGGTTCGCCGTCCGCTTCGGCTCCGGGTTCGCCGCCGGAATGCTTTTCGGGGGCGTCGTCGGTATCCTCCTCAACTCGCTCCCGCTGGCGATGTTCGGGGGGTTCATCCTCGGGACGCTCGTCGGCACCGTCCTCGCGGCGCGGGCCTGAGAGCGCCGAAGCCGAGGCTCGCCGGACGGAAAACCGCGAGAAGCGAACTGTCGTTCAGATACGGCCGACGTTCTCGACGGAGACGCTCTCGACGCCGTCGACGCCCATGAACGCCTCTTCGACCGCTTCGGTTCCGCCGGCGTCGTCGGGGACGATGACCGTCGGGAGGAGCGCGACGAGGCCGAACGCGACGTTGTCGCGCTCGAACCCGTTGATGCGCGCGCCCTCGGGCAGGGACTCCTCGAGACGCTCCTGGAGCGCGTCGAGGTCGATGTCGGGGCTGTTCGGCATGACCTTGATCTTGGCGGCTACTTTTCCCATTGTTGTAGTCAGGGACCTCGGAACCCACAGTCGGGACACTCGTAGAGGTTGCTCTGCTTGCGGCACTTCGCGCAGCGGGAGATCTCCTGGCCGCAGTCCGGACACTTGAACGTCGCGGCGCTCATGCCGGCGATGTTGATGCCACAGGACACGCACTGTCGGGCGTGCCGCCGCTCTGGCTCGCTCTCGCTCATACACCAACGAACCCGGGCGTCACGTTTAACGGTTGTCTTTCGACCGCCGTCTCGTTCTTTGGCACTCTCCTCCACGCGCCGCTCACCCCACCGCGAGCGGCACCGCGAGGACGCCCATGAGGTGGACGCGGCGGACGCCCAGTCGAACCGGCAGGAGACCGACCACGCCGGCCGCGACGAGCACCACGACGCCCTCGACGCCCGCGAAGAGTCCCGAGAGGAGACAGAGCAGGCCACAGGCGACGAGGCTCGTCAGCCGCGGACCCACCCGACCGGCGGCGACGAGGTACCGGTCGCCGAGCGCGGGGACTAGGACGGCCGAGACGACGCCGGCGACGACTGTCGCGGCGAGGAGCGTCGAGAGCGGCGGCGGACCGACCTCCCGGAGAGCGACCGTCACGCCCGTTCGGGGCGCGTCGAGCGCGACCAGCGAGAAGAGCGCGAAGACCGCCGTCGCCGTGTTCGCCCCGCTCGTCGCAACGACGTACGTGCGGTCGGGCGCGTCCCGGCCGGCGAACGGCAGCGCGAGCGTCGCGGCGACGCCCGCCGACACGCCCGGGAGATACCCCACGAGTCCGCCACCGGCGACACCGGCAGCGGCGGCACGGCCGACCGTCCACGGCCCGGCCGCGAGTGCCGTGCCCTCTTGCGGCGGGACGCCGCCGCCGCGGGCAGCGTCGACGAGGACGGGCACGCCGAACAGCCCACCGAACAGCGGCGTGAGCACGCCGCCGACCGAGACGAGGCCGTCGAACGGCCGGTCGAGCGTCGCCAGCCCGAGCGCGCCCGAGAGGACGACGAGAAACGCGGCCGCGACCATCCGCCACGGGCGGCGCTCGGACAGCACGAGCAGTCCGAACACGCCCGCGAGGACCAGTGGCAGCGACGCGGTCAGGAGCGTCTCGTGCCGGCGGACGAGCGCCGTCAACGGTACGGCGACGGGCAACGCGACGAGGAGCGCCCCGCCGCTGCCGAGCGCGGAGAGCCTGAGCGCCTCTCGTCCCCGGCCACCGAGAACGAGTCGGTGTCCGGGAAGCGACCCGGCGGCCATCGCGGCGTCGGGGACGCCGAGCGCGAGCGCCGGCACCACGTCGAGGAACGTGTGGGTGACTCCGGCGGCGAGCACGGCGCACGCGACGCCCGTCGACGGCCCCGAGAGCGTCGGCGCCGTCGCCGCCAGGAGGAGCGCGAAGGCGTTGGCGTGGACGCCCGGCACGAGTCCGGAGACCGTTCCGAGGGCGACGCCTGCCAGGGTGTACGCGAGGAGCGTGCCCGCGCGCTCGAACGGCAGCGAGAGGGCGACGGTGAGAACGGCTCCAGCCATCGTACCCCGGGATGGCCTCGTTTTCGTATTTGAAGGCTCGTGTCGGTGTCGAGAGAGAGCGGTCGTCTACAGCCTCACCGAGACCACACGACCGACTCGATGTACATTCTCCGAGCCCTCGCCACGACACGCTCACACCGAACATCGATGCAGCCACCGCTCACGAGCCAGGTCGTCGAAAGAAATCGTGGGTCGTCTGCGACGCGAGGCCGGCAGTGAACGAGGGAGAACCCGCGTTCAGCCGAAGAGTTCGCCGAGGCCCTCGCCGCCGGCGTCGTCGTCCTCGTCTTCCTCTTCTTCCTCGGCCGCTTCGGCCTCGTCGGCCTCGTCGCCGCCGTCCTCGTCGTCGTCGTCGTCGGAGCCGCCGGCACCGCCGGCAGCGCCGCCGGCCGCGGTGGGCGCGGCGGCGGCCGTCTCGATGGCCTCCTCGATGTCGACGTCCTCCAGCGCGGCGACGAGCGCCTTGACGCGGGACTGCTCGACGTCGACGCCGGCGGCTTCGAGAACCGACGTGATGTTGTCTTCGTTGATCTCTTCGCCCGATTCGTTCAGGATGAGTGCTGCGTAAACGTATTCCATTGTGTTGTCCTCGTGAGTGGTTATCCGAACATCGCACCGAGGCCGTCCGCGCCGTCGTCCTCGTCGTCGTCGTCGTCGACGTCGTCGGCAGCGTCGGCTTCGGCGTCGGTGTCGTCCGTGTCTTCGTCGTCCGATCCGTCCGTCTCCGTCTCCGTGTCAGGGGAGGCAGCCGGTGCGGTCGCACCGCGCAGTTCCTCCGGGAGCGCGTCCTCGTCGTCGATGAGCGCGGCGAGCGACCGCAGTTGAGAGTCCGCGCGCCGGACGAGGTCCGGCATGAGCTCCTCGTCCTCGATGGCGGCCTGCAGGCCGACCGACTTGGCCTCGCCCGCACCCTTCGCCAGCAGCGTGCCGACCGTCCGCGACGTCGGGTAGACCGCGTTGACGGAGAGGTTCCGTCCGGCGGCGGCCGCGCTCTCGATGTCGGCGCGGTACTCGTCGACGTCGATGGCGAGTTCGTCGGGCTCGAAGAGGACGCCCTCGGAGAAGACGGCTCGCAGGTCGAGTCCGACTTCCTTGGGCTCGATGCCGAGCTCCGAGAGGACGTTCGCCAGCTCCGCGGAGACGACTTCGCCCTCCGAGAGGACGGTCGAGTCCTCGGTGACCTTGATCGAGCCGTCCATGATGCGCGCCGACGCGCCCACCTGCTGGAGTTCGCCCACGAAGGGACCCGGGTCGACGCCCGTGTCGCCCTCGGGGATGACGACGTCGTTCGGAGCGACTTCGCCCGCGTTGATCGGTGCGGGCGTCTTCGAGGCCTCGAGCTGCTTGAAGAGGCCGAACGGGTTGTCGTCCGTCCCGATGAGCGCAACCTCGCCGGCGACGTACTCGTTGAGCTGTTCGAGGCCGTCGTCGACCTCGTCGAGCGCGCGCTCCATGAGCGTGTTCCGGCTCATCCGCACCGCGGCCTTGCCGTGGAGGTCCGCGCGCATGTTCTGCAGCTGCCGCGAGGGGATGCCCGTCACGCGGACGACCCCCACCGACTGGTAGGAGTCGACGAACTCGACGAGCTCGTCGACCTCCTCCTGTTTCCACTGCGGGATGGTCTCGGTCTTCCGTGCGTCGGTGCTCATCAGGCGCGCACCTCCACGGAGGGACCCATCGTCGTCTTGACGTAGATGCCGTCGATGTTGAGGGGGCCCTTCTCGAGGTTCGCTTCGAGTCGACGCACGATGACGTCGATGTTCTCGGCGATTTCGTCGGCCGTCATGTCCTCGGCACCGACGCGCGTGTGGAACGTGCGGCGGTCACGAGACCGGAGCTGAACGGTGTTCTTCATTCGGTTGACGGTCTCGACGACGTCGTCGTCGGGCTGCAGCGGCGTCGGCATCTTGCCGCGCGGCCCGAGGACGGTCCCGAGGTATCGACCGATATCTTGCATCATCGACGCCTCGGCAACGAAGAAATCCGTTTCGTTGGCGAGGTCCTTCGCGGCGTCAGTATCGTCGCCGAGGTCTTCGAGGTCGTCCCCCGAGAGAACCTGGTCAGCGACGTCTTCGGCACGCAGCGCCGTCTCGCCGGACGCGAACACCACGATCTTGGTGTCCTGTCCGGTCCCAGCAGGGAGGACGACGCTCTCGTCGACGCGGTTCGCCGGGTCGTTGAGGTCTAAGTCGCGCAGATTGATGGCGAGGTCGACCGTCTCGCGGAAGTTGCGAGGCGGCGCCTCATCCAGTGCGCGTGAGACTGCTTCGACTATCGTATCTGCCATTATTCACCTCCGTAGTACGCAGGATCTGCTCCTACGGGTCAGTGAAACAGGCGATGCCTGTCTCACCGGAAGTGGGTGGATGCGAGACTTAAACCCGTCGAAGCTGTGGCGCGTGAAAAACCCGATTTCCGCGGGTACGGGCCGTGACAGCGACCCACAGGGGGAGCGGTCTGAGCCCGGCCGGGTGCGCGCGACCCACCACCCTTTTGCAGCGGGTCCGATCACCGTCTGTCATGGAGGAACAACGACGAGTGGCGGCGTTCGTCGAGCGACACGACATAGAGGCGCCGCCCGCGTTCCGCCTTCTGGACCTGGTGTCCGAACTCGGCGAGGTGGCGAAGAACGCGACCGAGTCGACCGACTACGGCGACGACCCCGAGGCGCTCACGCTCGACTCGGACGAGGTGGGCGACGTCCTCTTCGCGCTGCTCGCGCTCGCCGACTCGGCCGACATCGACGCGGGCGACGCGCTCGACGAGGCGCTCGCGAAGTACGAGCGTCGGATCGCGGAGAACGACACGCCCGCGTCGGGCGAGTAGCGCCGACCGGGGAGCGCGAGCGCGGCCGACCACGCACAACCTGCCCGACCGACGAACCGCACCTTCTTTTCTCGCTGCCGAGCACGACCGGACGTGACGAACTCCAACGACCCTGAGAACCCCGAAGGCGCTGACGGACCAGGGGACCCCGACGGTCCCGATGCTCTCGCCGACCTCGACGACATCGAGGCCGGCATCGATGGCATCGAAGTCGTCGCCCGTGCGGCCGTTCTAGCGGGCGGTGCGGAACTCCGTCGGCGCTACCGCGACGGCGACACCGACGGGGAGTACGGCACCCACGACGTGTCGGCGGCGGCCGACGAGGCGGCGGAGGCGCGGATGCTCCCCCTCGTCAGACGCGCGTTCCCCGACCACGCCGTGTTCGCCGAGGAGGCCGGCGAGTTTTCGGGTCGGGGTCCCTATCGCTGGATCATCGACCCGCTCGACGGGACGAACGACTTCACCGCTGGCCTTCCCACGTTCGCCTCGTCGGTGGCCGTCCTCCACGAGGGGACGCCGGTGCTGGCGGCGGTCCACCAGCCAGCTACCGACGAGACCTACCTCGCCCGTCGGGGGAGGGGCGTCCGCTACGACGGCCAGCGGGTGACCGCCGACAGCGACAGGCGCGTCGAGGCCGCCACGGTGGCGACCATCGTCGGCCGTGCGGTTCCGCGCGACCCTGACCTCGCACGGCGGGCGGACGCCGTCCGGGAAGGACTCGAAGTCGAGGTGAAGCGGGTCATCAGTAGCTGGGCACCGACCGTGCACTCGGGACTGTTCGCCCGCGGTCGGCTCCAGGGGCTCGTGCAGTTCCACCCCGACGAGGAGGAACGGGCGGTCACGGACCTCCTCGCGCGGGAGGCCGGCGCAGTCACGCGGCGCGACGGTCCGCTCTCGGTCGCTGCCAGCGACGACGAGACGCTCGCGACGCTGTGGGACGCGACTGAGGGAGTACGATAGGCGAGCGTCACCCCCGCGGACACGCCGACAGCGAGCGGCAGTCGCCCCGCTTGAGACCTGCGGCTCTCGTCTCCGAACCTCCGACGGCCACAGAGAACAGTCGCTCGTATCGTGGCCGTTCGTTTTCGGGTGTTCGCCCGGTCGACAGCGGCTTACGCCGCCGCCTCTTCCGTAAACAGCTCGTCGTACTCGCCGCCGTCGAGCCGTTCTTTGAACTCGCGGGGGTTGTTGCCCTCGATGGTGACGCCGAGGGACGTGCAGGTCCCGACGACTTCCTTCGCCGCGTTCTTCAGGTCGTACGCGAGCAGGTCCGACTGCTTCTGCTTCGCGATTTTCTGGACCTGTTCGACCGAGAGGTCGGCGACGAACTCCTTCTGGGGCTCGCCCGACCCGGTCTCGAACCCGGCCTCGTCCTTGATGAGCGCCGCCGTCGGCGGGACGCCGACCTCGATGGAGAACGAGCCGTCGTCGTCGTACTCGACGGTGACGGGGACCTCCATACCGTCGAACGCGGCGGTCTGTTCGTTGATTTCGCTGACGACGTCCTGGACGTTCACGGGCGTCGGTCCGAGCTCGGGACCGAGCGGCGGGCCAGGATTGGCCTCGCCGCCGGGAACGAGCACTTCGATAGTTCCGGCCATGTCTATTTCGACCCTCCAGCGACCTTTAACGGTTTTCTTTCCACTCGCTCGCGTGCGAGACGACACCACGGCGGCCGCTGGGCCGTCCGTCGAAACGGTCGCACGCGGCGATGTCGAAGCCCCCGCCACGGCCGAAATCGGGCCGAGTGGTCCCCAGAACGACCGCAGTCGTTGGCTTTATCCACGGCAATCGTCGAGTCACTACCGTGTCATATCAGACAACTATCGGATGGTCACTCATCACGTCCGGAATCGTCACCCTCCTCCTGGCGTACCTCCCGTACCCCTCCACTTACTGGGGGGTCGGACTCCTCGTGCTCGGTATCCTCGTCTTCTACCTCAGGCGACGCCTCTAGCTGACGCGCAGTGAGCGCGCTTTGCTGGCGACCGGGGACGGGTGCGGGTCCGAGTATCGGTCTCAGTACCGCAGAACGGCTCGGTCGGTCACGTCGCACCGTCTCCTCGCTCCCGGTCGTCGCGCTCGGCGAGGGCTTCGGTGGCCGACGCCACCCAGGCGTGCTGGTCGAGGAGCCGTCTCTCGCCCGCGTCGGTGAGCGCGTACCGGTCGGCGAGCCCGTCCTGTCGTCGCGAGAGGAAGCCGTCTCTCACCAGCGCGTCGAGCGCGCCGTGGAACGTCTTCGGCCGGATTCTGTCGTCGTAGTGTCGTTCGAGCGCCGCCTTCGCCTGCTGTCCGGTCGGGTCGTCGAGTTCGGCGACGATGACGCAGATGTCGCGTCTGAGTCCGCTCTGGAGCCACCGCATGCGCGACGTTCGGCGTGGCCGCCGAAAGGTGTTGGCCATCGCGTCGTCCGGACCGTGTCGGTTCCAGTATCGAGGCTGAGAGCCGGAGAGTGAGATACTTAGCTCCGACCGCCAACGACCGGTCGTACATCGAATGTCGTCAGTCCGCTTGAAACCCGGCCCGGTCTCGACACGCGCGTTCAACCTCGGCTCTCTCGCCGCCGCCCTCCTCGCGTGTGCGATATCGGGGTTCTACCTGTGGAACGGCGCGCTGACGCTCCCCGAACTCGTGCTTTTGAGTGTCGTCGCCTTCCCCCCGTATCTGCTCCTCGTCGTCTGCGTGCTCGGCGTCTGGCTGGGGTTCAGCGACGACGCGAGGGTGCGCGGCCGTCTCAGGTGAGTCCTCAGAGTTCGACGGCGAAGTCGTCGTACTCGCCGGCTCGAACCGCGAACTCGGCCAGGAGGTCGACCGTCGAATCGAGGTCGGCGGTGTCGACCACCTCGACCGGCGTGTGCATGTATCGATTGGGAATGCCGACGTTCACCGCCGGGATGCCCGAGCGCGTCGTGTAGAAGGCGTCGGCGTCGGTCCCCGTCCGGACCCCGGTGGCCTGAAGCTGTGCGTCGACGCCGGCCTCCTCGGCGGCCTCCCGGAGCAGGTCGACGAGCACTGGGTGGTTGGTGCTGCCCCGCGAGATGACCGGCCCTTTCCCGAGTTCCACGGGTCCGTTCTTCTCGCCCGAAACGGCGGGCGAATCGGTGGCGTGGGTGACGTCGAGCGCGACGACGGCGTCGGGGTCGAGGTCGTATCCGACCATCCGCGCGCCCTGCAGCCCCACCTCCTCCTGCACCGTGGAGACGGCGTACACCGTCGCCTCGTGGTCGGTCTCGGCGACGCGGCGAAGCCCCTCCGCGGCGGCCCACACGCCCACGCGGTTGTCGACGCCGCGGGCGGCGAGCCTGTTCCCGTGAAGCTCGTACATCCCGCTCGTGAACGTCACCGGGTCGCCCACCTGGACCAGTTCCCGCGCCGTCTCCTCGTCGTCCGCGCCGACGTCGACGAACTGCGCCTCGATGTCCTCGTACTCCTCCGAGCCGTGGTCGCGCAGGTGGATGGCGGTCTGGCCGACGACGCCCTGGACGCTCCCGTCGTCGGTGTGGACGGTCACGTGCTGGCCCTTCGAGACGGTGCGGTCCGCGCCGCCGATGGGGCCGACTCTGAGAAACCCGTCGTCCGTGACGTCCCGGACGATGAAGCCGATTTCGTCGACGTGGCCGGTGAAGGCGAGTTCCGGCCCCGACCCGCTCCCCTCGACGACGGCGACCGCATTGCCGTACGCGTCGGTCCACACCTCGTCGGCGATGTCGGAGACGTAGTCGAGCCAGACGCGCTGCCCGCGCGTCTCGAACCCCGAGGGGCTGTGCGTCCGCAGGAGGTCGGTGAGGAACTGCCGTGGCGTGTCGTCCATACGCCACCTCGGGCGACCGCGCCGAAATACGTTGCTCCCGCGAAGTCGTCACAACGTTGATACTGTCCGTCGCCGTCTATTACCCATGGACAAGTTCACCCTGTTCGAAGTGCACGTCCACGACGGCATGGAGTTCAGCGCGACGAACACCGCCCCCGCCATCGGTCGCTCCGGCGACGACGACGAGGAGTACGAGGAGCTGGAGGAGGTCACCGAAGCGTCCGAACCGGCCGAGGAGGACGAAGAGACCGAGGCCGACGACTCGTCGAGCCGCGGTCCCAGCCCGCTCCCGCTCGTCTTGACGCTCGTCGCCATCGTGGTCGTGGCCGTCGCCCTCCGGAAGTTCAAGCGCCCCGACGCCGAGATCGAGATCGCCGAACTCGACGACCTCGCCGAGTCGTACGACGAAGGGGAAGCCGAGCACTGACCGGATGGCGACCGGTTCGGAGTCCCCTGAACCACGCCACCGACGGCTGTCCACCGGCCACGACGTCGCCCTTCCGCTCTCGTGTCGTGCGCGTCTCGGCGGCGCGGTGTTCGCTGCCGACTGGGCGCCCCTCCGAGCGGCGCTTCCGCCTGACCTGACGCCGCTCAGAACCGGTGTGCGCCGCGGCGCCGTCGCCGTCGTCGGTGTCGACTACCACGAGGTCGGAACGCTGGAGCCGTACCGCGAGGTGGCGGTCGTCGTCCCCGTCGCGCGCGACGGCGTCGCTGGCGTGCCAACCTCTCTCACTGGAGTCGGCGGCTACGTCGTCGACCTGCCGGTGACGACCGAGCCAGCCCGCGCGCTCGGTGACGAGGTGTGGGGGTTCCCGAAGTCGGTGGCCGGGATCGACCTCGACGGCACGCCGGGCGAACTCTCCGTAACCCTCTTCGAGGGGGACCGCAGAGACGTCGAACTCTCTGTCGCCCCCGGCGACGGGCCGGCGCGACGTGTCCGCCAGCGACTCACCGCCTTCGCCTACCGCGGCGACGACCTGGTCGGGGTGCCCGTCGACCTCGACGCCGAGGTTCGGCTGTCACGAACCGCGGAGGGCGTTCGGCTCGCCCGTGGACGCGGGCGCTACGCGGCGGTTCTCCGCGACCTCGGGGTCCGTCCGCGCGTCTACGCGCAGTTCGTCGCGTCGCACGCGACGGCCGAAATTCACCCGCCCGAACCGGTCGAACGACGCTGACCGCTCGGGATTCGTGCGTTCGGAACGTCCGCGGTCGAACCGTCCCCGGTAGGTCGGGGAGAGCCACGTGGCGAAACGGGTCTTCGGGCCCTATCGAACACCATTTTTATCCACCCGCCGTGACCTCGGCACATGACCCTCTCGAGCGCCCCGGGCAAGGTGTACCTCTTCGGGGAGCACGCCGTCGTCTACGGCGAACCGGCGGTCCCGTGTGCCATCGAGCGACGGGCGCGCGTCCGCGTCGAGGCGCGCGACGACGACCACGTCCGCGTGCGGGCGACGGACCTGAGCCTCGACGGCTTCACCGTCGAGTACCACGGCTCCACGGACGAGCGACCGGACGTGGACGTCGACCGGTCGCTCGTCGACGCGGCGATGGGCTACGTCGACGCGGCGGTCGACCAGGCGCGCGACGCTGCGGACGCGCCGGACGCGGGCTTCGACATCGTCGTCGAGAGCGACATCCCGCTCGGGGCGGGCCTCGGCTCCTCGGCCGCTGTGGTCGTCGCGGGCATCGACGCCGCGACGCGGGAACTCGGTCACGAACTCCCGCCCGAAGAGGTGGCCGACCGCGCGTTCCGGGCGGAGTACGAGGTTCAGGACGGGCAGGCCTCGCGGGCCGACACGTTCTGCTCGGCGATGGGCGGGGCCGTCCGCGTCGAAGGCGACGACTGCCGGGCAATCGACACGCCCGCGCTCCCCTTCGTCGTCGGCTTCGACGGCGGCGCGGGCGATACCGGTGAACTCGTCGCGGGCGTTCGCCGGCTGAAAGAGGAGTACGACTTCGCCGCCGACACCGTCGAGAGCATCGGCGACATCGTCCGGCGCGGGGAGGAACTCCTCACGGAGTCGGACCCGAGCGCGCAGCCCTCGGAGGAACTCCTGACCGAACTCGGTCGGCTCATGGACTTCGACCACGGCCTTCTGGAGGCGCTCGGCGTCTCCTCGCGCTCGCTCGACGCGATGGTGTGGGCCGCCCGCGACGCCGGCGCCTACGGCGCGAAGCTCACCGGTGCCGGCGGCGGCGGCTGTATCGTCGCGCTCGACCCGACACCCGAGACCCGAACGGCGCTCCGGTTCACCCCCGGCTGTGAGGACGCGTTTCGGGCCGAGTTGGCGAGAGAGGGTGTCCGCGCCGAGGACGCGGACGACGGCGGTGGCGAGGAAGACGCGGCTATCGACGGAGATGTGATAGACGACGGGGACGGGGATGGGGTATGACGACGGTCCTCAAGCTCGGCGGGAGCGTCGTCACCGAGAAGGACAACCCCGAGCAGGTCGACGAGGTGTCCCTCGCGCGGACTACAGACGCCGTCGCCGGTAGCGAGGTGGAACGACTGGTCGTCGTCCACGGCGGGGGTTCGTTCGGACACTACCACGCCGCGACCCACGGCGTCACCACGACCCAGGGAACGCACGATTCGGGCGCAGTCGCCGACGTCCACGGGGCGATGAAGACGCTCAACCGTCGCGTTGTCGACGCCTTACTCGCCCGCGACGTCCCGGCCGTCCCCGTCCACCCGCTGTCGCTCGGCGCGCGAGACGCCGAGGGCGACCTGACGCTCCCGGCCGGGTCGGTCCGGACGCTCCTCGACGAGGGGTTCGTCCCCGTCCTCCACGGCGACCTCGTCGCTCATCGGGGGAAGGGAACGACCGTCGTCTCCGGCGACGAACTCGTGACGTCGCTGGCCGGGAGCCTCGACGCGGAACGGGTCGGGATGTGCTCGACGGTCCCGGGCGTACTCGACGCCGAGGGCGAAGTGATTCCCCACATCGGGGCGTTCGAGGACGCTGCCGCGGCGCTGGGCGGGTCGGACGCCACCGACGTGACCGGGGGGATGGCCGCGAAGGTCCGGTCGCTTCTGAGCCTCGGCGCGCCGGCGTTCGTCTTCGGCCCCGACGGGTTGGGGGCGTTCCTGGCGGGCGAGGAGGCGGGGACGCGAATCGACGGCGCGGGCACGGACGAGGACGAGAGCGCGGATGGAGAGTAGAACTCAGGTCTCCACCCGAAGACCGTCCTTCGCCATCCGCACGTCGCCGTCGAAACGACGCTCGACGCTCCGTATCATCTCGCTGTGCTTTCCGCGCGTGTGTGGGTACAGGTGCGTGAGGTAGACTCGACCGATCTCTGTTCCGGCGAGCGCCTCGCCCAACTGCGAGGGCGTCGGGTGGTTCGAGACGTCCACCTCGTCGGGGAACGAGCAGTCGTGCGCGAGCATCTTCGCTCCGGACGCGAAGTTCGCCAACCCGGGAAACGCTTCGGAGTCCCCGCTGAAGACGAAGTCGTCGCCGAAGCGGTACGCGAGACACGGCATCGAGTGTCGCGTCTCGAAGCCCTCGACGTCGAACCCCTGGAGGGTAAACGACTCGGCGCCGACCTCTCGGATTCGAAGGTCCACCCTCCCGTCGAGGTAGTCGTGAACGTCGAGGAGTCCGTCGACGAGTGACTTCGTCCCGGCGGGGCCGACGACTTCGAGGTGTTCCTCGCCCGCGAGCCACCGGGCTTTCAGAAGTGGGAGGAGGTCGGCGACGTGGTCGAGGTGGTGGTGGGTGAGGAGGACCGTCGAGACGGACTCGTAGCCGGCGTCGGTGGAGGAGAGACGATTGAGGACGCCGCTCCCGCAGTCGACGAGCAGGCGTCGGCGTCGTCCGTCGCTGTTCTCGTCTTCGTCGCCGTTCCCGCCGGCGTCGCCGTCGTCGAGGGGTTCCGACTCGACGAGGATACCCGTCTGGACCCGTTCGGGCGTCGGCATCGCGCTCCCGGTGCCGAGGAAGGTGACGCGCATACGCGTCGGTCTGTGGGCGTCCGCAAAGTCGTTCTGGTGTGTTCGTCGGGGCAAGCTTGATAACATATCAGAATAAACTAGTTTCATGAATTCGGCAGAGAGCGATGGATCACCGGACCGGTCGCGTCCGGCTCGGCGCAGACGACGAGGCAGACGAGCGTTCCTCGCCGGAGCCGGCGCGTCGTTGGCAGCGCTTTCGGGGTGTACGTTCAACGTCAACGTCGGGACCAGTGGCGCCTCCCGGTCGACGTCGACACCGCCGTCGACGCGACGGCCGACGGCCACGCCGGCCCCGACCGAGACACCGACCGCAACTGCGACGGCGACCCGGACGCCGACGGCCACGCCGACTCCGACCGCGACGTCCGATCCGGAGTACGTGATACTGACCGCCCAGCCCGAACCGGAGTACGTCGTCGTGGACATGGTGACCCCGACGCCCGGTCCGCTCAGGTATCGGCTGACGAACTTCTACCTGTACGTCGTGAGCGCGAGCGACGGCGTGTTCAACTCGCCCGACACGGAGGAGTTGTACGGGAGCATCGACGTGCACGGCAACGACGGGTCGGCCGACGTCGAACCGACCGCCGGCCTCCGCGAGGTCTGGGGACGGAGCTCGAACGACACCGTCGAAATCGGCGAGGGGAACGGCCTCGGGCTGACGTCGGTGTTCGACCCCGTCGTGGAGTTCCCGGCGAGCGTCGACCGCGAGGCGGCGTACATCGCCATCGAACCGAGTTTCTTCGAGGCCGACAAGGGGGCCAACGACGACGACACCCTCGAAAACTGGACACCGAACACGCGGTGGTTCCTCGACCAGGCACCGACGCCCGGCGAGTACTCGCGCGACACCGGCGAGTCGTGGTTCCGCATCGACATGGACGACGGCGGCACGCACGTGCGGCTCTCGTTCGACATCGTTCAGCTCTGAGGCTGCTGGCCCGACGCCGCGGGGCGGCCCGCAACCCACTTACCCGCCCGGTCCTACCCCCTGACAATGAGTGACGGCGAGCGGGAAACGGGGCGGGCGCTGCTCCGCGACGCGAAGGCGGAGTTCCCGTTCGACCCCGAGGCCGTCGAGGTGGCCGACGACGACGTGCTGTCGCTTCTTGAACCGGTCGTCGGGGAGTGGTGGGTCGACCAGTTCGGCGAGTTCGTGCCCCAGAACGGGGGCTTTTTCACCCCGCCACAGCGGGAGGCGGTCCCGCTCATCCACCGGGGGGAGAGCGCGCTCATCTGCGCGCCGACGGGGTCGGGCAAGACGCTCGCCTCGTTCACGTCGATCATCAACGAACTCTTTCGGCGGGAGCGCGGGCACGACGAGGGCCTGAAGAACTCGGTGTACTGTCTGTACGTCTCTCCGTTGAAGTCGCTCGCGAACGACATCCACCGCAACCTCACCGAGCCGTTAGAGGGAATCACCGAGCGACTGGAACGGCGGGGGAGACGTGCGACATCCGCCACGCCATCCGCCACGGCGACACCGACTCTTCGGACAGACAGAAGATGCTGGACGTGACGCCGCACATCCTCAACACCACGCCCGAAACCCTCGCCATTCTCCTCAATTCCCCGAAGTTCAAGGAGAAACTTCGAACGGTGGAGTACGTCGTCGTCGACGAGATACACTCGCTGGCGGAGAACAAGCGGGGGACGCACCTCTCGGTGTCGCTCGAACGCCTGGAAGACCTCGCACACGAGTCGCCGACGCGCATCGGCTGTTCGGCCACGGTCGAACCGCTCTCGACGATGGCGGAGTTCCTCGTCGGCTGTGAGGACGGCGAGCCGCGAGCGTGCGAAGTCGTCGACACGCGGTTCGTCCGCGACTTCGACCTCGAACTTGAGTGCCCGACCGACGACCTCATCAACACCCCCTCGGGAGCAGTCCACGACCGCTTCTACGACCGCCTCCACGAACTCGTCTCGGGACACACGAACACGCTGGTGTTCACGAACACCCGGTCGGGCGCGGAGCGGGTGTTGCACAACCTCCGCGAGGGGTACGGCTACGACGAGTCGAACTCGGGCTGTCACCACGGCTCGCTGTCGAAGGAGCGCCGGCAGGCCGTCGAGGAGCAGTTGAAGGGCGGCGAACTGGACGTCGTCACCACCTCGACCTCCCTGGAACTCGGCATCGACATGCCCCACATCGACCTCGTCGTGCAGGTCGGGTCGCCGAAGTCGGTGGCGAGCCTGCTCCAGCGCGTGGGGCGAGCGGGCCACCGCCTCGGCCAGGTCGTCGAGGGACGCGTCGTCGCCCTCGACCGGGACGAACTCGTCGAGTGCGCCGTCATGCTGAAGAAGGCGACCGAGGGGTTCGTCGACCGCGTCTTTGTCCCGGAGAACGCCCAGGACGTGGCCGCACAGCACGTGTACGGCATGGCCATCAACGGCGTGAGGCGCGAATCGGACGTGAAGGAGACGCTCCGACGGGCCTACCCCTACCGGGACTTCTCCGACGAGGAGTGGGAGCGACTCATGAGCTACCTCACGGCGGACTACGAGGGGCTCGAGGAGAAGAACGTCTACGCGAAGGTGTGGCGCGACACGAACGACCCGCCCGACGGCGAGCACCACTACGAGGAGTTCCCCGTCGGCGAACCCCTCATCGGCAAGCGGGGACGGATGGCGCGCGTCATCTACATGACCAACATCGGCACTATCCCCGACTCCTTCTCGTGTGACGTCGTCACCCGGGGGGGAAACGAGTGGGTCGGAAGCTTGGACGAGAACTACCTCGACACGCTCGAAAAGGGCGACGTGTTCGTCCTCGGCGGTTCGAACTACGAGTACCGCTACCGTCGCGGGTCGAAGGTGTACGTCGACCCGACCTCGAAACGGCCGACGGTCCCCTCGTGGTTCTCCGAGCGCCTCCCGCTGTCGTACGACCTGGGGAGGGAGATCGCGTCGTTCCAGGGTGAGTTGGTCGAACGCCTCGAACACGGCGGTCAGCCCGCCGTCCGTGAGTGGTTGCGGACGTTCCCCCTCGACGAGAACTCCGTTCGCGCGGTCGCCCGGATGTTCGACGAGCAGGTCCGATACGCGGGGGTCGACTCGGTGTCGACCGACACGCGACTCAGCGTCGAGGAGGTGAAAGACCGGGGCGAGTACCGCCGGCACTACCACGTCCACTCCCTCCTGGGCCGGCGGTTCAACGACGGGCTCTCCCGGCTCGTCGCGTACCACTGCTCGCGGCGGGCGAACGCCAACGTACAGGTCACCGTCGCGGACAACGGCTTCACCGTGTCGATGCCGCTCAACCGGAAGGTCGATGTCGCGGGGCTCATCGAGCGTCTCGACCCCGAGGACGTCGAGTCGGACCTGCGAGCGGCGCTCGACGGGACGGACCTCCTCAAACGGTACTTCCGCATCAACGCGACGCGCTCTTTGATGATCCTCAAGCGGTACAAGGGGTACGAGAAGAGCGCGGCCCAACAGCAGGTGTCGAGCGAGATGCTGCTGTCGTTCGCCCAGGACCTGGAGTCGTTCGCGGTGATGGAAGAGACCTACCGGGAAATCCTCCAGGACAAGCTGAACATCGACGGCATCGTCGCCTTTCTGGAGTCGGTCCAACGCGACGAGGTGTCCGTCGCGGTCCGAGAGGCGGAGACGCCCTCCCCCGGGCGTTCGGGCTGGCGACGCTCATGGCGAGCGACGTCGTGCTCGCCGAGGACGAGAACCAGGTCCTCCGAGAGTTCCACGAGCGGGTCCTGACAGCGCTCGAAGAGGGGCAGGAGAATCGGTGAGGGCGACGTGGGGAGAGGCGACGCGGTCGACCGGCGGCGAGAACGCGAGGAGGCTAATCGAGGAGCAACTTCAGCGCGATGAAGACGACGATACCGATGAAGATAGCGACGCCGTACCGGTAGAAGAGGCCGCCACCAAGACTCGCAGCGGTGATGCCCGCAACCGAGCCAGCGATAGCACCCATCACCCCACGCCGGACCTGTTGGTTCTCCTGCCAGGTTGATCGCAGTCCCATGTCACCGACGTACGGCGGTGTTCGGTATCAACGTCCCGGTGCACACCGTACGTCGCGGTGACGTTCACCCGTTCGAGAGTGTCTTCTCTTCTCATCGAAGGTGATGTTCCATCCCAAAACATTATGTGATCAACCGAGATACATCTCCGTTGACGAACGACATCCTCTAGGGATGGGGGAGGCTTGAACCATGTCACTTAGCCACCGGTACCGGCAGCTCGCGGCTCTCATCGAGACGCTCGAATCACACGGGGTCGGCGTACAGCAGGCCGAGCCACTCGGTAACGGCGAGAGTGATCAGCCGTCGGACGACGGGTTCGTCGTCCAGTTGCGCGTCGAACTCCCGGCCGACGCCACCGCCGACCTCTTCGACGTCGACAGCGCCGGAGCCGTCGAGACGCCCGGGCGGCCTCCTGTTGAGCCGTCGGCGGCGCCGGTCGGTGTCAGGCCGGCCACGCCCGCTCCGAGGATAGCACTCGAAGGCGGACAGCCCACGGACGCCAGCGACGGCGCGGCCGGTCACGACGACACGGAAGATGCGACCGAGGTCGACGGCGGCAGCGCCGACGCTGCCGAATCGGGGACATCGGGGAGTGACGCCGGTGCGGCGGACGCCAGCAGGACGGGAACGGCGGACGACGACGCCGAACTCGATGTCGCCGCCGTCGTCGACGATGACTCCGACGGTGAGGAGACCGGGGGGACCGGCGATAGCTCCGGGTCCGACGACGCCGAGTCGGCGGGGGACGCCGAAGCGACGGACACGGCGACGACAGAGGACGCCGTCCCGTGTACGCACCCCGACTGTGACCGGACGTTCGACACGGCCCGAGGGATGAAGATCCATCGGACGAAGGCCCACCCGCTCTCCGAACTCGTCGACGGGGAGCGAGAGCGGGCCGTCCACCGCGACCCCGACGTCCTGGCGCGCGTCTACGACGAACACGACACGTTCGCGGAGATGACGGCGGCACTCGACGTCGACGTCGGCGCTCAGGCGGTCCGCAAGCAGATGATCCGTCACGGCATCCACGAACCGGGAGCGAAGGATGAGGACACGACCGACGAGCGCACCGTCGATTCGACCGGCGAGCACACCGAGGACGACGGCGCGCGCGACCAGTCGGCGTCGGCAGCGTCCGATGTCGACGAGATGGAGGAGGTGGACGAAACGGACGGCGTCGAACCGGACGTCGGGCTCTCGTCCGGGGCCGACGCGCCGCTCGACGACGACACGCCCGTCGCCGACAGGCTTCCGGACCTCGACCTCCCGGGGTCGCTCTCGACGCAGGACCTCCTGACCGCCGTCGAGGAGGCGAACACGCTGTACGACGTCCAGCGGGCGCTCGACCTCGATCAGAAGACGACGCGGGACGTCCTCACGGAGTACGACCTCCTCGAACTGGTCTCCGGACGGGTCGCCGCGGTCGGTGACCGCGAGGAACTGAAGGCCGAGATCGGCCAGCGCATCCGCCGGACCGCCACCTGACTCAGCGGGACCGCTGAAAGTCACCACCGGCCGGCAGCCGGAGGGAGCGGCTGCGGACCGGTACACGGTTCAACGGTCCCTCTCACTCCGCCAGCCACGTCTCGTGGAGGTGAACCCACTCGACCCCGTTCGGCGTCCCCTCCGCGCGACGGAACAGCACTGTCGCGACCCGGCCGGTTCGCTCCTCTCCCGTGGTCTGCCACTCCTCGTACGTCCCGAGGCAGGTCTCGCCGACGACGCGCGGCTCGAACGTCGACGTCTCGACCGTGACGTCCTCGTGCGCCCCGTGGGCGTCGAAGACGTCCGCGACGATGCCGTCTCGGCTTCTGGTCAGCCCCGAGGGTTGTATCATTCGGAAGTCCTCGGCGAGCACTCCCTCGAACCGGCGCAGTTCGGTTCGCTGCTGCGGGAGTTCGCCGACGAACCAGAGTTCGAAGAAGGCGTGCAGTTCGTCGACCTCCCGCCGACACTGCTCGACGAGCGAAGAGTCGGTCTCGGTCATAGTCGTCGGACGCCGCGGTCCCCCTTCAGTGCTCGCTCTCCGCTCGCCTCGCCCTAGTCCGCCTGTCCGACCCGCTGGCCCGCGCGTGCCCACGCGAGCATCTCCGCGTAGAAGGGCTCCGACGAGAGCGCGTCGGTGTCGCCGACGAGGACGAGTGCCTTCTTCGCGCGCGTGAGCGCGACGTTCACCCGCCGGTGGTCCTCGAAGATGGGGCCGTCGAGCGTCCCGCACGCGACGAACGAGATGACGATGACCTCCTTCGCGGACCCCTGGAAGCGGTCGACGGTGTCGACCGTCACGTCCACTCGTCGACTGATCTCGGCCACCTGCGCCCGGAACGGGGCGATGACGCCGATGTCCCCCCTCTCGACCCCGGCGCCGAGGAACGCCTCGACCACCTCGGCGACCCGGTCGGCCTCGACGGGGTTGGCGTTGCCCTCGCGCCGTCCGTCGGGGTCGACGAACGACACCTGGTCTCTGAGGTCGGAGGGGAGTCGGTCCGGGGCGACACCCGGCAGGTCAGAGAGCCGCTGGGCGGCCACGTCGCCGGAGGCGGGGCGGAGTCTGTTGTCGTAGAAGCGCTTCGAGGAGAACGCCTGGATGCGCTGGGCCATTCTGTACTGGCGGTCGAGCATCACCGACGCCTCGGGGTAGCGCTCGACGAGTCGCTGAAAGAGCGACGTCCGCAGGTCGGTCTCGGCGCGGACGACCGGCGGAAGCTGTTTGTGGTCGCCGACGAGGACGAACCGGTCGGCGAGGTTGACGGCCGCGAGCGTACCTGGCTCGGTCAGTTGCGAGGCCTCGTCGACGAGCGCGACGTCGAACGACTGCTCGCGGAGCGCGCGAGACCCGCAGGCGGCGGTGGTCGCCGCGACGACCGGGGCGCCTCTGAATCTCGACGCGAGTTCCGCGGGGTCGCCGCGCTCTCGGAGCCGGATGTCGTGCATGTCCTCGCGGACGCCCGTCTCGCTGCCCACGCGAACCGCCTCTTCGAACCCCTGGTCGCGGAGGGCTTCGAGCGCGTTGTCGACCGCGCGGTTGGTGAACGCCGAGAGGAGGACGCGGTCGCCGCGCTCGACGAGCGCCCGCACCGTCCGCGCGATGGTGTAGGTCTTGCCCGTCCCCGGCGGGCCGTGGACGAGCGCGATGTCCTCGGCGTTCACCGCGCGGTTCACCGCCGCGTTCTGCGAGGCGTTGTTGTCGATGTACGTCTCCCGCTTCTCCCGGAATTCGGGCTCGGCCCGCCCGAACAGGACGTCCTTCCGCCGCTGGTCGCCTTTCAGGAGGGCGTCGTGGAGGGCGGTGAGCAGCCGCGAAATCGTGATCTCGGAGGGGTACACGTCCAGCCGCCGGAGTTCGACCGGTTCGTCGGTCGTCACGACCACCTCGCTCCCGAGGCGCTCGATGCGACAGAGTTCGGCGTGACCGCGGACGGGGTCGCCGTCGGAAGCGAGCGCGACGTCACCCTCGCGGAGTTTCGAGACCGCGTCGCTCGCCTTCTTCGCTCGAAGCTCCCACCGGCCGTCGTCGCGTTCTCGCTGATCGAGCGGTTCGAGGTCGACGAGCGCCCGGTCGTCGGCCGCCCGCTCTTCTCCGGTTTGTTCCCAGATCTTCCGGTACTCGCGGTGGACTTCGCGGCGCTCGGCTTCGAGGTCCTCGTACATCCGCTCGAAGTACGCCCGCTCGTCCTCGGGGATGGCGGTCCCGATCTGCCCGGCTTTCGACTCCTGGTCGAGACGGCCGGAGACGACCATGCAGGTGTCCTGCTCGAAGCAGTACTCGCACTTCGCGTTGGCCTCGTACCCGGTGGGGACGTCGGTCGCGAACTCCATGGCCGCGATCTCGTTTCTCGTTCGAACGACGTACTTCAGGAGGCCGGGACCGATGGAGAAGTCCTTCGCGGGCGAGAGGTCACCGCTCTCCTCGACGCGTTCGAGCGCCGTGTTCTTCGTGTACAGCAGGGTTCCCGTGTCGGGGGCCTCCTCTCCAGAGTCGGCGAGCATCAGCGCGTAGGCGGCGGCCTGAATCTTGTCCTGAAAGCGCGGGTCGCGCTTGAGGTTCTTCCCCGTCTTCAGTTCGACCGGCGACCCGCGCCGGATGGCGTCAGCGCGTCCCTTCATCCCGAACGTCGGCGAGATGAGCGTGTACTCCGAGCGCCACTCGTCCGCCTGCGAGAGCGTGCCCTGCGCCAGCCACCCCTCGATGGCGGCGGCGTTGCGCCGCACCTCGTCCGCCACCTCGGTCGCCTCTCGACCCAGCAGACCGATGTCGAGACCGGCCTCCGCGACTCGGTCCTCGATTGACGCCTCCAGGTCCATCCCGCGGAGGAGGTCGCCGAACACCTCGTGGACGATGGTCCCCTTCACGACCGGGTAGTTCAGCGGAATCCCCGAGAGCTTGTTCAGGTAGTACATCCGCGGGCACTGCACCCACGAGCGGACGTCGGTCACGTCGACGAGGAAGTCCGGTTCGAGCACGACGTACGACTCGCCCGACGTCGAGTAGGTGGTCTCCCCGCGGTACTCCTTCTCCTCGGCGTCGGTGACGAGAAGCTCCATCCCCGGTTCGGCGTAGTCGGCCGTCTCGGTCCACTTCCCCCAGAGCGTCACGCCGAGAGGGTCGCCGTCGGCGGGGCGGACGGTGAGTTCGACGAGGTCGCTCTCGCCGTACTGCGTGTTCACCGTCTTCACGTCGCCGACGTCGAGGACCCGACCGCGAACGTTCACGAACGGTCCACGCCCCCGAGAGTAAAAAGCCTGTTTTCGTCCCGGTCAGCGGAGCTTGAAGTAGAGCCAGCGCCAGACGCCGAGACCGACGACGCCGACGACGAGCGTGACGCCGAAGAAGATAGCCAGCGGCAGCAGCCCGCCGGTCGCGTCGAACGGGAGGACCACCCGGAGGACGATGCCGATGACGTCGGCGACGACCCACGAACGGATGCCGAGCGGGATGGCGGCCTTCGCCGACTCCGCCGCGCCCGCCGAGTACGCGCCGACGAGGGGAGCGGCGACGACCCAGCCGACGAGGAACGGGAGGAGCGTCAGTGCGAGGCCGACCGGGTTCTCCGTGAGATACGCGAAGCCGTTGTGCCGCGCCGTCCCGAGCGACAGCAACAGCGCCAGTACCAGCACGTCCCCCACCGCCAGGGGCAGCGCGGCCGTGACGATGCGCCCGTCCAGGAACGACCCTGTCGAGGTTGCCATACGCGCCCCTTCTGTGGGGTGCCTCTTGGCTTCCCCGGTTCAGTGTCGAAAGTCCCCGACGCGACCGGCGACGACGTAGCCGAACCCCGCTCTGACGACGCGCGCCGAGAGACCCTCCCGTTCGAGGAAGCGCGCGAGGTCGTCCGGCGTCGAGAACGCCGAGTCGAACCCGACCGCGCGTTCGAGACCGACGAGCGCCCGGCCCCGAAGCGTCGAGGGGTCGAAGTCGGCGACGACGACCACCCCGCCGGGGGCGACGACCCGACGCGCCTCGGCGAGGAGCGCCCGCTGGTTCCGGACGTGATGGAGCGCGTCGACGACGGTGACGGCGTCGACGGCGTCGGTTTCGACGGGGAGGGCGGTCGCGTCCGCGGCCAGACACGCGTGTCCCCGCTCCCGGGCGACGCGGAGCATCTCTCTCGACCGGTCGACCACGACGACGCCTCTCCCCTCCGTGTCGGTGGACGCGACGATGTCCGACAGCGCCCGCGCGGCACGACCGGTCCCCCGGCGACGTCGAGGACCGTCCCGACCGGTCGCCGTGACAGCGACAGCGCGTCCGCCAGGGCCGCCCTGTCCGCGGAGGGCATCAGACGGTCGTACAGCGGTGCGACGCGGTCGAAGAAGCGGACGTCGCCGGGTCCGTGGTCGAGCATACGGGTGCGTCGGGGGGAGCCCACGAGAAGCTTTGGTCGCGTGCCGCGTGAGAGAGCGGTGGTCGGGTAGGGGGAAGGGAAAGACACAGGCCGCTCGTCGGCCTTCTGTCGCTATGGAGTACGCGTTTCTCGGCTGGCCCGATGGGGAAGAGGGGCCGCGGCTCCGGCTCGACTACCGGGCGTTCGCGTACGCCGGCAAGTTCGTCACCTCCTCGACGGGCGTGGCGGTCGTCCGCGACAGGACCGACCCGCTGGCCCTCGACGTGGACGAGGACGAACCCCCACAGATCGGCGATCCGACGGTGGTCGCCGCCGTCGCGTTCAACGAGGACCGAACCGATCCCGAGACCCTGTGGCTCCGGTACGTGACCGTTCGGGGGGACCGCCGGGGCGAAGGTATCGGCCCACACCTCGTCGCGTTCGTCTGCGAGCGCGCCCGCGAGCGCGGCTACGCGCGGTGTCGTATCGCCGTGAACAACGTCTTCTCCTACGAGGCGCTCTCGAAGGTCGGCTTCGCCTACACCGGCAGAGAGACCGGACTGGCCGAGGTGGTGCTGGACCGTGAGCTTCGAGTGGAGGGAGAGGTCGACGCCGACACCTACCAGCGCGGGCTGGACGTCTTTCGCGCCCGCGACTGCACCGAAGAGGAGCGGGCGTTTCTGGCGACGAGGGAGGATGCAGGGCCGCCGGAGCGCGTCGACGCGCCGGAGGGAGAGTAAGACGAGTGCACGGGTGCGGTGGCGCGGCCGGGACGACGTCGGTCGTCCCGTCGCGCGAGGGACGAGGACGCGAGCGAACGGAGTGAGTTCGCGTCCGAGTCGGCTGGGGAGGACTGTGGCCTCACTGCGCCCGTGTCCCGCGCGACGTTCACGTATCGAGAGACGGGTTCCGCTCGTATCGAGGGATGGGTCATGCTCGACGAGTACCTCACCGACTCGGCCGCCGAACCGTTCACCGCGTGCCGAACCCCTTCCGTCTTCCGCTCGACGAAACGCCGTGTGATTAAGACGCTCCGCGCCGAGAGCCCGAACGATGGGAAACGCAGACCTCCGCAGCCTCGCGCATCTCTCGGACGTCGCGTGGGACGACATCGCCGGCAGCGTCGTCGCCGTCGACGCGCACAACTGGCTCTACCGCTATCTCACGACGACGGTGAAGTGGACCCGCGACGAGGTGTACACCACCGAGGACGGCGAGGAGGTGGCGAACCTCGTCGGCCTCGTCCAGGGACTCCCCAAGTTCTTCGAGCACGACCTGATACCGGTGTTCGTCTTCGACGGCGGCGTGACGGAGTTGAAGGACGACGAGGTGGAGAAGCGCCGCGAGGCCAAGGAGAAGGCACAGGAGCGACTGGAGGACGCGCGCGAACGGGGTGACACGGTCGAGGCCGCCCGCCTCGAAGCGCGCACCCAGCGGCTCACGCCCGTCATCCAGGAGACGACGCGCGAACTCCTCTCGCTCCTCGACGTGCCGTACATCGAAGCGCCCGCCGAGGGGGAGGCGCAGGCGTCGTACATGGCGCGGACGGGTGACGCCGACTACGTCGGGAGCGAGGACTACGACACGCTCCTCTTTGGCGCGCCGTACACGCTCCGCGGCCTGACGAGCAAGGGCGTCCCCGAACTGATGAGCCTCGACGCGACCCTCGAACGGAACGACCTCACGTGGGAGCAACTGGTCGACGTCGCCATCCTCTGTGGCACCGACTTCAACCAGGGAATCAGGGGCGTCGGCCCGAAGACGGCCGTGAAAGAAGTCAAAGAACACGGCGACCTCTGGGGCGTCCTCGACGCGAGAGGCGACCACATCCCGAACGCCGACCGCGTCCGCGACCTCTTCCTCGACCCGCCGGTGACCGACGAGTACGAGTTCGACCCCGACATCGACCCGGACCTCGACGCCGCGCGGCGCTACGTCGTCGAGGAGTGGGAGGTCGACGAGGGCGAGGTCGAGACGGGGTTTCAGCGCATCGACGAGTCGCTCGTGCAGACGGGGCTCGACCGCTGGACCTGACTCCGACTCCCGTGCCCGACCCCGGCGGTCGGATCGTCGGTCAGACCGCCGCCTTCACGACGTGGACGGGCACGTCGGCCGTTCGGACGACGCGCTCTGTCACGCTCCCGACGAGGCGGTGGTACTCGTCGCTCCGCCGCTCGGTTCCCATCACGACGAGGTCCGCCCCGACCATCGGAATCGCGTCGAGGATAGCCTCGTGCGGGGAGCCTTCGACGACGTGCTGTTCGACCGGGACGCCCTCGTCTGTGGCCCGCGCGGCGGCCGCTTCGAGCGCGTCCGCGCCGTGTGACTGGAGAGCGTGCTCGACGCCCTCGATGGCGTCGATACCGGCGTAGTGGTTCACGATGTCCGTGTCGACCACGTAGAGGAGGTGCAGCGTCGCGTCGTACCGCCGCGCGAGGTCGAGCGCGTGGTCGACGGCCAGTTCGGACCCGGGACTCCCGTCGGTGGGCAGGAGGATCGTCTGGTACATCACGGAGAGTCCTTCCATCGCCGGTTCCAAAACACGGGCGGCCGGTCCCCGGCGCGTGAGAAGGAATCGACTCGGAGCCGCGAAGGCGGCGTCAGGAGACGTCGTCGATCGCCTGCGTGAGGAGGTCGGCTCCGAGGTCGATCTCCCGCTCGGTGACGTCCAGCGGGGGGAGAATTCGAAGGGTCTGGTGCCCACAGCCGAGCGTCAACAGTCCGCGCGCGAGCGCCGCCTCCTGAACCGCGTCGCGTCGTTCCTTCGAATCGAACTCGACGGCGAGTAAGAGCCCCAGTCCGCGGACGTCTTCCACGACGGTGCGGTCGGCGTCTTCGAGGAGTTCGACGAACTGCCGGCCCCGCGCGGTGGCGTTCGCCAGGAGGTCGCGTTCCTCGATGAGGTCGATGGTGAGCGCCCCGCCCGCGGCGGCGACGAGGTCGCCCGCGCCCCACGTCGACGAGAGGCGGCCCTCCTCGTCGGGGAACAGGTCCTCCCGCCCCACGGTCGCGCCCACCCGGAGCGCCTTCGCCGAGCAGATGAGGTCCGGTTCGAGCGCCGAGTGGTCCGTCGCCCACCACTTTCCTGTTCTCCCCAGGCCCGTCTGAATCTCGTCGACGACGAGGGTGATGTCGTGTTCCTCGGCGAGCGCCGCCACCTCGTCGGTGAACGCCTCGCTCGGGAACCGATAGCCCCCCTCGCCCTGGACGGGTTCGAGGACGATGTACGCCACTTCTTCGGGCGGGAGGTGTCCGCGGTCGGAGTCGAGTTTCCGGCGCAGGCGCGACTCCGTCTCCCCCTGCGGCCCGAAGAAGAACCCACACGAACACGTCTCGGGCGTGCAGGTCCGGTCCTCGCAGAAGGGAACGTCGACGACGCCGGCGACTTCGGGAAAGTGTCGTCGGTACTTCTCCTTCGAGCGGTTGAGCGAGAGCGCCCCGAGCGTCCGGCCGTGGAAGGCCCCTTCGAAGGTAACGCCGTGTTTCGCCCCCTGTGAGTGATCGTACGCGACCTTGATGGCGTTCTCGATGGCCTCCGCGCCCGAGTTCGAGAGGAACACGGTGTCCATGCCGTAGTGGTCGGTGAGACGCGTGAGTCGGCTCATCAGCCCCGCCGGGCCGGGAGCGTCCTGTTCGTCGGGGAGGTGGTGCCCGCCGGCGACGTAGAAGTCCTGACCCGCGACTTTCAGGGGGTCGACGAGGTCGAACTCGCGGAGTCGTTCGAGGAGAGCGGGGTTGTTGTACCCGAGCGGGGCGGCGGCGACGTGGCTGGTGAAGTCCATGAGAACGTTGCCGTCGACGTCGGTGCAGAACGGCCCTTCTGCGGGTGCGGTCCGGTCCCAGACGAAGTCGTACACGTAGGTGCTGAGCGCGGCGGTCGACTGGTGGTAGTCGACCCACTCCTTCGCGCGCGTGCCGGGGAAGCCGTCCACCTGTGGCTCCGCCGTCTCTCGATTCATAGCCGTGATACGCCGAGGGCGGTCAAAAGGCGTTCGTCGCCGCCGCCCCGATTCGGGTCAGACGACCGTCACGAGGAGGGTCGCGCCGCCGCTCGTGAGAAGGAGGACGACCGACCACCGGACGACGGCACGGGTGAACGACCTCGGGCCGGCGAGAGCGAGCGCCGTCTTGACGAGCACGCTCGCCGTCGTCGCCAGGAGGACGGCGACCACCGCGTTCGCCCCGGTGACGCTCCCCCCGCGGTAGAGGAGGACGGCCGTGGTCGTCGCGCCCGCCGAGGAGACCAGTCCCGAGACGAACGAACTCGCGTACAGGCCGGCCGTCCCGAACTCCGTCTGCGCGACCGTTCCGGCGGCGAGGATGAGGAGGAAGACGGCGCCGAAACCGAGGGCGTTCCGGAGCGAGAAGGGGCTCCCGAGGTCGAGGTCGACTTCTTCCTCCCGGTTGGCGGTCCAGAGCGCCACGGCGACCGCCCCGACGACGAACACGCCGAGCGGGACCACGGCCGCGAGGAGGGGCGACGGATACGAGAAAGCCAGCGTGATGACGAGGTTCCGCACGGCCATCGCCGCGTCGGCGAGGAGGACGGCCGCGACGGCGAACGACTCCAGTTCGGGACGGCGACGGACGTGGTCGAGCGTGCTCCCCACGACCGCGGTGGAGGAGGCCAGGCCGCCGAAAAAGCCCGTCACGACCACGCCGATGCCGCCGTACGTCCGGACGACGACGTAGTTGACGAACCCGATTCCCGCGACGGTCACGACCATGAGCCACGCGATGCGCGGTTCGAGCGTGACGTTCTGGACGGTGATGTCGTCGGCGGGGAGGAGCGGGAAGACGACGAACGCCAGGATGGCGAACTCGGAGGCCGAGCGGAGTTCGTCGCGCGAGAGCGTCCCGGCGAAGTCGTGGAGTTCGCGCTTCAACACGAGCAGCAGGGACGAGACGACCGCGACGGTGACGCCGGCCAGGACGAACTCCGAGACGACGAGCGCGCCGACGCCGTAGGCGACGAGGAGCGATGCCGACGTCGTGAGGTGGAGCGACCCCTCCGTGCGGAACGCGGCGAACGAGAACGACGCGGCCTGCACGAGCACGAACAGCCCGCCGACGAGGAACGCGCTCTCGATTCCCGTCTCGCGGGCGACGAGGGTGAAGACGCCGCCGGCGAGGCCGGTGAGCGAGAACGTCCGCATCCCGGCGTCGATGTCCGACCACTCCCGTTCGAGGCCGAGGAACAGTCCGAGCAGGGCGGCGAGACTGAGGAGGACTGCCGGCTGAACCAGGAGTTCCTCGAACACCAGGTCGACCTGCAGCGGGGAAAACATATGAGTAAATTTGCCACAGTATAATATATACTATTCGTCGTCGACGCCCT
This sequence comes from Salinigranum rubrum, assembly GCF_002906575.1. Lineage (NCBI taxonomy): Archaea > Methanobacteriati > Methanobacteriota > Halobacteria > Halobacteriales > Haloferacaceae > Salinigranum > Salinigranum rubrum. The sequence continues at coordinate 2,562,270 of NZ_CP026309.1, forward strand.
CGAACCGACGGACAGCGGCCGCGGACGGGGGTAACTTCAAGTGACGCGATGGCGGAGGAATCATAATGTCCCTCCTGGGCCTCGAGCGTGCGCGACTCGGGTGGTGGCTGCTCGGCATCGCGCTCGCGGCCGCGGTCGTCTTCGTGGTTCACGCGTTCATCGGCACCTTCGTCTTCGGGATCTTCCTCTACTACGCGACCCGCCCCATCTACCGTCGGCTCCGCCGGCACATCCGCCCCGCGAGTCTCGCCGCCGCGGTCTCGCTGTTCGCGCTCGCGCTCCCGGCGATCCTCTTGGTCCTGTACGCGCTCGCCATCGTGGTCCAGCAGGCCGTCGACTACACCAACAGCGGCGTGCTCGACCTCTCACAGTACCCCGTCGACCAGGAGCTTCTGGACGCCATCACGGACCCGGAGCGGCTCCTCGAACTCGACCCCTCGTCGTATCTCACCGCGGAGGTCATCGACCAGATCACGCGCTCGCTCTCCTCGGCGTTCGACACGATCGCGTTCTTCGGCGTCGGCGCGGTCCACCTGTTCGTCATGATCGCCCTGGCGTTCTACCTGCTCCGAGACGACCGTCGCCTGACTAGCTGGGCGCTCTCGACGTTCGGCGACCACCGGGGGTCGTCCTCGCATACGGCTCGGCGGTCGACCACGACCTGAAAGCCGTCTTCTTCGGGAACATCCTCAACGCCGTCCTCACGGGGACCATCGGGGTCATCGCGTACACCGTGCTCAACACGTTCTCTCCGGCGCCGGGAGTGGCGGTCCCCGCGGCGGCGCTCGTCGGCCTCCTCGCGGGCGTCGCCAGCATCATCCCCGTCGTGGGGATGAAGCTCGTCTACGTCCCCGTGGCGCTCTACATGGCCGTCGTCACGTTCTTCGTCGACCCACAGCTGCTGTGGTTCGTCCTGGTGTTCGTCGGCGTCTCGTTCGTCGTCGTGGACACCATCCCCGACCTCGTCCTCCGGCCGTACGTCTCGGGACGGAGCCTCCACGTCGGGAGCGTGATGATCGCGTACACGTTCGGACCGCTGCTGTTCGGGTGGTACGGCATCTTCCTCATGCCGATGCTTCTCGTCCTCGTCTTCCACTTCGCCCGCATCGTCCTGCCGGAGCTAGTACAGGGGCAGGACATCCTCCCCTTCGCCGTCGACCCGGCGGTCGAGACGACGTTCGAGGAGTCGACCACAGTCGGGCGCGAGAACCCGACGGCCCCGACTTCGACGGGGACGGAAGCGAACGACACGGGCGGCGCTGCGGACGCTGAATCGACGCGAGAGAACGGAGACGAACCTGGGGGGTCAGACGGAGCGGACGAACGTGGTGGGTGAGTCCGGGCGTGACCGGCTCACTCGCCGAAGGACTCGTCGACGTACTGTCCTTCCCAGTCCTTCCGGGCGCGAATCTCCCGGCGCCCCCGACGTGTCAGCGTGTAGAAGTTCGTTCGTCTGTCCCGCTGACCCTTCTCGACGAGTCCCTTCTCGACTAGCGTGTCGAGATTCGGATAGAGTCGTCCGTGGTGGATTTCCTTCTCGTAGTAGTCCTCGAGCTCCTCCTTGATGGCGAGACCGTGGGGCTCGTCCAGCCCGGCGATCACGTAGAGGAGGTCACGCTGGAATCCTGTCAGGTCGTACATTATTATCTTCGATATTACGATTCGAGTGCGAGACGAATAAGTGTATCGAATTTCTGGTATATCACGGCCGATTGACATCGTGCGTTCGTCGGTGCCCGGCAGGCCCGAAGCGGCGTGAACCGCGCCCAGTCTCACGGACGGCCGAGGTCCGACGAGCGAGTGGTTCCGGTTACCGGAGGACACTTCAGGTGTCGACACGTCTACATTCGCATGGAGGAAACTCTCTTCAAATCGGAGTCGTCCCAGTCACGCGCCGAAATCGCAGCGTACCTCCGGACCGTCGCGGACCGTCTCGACGCCGACGGGGAGGTCACGCTCTCGGCGGGCGAACAGTCACAGACGCTCGCGGTGCCCGAACGCCCCGTCTTCGAGGTCAAGGTCGAACGCGAGACGTCGTCGAGCGGTTCCGCCGAGTTGAGCCTCGAACTCGAACTCGAGTGGGACGAAGGCGCGAGCGACACCGACGCGTCGCTCGACGTGTCGTAGTGTCGAAAAGGTAGCAAGCCACGCGAAAATCGCGTGATGCTTGCCGCCCTGAATTGGTCCCCGCTGACGCTTCGGCCCTCCAAAGCGAAGCGTCACTACCACGTAGCGAGGTATTTCACTTAAAGATACCGAACACTGACCGGCCGGCGCACGCGTGAGCATCCTCTCGGTTCGTGAGAGGGTCGGTCACTCACCCCGCCGGTCTGCCGTCGTCACATGTGTTCTTCTTCGAGAACCCACCCGAGCGCGCGGCGGTAGTAGGTGAACATCTCGCGGACGCCCTCGTGTCGCATCTCCTCTGCGTCGAGTTGTTCGCTGAGAAACTCGTACTGCTCTCTGATCTCCGCTTCGGAGCGCATATGCGCCCCCTTCGAACGCCACCGCCTTCACGGCACCGCCGCGCCGCTCCGTCGCGTTTTTTTCCGTTCCTTCCGTACGAGGCGGCATGAGAGTCAGAGGCCGACGGGAGTGCCGCGACTGCGGCCACCAGTGGTCGTACTACGAGACGGGGGCGGTCGACTGTCCCGCCTGCGGGAGCCTCCGAAGCGTCGGCGTCGACGACCGGACCCGACACACCGACACGCCGACGTCGCTCGACCTCTCGCCGCACCGTCGCACCGTCGACACCGACGACCTCGCCGACGCCGCTGACGACCTCAAGCGCGACCTTCGCAGTTATCGGACGAAGCGGGGGTTCATCCGGGGCGGCGACCTCCTCCCGCTCGACGCGACCTATCTGGCGGCGACCGAACTGCTCTACGCGGTCGACGTGCTCGTCCGGGCCGGCGAGCGGACCGACGACGAGGAACTCTATCTGCTCTCGCTCCTGCGCGGGGCCGACATCGGCGAGCGGCCCGACGTCGAGACGGTCCCGACGTCGATGCGGGCGGCGCGCGGACTCGCGCTCGCGGAGGCCGTCGACGAGTACCGCCGCGAGGTGCTGTCGTGGCTCGACGACAACCCCGCACCGGAGGCACGGCAGGTCCTGGGGACCGTCTCGGAGTTCGTCAAGCGGACGCGCGCGCTCGGCGGCGACGTCCCGCTCGCCGAGAGCGAGGCGCTCCTCGCCGCGACGCAGGACGTCTCGCGGGCGCTCAGAGAGGACGACGAGACGGCGCTCGCCGCGGCGAAGGACCGCCTCTCGCGGCTCCAATGACGACGTTCGACGAGCACGCGGTGCGACACCGGCTGAAACTCCTCACCGACACGGGGAACGCGGTACTGTACGAGAACCGTGAGGGGGTGGACTGTCCCGTCTGTGGCGACCCCTTCGACGAGTTCTACGCGACGAGCGACGCGGAGTCGTTCCGCCCCTCCCGGCCCGTGGGGTTCTGCGTCGCCCACACCGACGAGCGACTCCTGCTCTTCACCCACGAGGGCGTCGAGGAGGGCTGACGCGGGGGAGAGACGGAGCGGAGACGGAGCGGAGACGGAGAGACTCAGGGGAGCGTGACGTCGATTCCTTCGGCTTCGGCGGCGGCTTTGACGGTGTTCCACAGCAGCATCGCGCGGGTCATCGGGCCGACGCCACCCGGGACGGGCGTGATGGCGCTGGCCTGCTCTTCGGCCGATTCGAACTCGACGTCGCCGACGAGTTCGTACCCCTTCTCGGTGTCGGCATCGACCCGGTTCACGCCGACGTCGACGACGACGACTCCCTCCGAGAGCATCTCGCCCGTGACCAGTTCCGGCACGCCGCAGGCGGCGACGACGACGTCCGCCCGGCGGGTGTGCTCCGAGAGGTCCTCGGTCCGAGAGTGACACACCGTCACCGTGGCGTTCCCCCCGGGGGCCTTCTGGATGAGGAGGTTCGCCATCGGCTTGCCGACGATGTCGGAGCGCCCGACGACGACGACCTCTTTGCCCTCGGGGTCGACGCCCGCGGCGTCGAGGAGCTTCTGGATGCCGTGGGGCGTACACGGCTTGAAGCGCGCGTCGCCGGCGACGAGTCGGCCGACGTTCTCGGGGTGGAAGCCGTCGACGTCCTTCGCGGGGTCGATGCTTCGGAGGACTTCGCGGGAGTCGACGTGGTCCGGAACGGGCATCTGGACGAGAATCCCGTGGACGTCCTCGTCGGCGTTCAGGTCGTCGATGAGGTCGTACAGTTCCGCGGCGGGGGTATCGGGGTCGAGTTCGTAGTCGAACGCCTCGATGCCCACCTCGGCGCAGTCGCGCTGTTTCATCGAGACGTACGTCTCGCTAGCGGGGTCGTCGCTCATCAGGACGGTTGCAAGCCCGGGCGTCACGCCCGCGTCGTCGAGCGTCTCGATGGCGTCGCCGAGGCCGTCGCGCACCTCGCTCGCGACGGCGTTGCCGTCGATGATGTCGGTCATGTGGGGAGAGGGGAACGGCCGAGACTTGAACGGTTCGGATTCGTGTATCGATGGGTCGGTGCGGGAGAAGAAATCGACACGTTCGTGCACATCCCTGCGCTGTTCTCGCCCTAGCCGGGGAGGACGAGGGTCAAGAGCGCGACGAACAGTCCCGCCGCGCCCATCCGGAGGCCGGCGACGAGCCACCACTGGTCGGACTCCCGGGAGAGGAACGCGCCGAAGCCGAACAGGATGGCGACGGCCGTCACGACGGCGGCGACGGTCGCTTCGGCCATCGTGAGGAGGGTCCCTTCGAGGAGGAACGGGACGAGCGGGACCAGCACTCCGAGTACGGGGCCGGCGCCGCTGGCGACGGCGTTCACCACCCGTTCGCGCCGCCGTCGGCGGTCGGGGGCCGTCCCGTCGAGGTCGGCGAGCATCGCCGCTTCGAGCCGTTCGAGTTCGGCGCGTTTCTCGGCGCGTTCGATCTCCCAGACGCTCCAGACGCCCGAGGTGGCCAGCCCCACCGCCGCGCCGGCGCCGACGCGGACGACGGTCACGCCGTCCGGGACGCCCGAGAGGAACGCGCCGACGACGAGCCCCACGCACGTGAGCGCGCCGTCGAACCCGTTCGAGACGAAGTAGCGCCGCGAGAGCGGGCCGAACTCGACCGCCCGGAGGCGGTCAGCGAAGCCAGGTCGCATCCGCGTGTGCCACGTGTTCTTCGGGGACGAACTCGCCGCAGACCACCTCGTCGACGGAGTGGAGCGTCCCACCGAGCGACTCGATGCACGCCTCGACGCGCTCGAAGTCGACCGCCTCTCCTTCGACGACGAGCGTGACGTTCTGGACCTCGCGGTCGGTTTCGACGAGTCGGACGGCCGTCGCGTCGACCCCGTCGAGGTCGCTCAACTCCCGGGCGAACGAGACGGTCGCGACCTCGACGGGTTTCAACACGTCGAGGACGAGCCGGCGGATGGATGCCATGTCTCCGCCTACACCACCGGGTGACAATATCCTGTCGGAAGACCGACCGCTCTGGCGGGAGGGGTCGTCTCAAGACCGAGATTCAGCTTCTCGGCGTGTACGCCGAGAAGTCCTGTGGCTCCGGACCCTGTCGTACCGCCTCGGTCGCACCCGTCTCGAGGTCGACGACCATCGCCTGCCCGCCGTACCCGTGCGTCTGGTCGTGCCCGCGGACGACGACGTACCGAACCCCCTCGGGGATCGAAATCGTCTCCGAGCGGGTGAACGGGGCCGTGCTGTGGGCGTGCAACAGCGTTCGTCGGCCGAGTTGCTCGCCGTCGAGCGTCTCGACCTGCCACCAGTCGGCGTACCCCGACTCCCCGTCGTCGTCGTGATAGAGGGTCACGCTGAAGCGGTAGGACCCGTTCGACGGTTCGAACTCGACGCCGACCACGTTCGCCTCGCGTAAGTCGAGTTCCTCCTCAGCGGTCTCGGACGTGGCCTCCGCTTGAGGCATCGGGGACGAGGTGGCGGTGACCCGGGTCGGTGCGTCGGTCGTGACCGATCCCAGACTCGTCGTCGGCGTCCCGGCGGGCGACATCGTGTCGGGGGACTCCGATCCGCCCCCCGACCCACCGTCTGGAGGTCCGCTGCACCCCACGACGAGGACGAGGAGGCTCGGGAGGAACCGTCGACGTGAGAGGGACATACCACCCCCGTCTGTCGCCCGGAGAATAAGTCCGCCGGCGGTCGTGCGCGCCGTGCGCCTAGGTGGTCGTGTCTACCGTGGACGTCTACCGGTAGAGCGGGTGCGCCGCGCAGAGTTCGGTCACGCGGTCGCTCACCTCGCCGAGGACGCCCTCGTCGTCGGGGTTGTCGACGACGCGGACGATGTGTTCGCCGACCTCTCTGACTTCGGGGTTCTCGAAGCCGCGGGTCGTGAGCGCGGCCGTTCCCGCGCGGATGCCCGAAGGGTTGAACGGCGAGCGCGTCTCGCCGGGAACGGTGTTGGCGTTGAGGACGATGCCCGTTCGTTCGAGCGCTTCCTCGGCCGTTCCACCGGTGAGGTCGGGGTGGGAGGGACGGAGGTCGACGAGGACGAGGTGGGTGTCGGTGCCGCCGGAGACGACGTCGAGCCCGTGATTGGCGAACGTGTCCGCCAGGGCCTTCGCGTTCGAGACGACCTGCTCGGCGTACTCGGTGAACTCCGGCTGGAGGGCCTCCTTGAACCCGACGGCCTTGCCGGCGATGTTGTGCATGAGGGGCCCGCCCTGTCCGCCGGGGAAGACGGCCTTGTCGATCTCGGAGGCGTACTCCTCCTGGGTCATGATGATGCCGCCGCGACCGGCCCGGATGGTCTTGTGCGTCGAGCCGGTGACGAAGTCGGCGACGCCGACCGGCGAGGGGTGGACGCCGGCGGCGACGAGGCCCGTGATGTGGGCGATGTCGGCGAGGTGGTACGCACCTACGTCCTCGGCGACGGCCTGAATGCGCTCGAAGTCGACGGCTCGGGGGTACGCCGAGTAGCCGGAGACGACGATGTCAGGGTCGAACGCCTCGGCCTTCTTCTCCAGGGCGTCGTAGTCGATGTACCCCGTTTCGGGGTCGACTTCGTACTGTTCGACCTCGTACAGTTGTCCGGCGAAGTTCGCGGGGTGGCCGTGAGAGAGATGCCCGCCGTGGGTCAGGTCGAGCGAGAGGATCTTATCGCCCGGTTCGAGCATCGCGAGGTAGACGCCCATGTTGGCCTGCGTCCCCGAGTGGGGCTGAACGTTGACGTGTTCGGCCCCCCACAGTTCGGTGGCGCGCTCGATGGCCAGGTTTTCGACCTCGTCGGCGTACTCACAGCCCGCGTAGTAGCGCGACCCGGGATAGCCCTCGGCGTACTTGTTCGTGAGGACGGAGCCCTGCGCCTCGAGCACGGCCTTCGAGGCGTGGTTCTCGCTCGCGATCATCGCGAGCGTCCGCTCCTGTCTCTCCTCCTCGCCGGCCAGGGCGTCGGCCACCTCAGGGTCGACGGCCCGGACGTGTTCGTCGTTCATACGTGACCTCCCGGGGGAGTTGGACATAAGCCTGTTCACTCCGTCGTCGTCGTCGTCGTATTCGGCCGCTCCGACCAGGGCGCCACGGGACACGGACGCGGCACCAACGGCGTGCGAGCGTCTCGTCATGTACGCGGGAGACACTCGGGAGAAACGTATCGTTCGAGAGAGACCGCTCTCGGAACTCACCACACGTCAGCGACCCGGTGAAACGACCAGCGTGACACGACCGGCCGCGAAGCGTTTCGAACGATACGATAAATTCCACCGTCTAATCGGCTCATCTCATGACACTCCGTCCACAAATTACGGTGAAACGGTCGGTAAACAAAAGGTAATTACTCACTTTCACGACAGATATATATGTGAGCGATACTTCCTTTTCGGAGAATGCTCCGTGCGGAGGCCACGGGCGACGGCATCGCTGCCGTCGGCCGGTTACGCCCGTCCGTCACAGTCCGCGCGTCGGACTGGCGGGCCGGCGAAGGCCCGACATCCGGGGACGACCCCCCGTCGATCAACGAATCGGTCGCAGATAGCGCCGTCGGGAGAGCGACCGCGCTGGAGTTCCCACCCGGACGGGTGGCCGTCGTCGACCGGGAGGCCCATCGGACCTGGGAACTCACGGGCGACGAGACCCTCCCCGCCGGCACGTACGAACTCCAGGTCGACTCGGTCGTCGAGATACGGGTCGCGTTCACGTCGGCCGCCCGCGTGTCGAAGACCCCGGAACGGTTGATGCTCTCCTTCCCGGCGCGGACGCCCGTCAGAGTCGGCTTCACCGAGCGGGACGACCAGCCGCCGGGAACGATCACCGTGCCGCGAACGCCCGAGGGAGTCGCGACGGCCGTGTCGACGCTGTCGTCGGCGACGCTGACGACGACGGCGGCCCGCTCGCACTCGCGGATGCGCCGCCATCCGCCGCTCGTCGAGTTCGCCGAGGAGACACGGATTCCGGCGGAGTTCACACGCCGGCGGACCCAAGGCGACGTCACCATCACCGTTCCGCCGACGCTGCAGTACGTCTTCACCGCGTCGTCGCTCGCCCACTACCTCGACGCGACCATCGAACTCGACGCGGACGCGCCGCCGACGCTGCGGACGGCCGACCTGGAGCGCCGGCTCGACCCGATGCCGGGATTCCAGTACGAGACCGCAGAGCTGTTGCGGCGCGTGTTCCTCCTCGACTGCCTCGTCCGTGAGGCGGTGCCGGGCAGCGACCGCCTGGCCGAGCACCACCTGCTCGACCGACTCTCGCTCGACCCGGACGCCGTCGCGACGGCGCCCATCGGAGAGCGCGTCGAAGCGTATCTGGACGTCCCGTTCGACCTCATCTCGCCGGACCTCCCCGAGTGGCACCTGTCGATGTACGTCGAGCCGACCTACGACCACGTCCGGACGCTCCCGCACGTCATCTCGAACCTCCCCAACCTCTTCACGCCGGATTCACAGCCGCTGGAGGGGAACGAGCGGCTCCGGCGGTCGCTGGACGACTTCTATCGCACTCCCGCGGACGACTCCGCCCGAATCGAGCCGGTCAAGCCCATCCTCGGACCGGGGCGGGCCCACGGGTGGCTCGCGGACGGAATCCCCATCGACGTGTTCAAGACGCTCCCGGAGGCGTACGAGCACCGCTCGAAGGAGGAGAAGGACACACAGCCGACCTCCGTCGTCGCCGTACTCAACGACGCGGAGATGTCCTCTGAACACGACGACGCGGCGGACATCTATCGCCGCGGGACGGCGGACCTCGACATCGACGTCTCGGTCCGCGAACAGCTCAGCCGGAAGGAACTGGCGGCGGTGTTCGAGGCCGACCACGACTTCGTCCACTACATCGGTCACTGCGAGGAGAACGGCCTGCAGTGCCGCGACGGGGCGCTCTCGACCACGACCCTCGAGCGCTCCGGCGCGGAGACGTTCTTCCTCAACGCGTGTGGCTCGTACTACGAGGGCATCAACCTCGTCCGGAAGGGGAGCGTCACCGGGGCGGTGACCTTCGAGAAGGTACTCGACGGCCACGCGGCCCGCGTCGGAACGACCTTCGTCCGACTCCTGGTCAACGGCTTCAGCATCGAACGCGCGCTCAACCTGGCCCGTCGTCGCATCATCATGGGGAACGACTACACCGTCGTGGGCGACGGCACGCACAAACTCAGCGGCGCGCCCGAGACCGTCCCGCTGGCGGCGACCATCGTCCCCGAACCGGACGGCGAGTCGTACCGGGTGACGTTCGACGCCTCTTCGCCGCGGATCACCGGCGACGTCTTCCGGTTGCCCGAACCCCTCGACGGTCAGCCGCGGCTGTTCGGCGCGGAGTCCGAGGTGACGCTCTCGGCGGCCGAGACGGAGCGGTTCGTTCGGCGCGTCGACATGCCGGTCATCTTCGACGGCGACATCCAGTGGTCGACGGATCTCGTCGCGAAGATATCTACTTAAAAACGAACCTGATTTGTAATGGTCTGATTTCTGAGATTGAAATCTTGTTTTTAGCTTACAAGGCCATTGAAATACCCAGAAGGCGCCATACCGTGATAGTCTGTATGCGGTAAGATTAAATAGACACGGTCCGATATTTGTACTATGGTTATTGCCTCAAATTTAATCGCGGAGGGGATTGAGGAGATCCTGTACGAGGTACTCTCGGCGGGAGAGTCGGAACTCCTCGTGGCTAACCCGACGGCCGACGTGCTCGAATCGCTCGTCTCCGTCGCAACACACTTCGATGGGGAACTCCCGACGGTCCGAGTCATCGCCGACGAACCGTTGCTGAAGGACGTCGTCGACGACTTCATCGTGGCGAGCAACGCCGCCGACCTCGTCGAGGAAGGCGTCCTCTCGCTCACGACCGGCGGCGTCGACGACCAGAACTCGCTCATCGTCACCGAGCACGCCGTCCTCTCGCTCGTCACCACCGACGAGCAGGTCGCCGCGCTGGTGACCGACGACGAGGAGTTCGTCGCTTCGGCGTACGAGACGTACACGACGGCCTGGGAGGAGGCACCGGAGTTCAAGCTCCGGACGCCTTCTATCTCCGTCGTCCGGGAGTCGCTCGCGACCGAACTCTCCGAGGACGTTCAGACGGACTTCGACACCGTGCTCTCGTCGCTGCAGACCGCACGCGGCGACGGCCAGGGGCTCGACGAGGTGACCATCAGCCTCCTCGTCGCCGCGAAGAACGACATCCTCCTCTACGACATCTCGAAGTGGGGCGAGGACATCGGCATCGCGTCGAAGGCGACGTTCTCGCGGACGAAGACCAAGCTCGAAGACCTCGGCCTCGTCGACACCGAGAAGGTGCCCATCGACGTCGGTCGCCCGCGGCTTCGACTGAAGCTCGGCGACGACCGCCTCCGACAGGCCGACGCCGACCAGCTCGCTGGCGTCGCACAGAGCCTCCTGACGTAGACGGAACCCCCGCGCTTTTCTGCCCCTCCCCCGACGTTCGCGTATGAACGTCGGACTCGTCGGCACGGGCCCCGCTGCGGACGCGGCCCGTGCCGCCTTCGAGGACATCGACGCGACCGTGACGACGGACGCCGACGCGCTCTCGGGGACGGACCTCACGGTTGTCGTCGCTCCCGCCGGGGCCGAGCAGTTCACTCGGGCCGACGACGTCTGTGACCGACTCGTCGCCTGTGAGGTCGGCGGCGTCGGCGGTCACGCGCTCGAAGGCGTCGACGCGGCCGTGTCGGTGTTCACCCCCGACTCCGCCCGCTTCTCGGACCTCTCTCTCCGCGTCGCGTCGACGGTCGACGACTCGGACTCGCGCCCGACCGGCGACCGAAGCGCCGTTCGGTTCGCGGGAGCGGTCGCGGGGCGGCGTGCGGTCCGGCTCCTCGCGGGGGAACCGATCGGTGGCACCGTCGTCGAGATTCCGGGAGCGGAGCGACGGTTCCTCCCGGTCCCCGACGGGTCGCGTGACCGGACGCTCGACCGCTCGTGGCGGTCGGTCCCGCTCGACGACGCCCTCGACCGTGCGGAGCGAGCGATGGACGACCGGGTCGGCCTCCTCACCCAGGTCGGCGAACGCGAGTCGTTTCCGATCCCGTACTACCTGGCTGGAACCGCCGACACGACGACGTACAGCGACGCCCGTGCGGCGGCGTTCGCCGCCGGGGCCGACCCCGACTGGGACCGGGCGTTCATGAAGGCGCTCGGTGAGGGACTCGAACGGTACTGCGCCGGCGTCTACCGGTACTCGGAGTTCGTCGTCGCCCCGGAGACGAACCGCGCGCGTCCGGTCTCGCCCGCACGGTTCGCCCGTCCCGACGGCTATCGACAGGTCGACCGCGAGGAGCGCATCGCCTGGGTCGAAGGCGAACACCTCGCGACGGGCGAGCAGGTCTCCCTGCCCGCGGAGTTCGTCCACTACCCGCCCCCCGACGAGCGGCACAAGCCGGCGATCACGACCGGGCTGGGGCTCGGAAACTCCGGCGCCGAAGCGCTGCTCTCGGGGCTGTACGAGGTCGTCGAGCGCGACGCGACGATGCTCGCGTGGTACTCGACGTTCGACCCGCTCGGGCTCGACGTCGACGACGACCGGTTCGAGACGCTGGTCAAACGCGCGCGGGCCGAGGAGTTGGACGTGACGCCGCTGCTCGTGACACAGGACGTCGACGTGCCCGTGGTCGCTGTCGCGGTCCACCGCGACCCGGAGCGGGAGTCGGACGAGGCCTGGCCCCGGTTCGCAATGGGTTCGGGGGCCGACCTCGATCCGGTCGCCGCCGCACGGAGTGCGCTCGCCGAAGCGCTCCAGAACTGGATGGAGTTGCGGTCGATGGGTCCCGAACGGGCGGCCGACGAGAAAGCCGCTATCGGTGACTACGCCGAGTTTCCCTCGCACGCCCGGCGATTCGTCGAGTGCGACGCAACCGTTCCTGCGGCGTCCGTCGGCCCCGATCCGCTTCCCGAAGGCGAGGCCGAACTGGCGGCGGCCGTCGACCGCGTGACCGACGCCGGGCTGGACGCCTACGCCGCGCGGACGACGACGCGCGACGTCGCGGAACTGGGGTTCGAGGCCGTCCGCGTCCTGATCCCGGAGGCGCAGCCGCTCTTCACGGGCGAGCCGTTCTTCACCGAACGGGCCGAGACCGTTCCCGAGGAGTTAGGATTCGAGCCACGACTCGACAGGGAGTACCATCCCTACCCCTAGAGGGAAGGCGAGCAGGCGGCACCGTCTCGCTCCCGCGGAGGACGGTGTGCCGCACAACCGCGTGACGTCCCCCGGCGACTCTCAGCGCACAGCCGCCCTGGCCGCGGCATCGTACCTATATCCACGGACCGCTCCGGAGCGTGTGGTATGACTCCCCCGCGAATAGCTGTGGATTGATTTCCACGACGACGTCGTCGGTGCAGTCGATGCCACACTCGGACACGACTGCGCCAACGGAATCGTCGACGCGGTGGGGACGGACCGCGTGACGGTCGAACACGTCTGTTCGGGGGAATCACCGGTCGCGTGCTCCGTCACTCGACAGTCCCCGTCTTCGTGGTGCCGACCCACACCGACCGACGTTTCGAGACCGCTGACAGTCGGTGAACGGCGGCCCGGCGGCCGCGACTGGCTACACGCCCAGTGTCGCCCGGAGCATGTCGCGCGTCCCGGGGCCGAGGCCCACGGCGAGGACGGCGACGAGCAGCAGCATCGTGTAGCGCGGCGACTCCTCGAAGACGCCCTCCTCGAAGACCCAGACGACGAACGTCGCGGCGACGAGTTTCACGAGGAGGAACGGCCACGCGTCGCCCGTCACGGCCAGAATCGAGGGGGGAAGCGTCGACGCGGTGAAGTCGACGACGAACTGGTTCACCGGGTGTTTGGGGACGAGGTTCGGACCGGCCCCGAGCGCCGTCATCCAGTCGAGACCGATGACGTTGGCGACGCCGTCGACCGCGTGACCCCAGATGACGACGAGGCCGATGTACCCGGTGCCGGCGTTGACGTGGGGGGCGAACCGCTCGACGAGCGCCCAGGTCGCGAGCGCGGCGAGCGTCGCCCCGACGAGCATCGTGAGGATGACCTGCGGGTAGAACGTGACGCTGTTGCTGCCGGTCACGGCGAGGGACGCGAGGTACGCGAGCGTGAGTCCGAGGACGACGACGCCCAGCACGAAGAGGGGTCGCTGGTAGTCGTCGACGCTCCCCTGTCGTTCGAGGAGCACGGCGACGACGACGGCGACGAGCGTCACGGCGAAGACGGTGAAGTAGATGACGGGGCTGATGAACAGCGTGTTGAGTGGGTAGGAGATGAGCGCGTCCGCGGTTCCGGGCGTGTCGTTCGCGTCCTCGACGACGCGGAGGGCGCCGCCGAAGAAGACGAACGGGATGAGCGCGTAGAAAAAGCGCCGTTCGCGCCCGATGTCGAGGCGGCGCATGAGGAACACCACGCCCGTGAGGGCGATGAGCAGGGTGACCATGTAACCGACCTCGGAAACGAGCGTGTAGCCGGGGTACGCCACCACGCCCGTCGCGGCCTCACACGCCGAGGCGCTCCCGAGATACTCGGTTCCCGCGGCGGTCCGCACCGCACAGACGGCCGACTGGGCGTCGGCCTCGACCGGCCCCCAGAAGTACTGCCAGACGAATCTGTCGTAGACGACGCGGGGGAACGCGACCGACCCGCCGACGAGCGCGGCGGCCAGGACGGCCACCAGCGCACCCCACAGTCGTTCGGGGTCGAGTCCGACGCGGTCTGAGACCGTTGCCATGTGATGGAATCCGGCACGCGCCGATTAATACCCTTCTGGTCTCGTGCGCTTCGCGCACCCCTCAGAGCCACTGTCGACCGCCACCGAGGGTCCGCTCAGACCGGCAACACCGGGTCGTCGTGTTCGGTCCCGAGGACGACCATCGTGTACGACCGCCCGAACCCTTCGACCCCGGCGACGTTGTCGAACAGCAGTTCCCTGAGCCCCTCCGTGTCCTCGGCGTAGACGCGGATGAGCACGTCCCAGTCTCCCGTAGTGAGGTGGACCTCCTGGACGCCCTCCACGTCCCGAAGGTGGTCGACGAACCCCTCGACGGCGTCCTCGCGGCTCTGTTCGATGCGAAGGCCGACGAACGCCGACGTGCTGTACCCAACCTTCTGGGCGTTGACCTTCGCGTGGTAGCCCTCGATGACGCCCGCCTCCTTCAGCCGAGAGACCCGGTCGTGGACGGTCGCCGACGACATGTCGATCTGCCTGGCGATCTCGCTGAACGGCGTCCGCGCGTCCGCCTGGAGCGCGCGCAGGATGGCCCGGTCGGTGTCGTCGAGGTCGACCTCAGTCACGGGCCACCGCCTCGATTTCCGCGGCGGTCGCGAGCAGGTCGTCGTGTATCTCGCCGTTCGACGCGACCAGTCCGTGGGAGTCGTGCCGCCAGGGGTCGCCGTGGACGTCCGTGACAGTCCCGCCTGCGAGACGGATCAGGTGGACGCCGGCGACCGTGTCCCACGGGTTCGCGTAGACGTTCGTGACGATGCCGTCGACGGCACCGGCCGCGAGCATCGCCAGCGTCACCTGTGCGCTGCCCACCCGTCGAAGGTCGCCGAAGCGTTCGACGATTTCGCGGCAGGCGACGGCGTACTCGTCTCTCCGCTCGCGCCCCCACCACATCGTCGGCAGGACCGAACACGCCTCGGGGTCCGTCCGCGTGCTGACCGAGACGGGGTCGCCGTTCCGGGTCGCCCTCTCCCCGTCGCCGACGTAGACGTCGTCGAGTTCCGGCGCGGCTATCGCCGAGGCGACTGGTTCGCCGTCACGCACCGCCGCGACGGCCGTACACCACACCTGAAACCCCCTGACGAAATTGTTCGTCCCGTCGATGGGGTCGATGACCCACGTCGGGCCCTCCTCCGGCACCGACTTGAGTTCGTCCTCCTCCTCGCCGACGATGGCGTTCGCCTCGTACGCCGAGTGGATGCAGTCGATGACCCGCGCCTGTGCGTCTCGGTCGGCCTGGGTGACCACGTCGGTCTTCTCGCCTTTCGTCTCGACGGGGATGTCCCGTCGGAACCCGCCAGCGGCGACGGCAGCGCCGACGCGGGCGGCCTGTTCTGCGACGTGCGCCCGCGCCGCCGCGTCCGAGTCAGTCTCCATACGGGCCTGGCTCACCCCACCCAAGTATAGGCGTCGGCTTTTTGTTCCGCGGACGAGAGAACCGGCACGTGTCAGACCCGGGTGAAGACGGCAGCGAGGACGGACGCGACGACCGCGTCGAGGACGACACCGGCAACGACCGCGTCGGCGACGCGGGTCCTGCCGACCTCCCGGCCGACGTCGAGGCCGCGCTGACGCAACTGCTCGCGGAGGCCGCCGCTGCCGCCCGGCACCGCGACGTCGACGACGTCGTCGCCATCGTCGACACGGTCGAGACCGTCACCCGGGACAAGGTGCCTGCGGGGTTCGTCCGCGAGCGACTGCGCTACGGTTGCCGGCGGGTCGACCGACTCGTCGCCGACGAACCGCTCGTCGCGGCGGAGTATCTCGAAGCGATGGAGCGACTCGTCGACGAGGGCTGAGAGCGCGTGCTTGGAACGGTAGTTCGGTTCGTTTCGGTAAAAGTACGGGGGAGACGCTGTCGTTCGTCTCCTCCTGTCGAGAGCGAAAAGCCGCAATTTGGACCCGGCCGGGAGACGTTGTCCACGGTCCGTACGGCCCGTTCGACTTGCCCCGGATTCCGGATATCCGGGTACGTCGACTTCCCGAACCCCGCTTTCGCGTCGTCCGGTACTTGGCCTTCTCGCCGCCCTGTCGAACGTGCTCGGCCCGGTTCGGTTGGTGTTTTCCCCGGGCCTCACGACCTTTCTCGACCCCGGAGGGTCGACTTCGCGGGACCCGCTCTCGCGTGACCCCGGTACTCGGTCTTCCGCCGTTCTGCGATCGGATTCGGCCCAGTTCGGTTGGTGTGTTCCCTGGACCTGACGACCTTTCTCGGCTCCGAAGAGCCGATTTCGCGGTTCCCGCTCTCGCGTGAACCGCTACTTGGTCTTCTCCCGTTCCGTGAGCGGTTTCGGAGCGCTTCGGTCTGCGTGTTGTCCACGCTCCTTACGGCCCGTTCGGCTGCCGCCGAGTTCTCGGGCCCCGCTTGCGCGTGGCCCGGTACTTGGCCTTGTCCCGCTGTCGGAGTCGGAGTCGGATCGGTTCGGTTTGGTGTTGTCCCCGATCCTCTCGGCCAGTTCGACTGCCGTCGAGTTCACGGGCCCCGCTCTCGCGTGACCCGCTACTTGGCCTTCCGCCGTTCGCTGAACGGACACGGACTGGTTGTGGATTCCCCAGTCCTTACGGCCAGTTCGACTGCCGTCGAGTTCGCTCGGACCGCTTTCGCGTTCCTCGCTACTTGGCCTTCACACCGTTCGTGGGACGGTTCTGGACCCCTTCGGTTCTCCGTCGGCGCGTTGACCTCGATTCCCTGTTACAGGACGCTCGGTTGTTGCCCCGACACCGTATCCGTCTGTTCGACGGGTCCGGTCGTCCGGTGAGTCCTTGCCGCTTTTCGCGGACTTTCTGATATGGTACCAACCCACATAAACATTTCGTTCGAGAAACAGGTTGCCGCGACCGGTCGGACAGCCCCGAATTCCGCGCTGACGAGGCGGGGCGGTTCGTACCCGAGGGACCTTCCGTGACGGCCGCTCCGTCGGAGACCTCAGTCGGCGAGGTGGAACGTGAACCGCGCCCCGCCGAGGGTACCCTCGGAGAGAGCCACGTCCCACTCGTGGGAGGTCGCGATGGCCTTGACGATGTCGAGGCCGAGGCCCGTGCCCTCACGACTCGTCGAGTAGCCGCTCTCGAACACTTGGTCGCGCCGGTCGGGGTCGATACCCGGCCCGTCGTCCTCGACGAAGAACGCGCGCGGAGCCCCGTCGTCTTCGACGTGACCCACTCGGACAGTCACCGTCGAGTCGTCGGAGCCGTCTGTGGGGCTGTGCTCCGCGCTACCGTCAGAACGCGGCGTGTTCTGACTGTTCGTCGAGCCGTGTTCCACGCTATCCCCGCGAGCCTGCGAGCGGGGAGTAGTCGAACCGTGTTCGACCGAATTCCGAAACAGGTTCTCGAACAGCCGCTGGAGCCGTTTCTCGTCCGCGTCTACGCGCAGCGTCGTCTCCACCACGAGGCGCGCGTCGGCGGTGTCGACGGAGTCCCACGCGCGCCGGGCAATGTCGGTGACGGCGACCTCGGACACGTCCGGCGCTTCCGTTCCCTCGCGGGCGAGCGTCAGCACGTCGTCGACGATCGCCTCGATCCGGTCGAGCGCGTTCCCGACGCGGTCGAGCGAGCCGTCGTCGCCGTCGATACGCTCGCGGGCGAGGTCGAGGTGACCCTGTGCGACCTGCAGGGGGTTGCGCAGGTCGTGTGAGACGACCGAAGCGAACTCGTCGAGGCGCTCGTTCCGCTCTTTCAGTTCGCGTTTTCGCGCCTTCCGCTCCGTGATGTCGCGGATGGCCCCGCGGTCCCCTGGAACTCCTCGTCGAACGGGAGCAACGCGATGTGGTTCTCGCACCTGACGCGCGTGCCGTCGGCGCGCACGAGGTCGAGTTCGACGGTGTCGTTCGTCCGTTCGTCGTCGCGCAGGAGGTCGCGAATGAGCGCCTCGCTCCGTTCGACGTCCGCTTCGGGGACGAGCAGCCCCATGTGCTCGCCGAGCAGCGCCTCGGTGTCGTACCCGGTCATCGACTCGAACGCCTCGTTGACGTAGGTGATGTACCCCGCGGCGTCGAGGGTGTACACCGGATCCCCCGTGCTCTCGACGACGGTCCGGTACCGTTCGAGGTCGCGCTCGCGGCGCTTCCGCGACGTGATGTCCACGTAGATGCCGTACGCCATCGGGACGTCGTCGTCGCCGCGGAACGGCACAGAGCGGAAGAGGAACTCACGCGGCCCCTCCGCCGTGAGTCGGCGGACCTCCGCCTCGACTGGTTCGCCCACGCTCGACCGCTCGTTGAACTGTGTCGCGACGTCGTGCTCGTCCGGCGGCACGATGTGGTCGTCGAGCGCGTCGCCCCGGATGGTCGCCTCGTCGAGCCCGAACACGCGCTCGAACGCCGGGTTGACGCGGTCGATGCACGCGCGGGACCCCTCGAAGCGCACGCGGACGACCGGTTCGCCCGAACTCTCGAAGAACGCGGCGAGGAGGTCCCGCTCTCGGCGGAGCCGTTCGTCCGACCGAACCCGCGAGAGAGATACGCGGACGTGCATCGCGAGCAGTTCGGCCAACTCTTGGTCGCTTCCGTCGAACGCGTTCGGCTTCTCGGCGACCGCCTGGAAGACGCCCCAATCGCCGAGCGGGACGGTGAGCAACGACGGGAACGGACAGGGCTGGTGGACGTCATCGTGCCGTCGGGTGTCGTCGACGACGATGGACTCCCCGGTGCGGTACGCCCGGCCCGCGACGCCGACGCCGGTCGACAGGGCGCTCTTGGCGCTCGGGAAATCGTCTGACTGCGCGACCCGTTCGAGTCGGCCGTCCCGGTGCTGTGCGAAGAGACACCGGTCGAAGGCGATAACGTCGCACGCACAGCGAACGGCGACGTCGAGGACCTCGTCGACGCGCTCGCAGGTCTGAAACTCCATCACCGAGCCGTGGAGGGCACGGACGACGTTGCGGTTCGCCTCCAGTTCGCGTTCGCGCCGCGTCCGGGAGACGGCCGTCTCGACCGTCGTCGCCAGCAACTGGAGGCAGTAGATGTCGAAGTCGTCGAAGCCGGCCGTGGCCTCCCGTACCGCGAGCAGTCGCCCCTCGCCGACCGCGACGTAGACCCCGGGATCGACATCGACTGCCGGCGCGTCCGTGTGTTCGTCCTCGACGACGACGGGGTCCGACGCCGCCTCGGCCCGCTCGAACAGTGCACGCAGGGCCGCGTCGGTCTCGGCTCGCGCCCCCGCGGCTGAAGGCGCAGAGACCGTGCGGACGCTCGCGTTCTCCTCGTCGGCGAGCGCGTACAGCGCCGCCTCGTCGAACCCCAGCACCGTCTCGGTCAGTTCCACCGCACGGGTCGCGATCTCCTCGACGGTGTCACACGAGAGGAGGTCTCGCGCTCCGGTGTAGAGGTCCGCGAGGACCTGCTCACGGCGGCGGAGCGTCGTCACGTCCCGCCAGTAGATGGAGAGTCCGTCCTCGGCGGGGTACGCGCGGATGTCGAGCCACCGGCCCGGGTTCGTGAGCGACTCCGCCTCGAACGACACCGGTTCCTGGGTGCGTAACGCGTTCCGGTACTCCTCGTGGAAGCGTGCGGCGTCGTTCGCCGGGAGCGAGCGGAGGTCGCGGCCGAGCAGGTCCTCGACGGGCGCACCGAGGAACGACGCCCCGCGATCGTTGACGTACGTGATGCGCCAGTCGTTGTCGATGGAGAGGAACGAGTCAGTGATGCGATCGAACGTCTCGTGGAGGCGGTCGACCGTATCCTGACTCCGTGCGGAAGCCTGCGCCCGTTCGACGGCGTTCTCGACGCGGTTCGCGAGCACGTCGTACTGCTCGCGCCCGCCGCGCTTCTGGACGTAGTCGGTGACCCCCGCGGAGATGGCCTCGGCGGCGATCTCCTCGTTCCCCTTGCCCGTGAACAGGATGAACGGCACCGCCGGATCGATAGCGCGTACCTCCGAGAGGAGGCCGAGTCCGTCGGTCCCGGGCATGTCGAAGTCCGAGACGACACAGTCCACCTCGCCGTCCCGCACCCGACCGAGCGCCGCTTCCGTGTCCGTCTCCGGGACGACGTCGAACGGTCCCGCCCGCTGAAGAAACTCCGCAGTCAGCGAGAGGTAGTCGGGGTTGTCGTCGAGGTGAAGCACGCGAATCTCTTCGGCGTCTCGACAGTTCTGGATACGGCTCACGGCGAATCGATGGATAATCCCCGACGGCGTGGCGTAAAAAGAGTGGGCACCCGGTTCTCAGTGGTGATAGACGAGCGTCAGAAACCGTCTGAACCGTGTCGGACTCTCGACTCGGACGTCCCACGGTCCTTCGGATGCTCCGTGCTCGCTGACGCTGTGTGCGACTGGCAGGGTTCAAATCCACCCGTATGCGTCGCTCTGCTCACTACCGTTCCCAGAAGCGATGCGAGGGGAGGGATTTGAACCCACGGACTCCTACGAGAGCGGATCTTGAGTCCGCCGCCTTTTCCAGACTCGGCCACCCTCGCGCGGTACGTCGGTACCTCGCCGTGACGGTTTAAATCACCGGTTTGCTCCCGCGTTCGACGCTGGCGGCCGGGCGACCGACAGGTTCAGGCCGCGGTCGACTGTACTCGGTATCGAATGGACGACCACACACGCGACCCGAGTGTCGCCCCGCCGCTCGGCAACCCGACGGGGTGGCACCGTGACCGTCGGCAGTGGGAACACGCGACGCTCCGGCGCGCCACCGAACACGGCGTACGCCTGTTCAACGCCGGGGAGTACCACGCCTCCCACGACTGTTTCGAGGACGAGTGGTACAACTACGGGTCGGGGACGACCGAGAGCGCGTTCCTCCACGGGATGGTCCAGGTCGCCGCGGGCGCGTACAAACACGTCGACTTCGAGGACGACGCCGGCATGCGGTCGCTGTTCGAGACGGCGCTTTCGTATCTGCGCGGGACCCCACACGACTTCTACGGTGTCGACGTCGCCGACGTACGGGAGCGACTCGACGCGGCGCTGTCGGACCCGGCGGCGCTCGACGGCTGGCGGATCACTCTCGACGACCACCAACCCGAGGCGTATCCCGCCGACTACGACTACGTCGAGCGCCTCGAACACGACCACTGAGCCCGTCTGTACCATAAATATCCATCGGACAGTTGTTACGATTATGCTGACGTTCCCTAAAAATACAGTATCTAGAAAATTTATATATCTGGGACGTATTTGACAAGCCGTTCAGAGACACACGTTCGCGGCCCAGTCCGACGTGCGGGACGGTCGCTGCGAGCCGTGCTCCGATCGTCTACACCCATGACCCCAGAGATCACCACAGACCCCCTCGACGATCTGGATGCGACCGAATCGGACCCGACCGTCGTCACCGCCCCCGAATCCGAGAACGGGACGGAGTCGGTCGTCGCGGTCGTCCCGGACGACGTCGAACCCGAACTGGCGAGGGATACGCTGTTCGAACTGTTGAAGAACCAGCGCCGCCGGGACGCGCTCCACTTCCTGAAGGAGAACGACGGCTGGGCGACGCTGTCGGACATGGCCGAACACATCGCGGCGAAGGAGAACGACCTGCCCATCGAGGGGATCAACTCGAAGCAGCGCAAGCGGGTCTACATCGGCCTCTACCAGTGCCACCTGCCGAAGATGGCCGAGGCGGGCGTCGTCGAGTACGACAAGAACCGCGGGACGATTCAGTTGAACGACCTCGCCGCGCAGTTGTACCCGTACCTCGACATCGAGGGGGCCGACGCCCTGACGACCGGTTCGGACGTCGCCGACTCGACGACCGACGCCGAAGGCGGGCTGACCGCCGGCGTCCCGGCCGAGTCGTCCGCGCTCGCCGGCATCGGTGTGGCGGCACTCGCTGGCGTCGCCGGCGTCCCCGGGTTCGAACTCCTCTCGCCCGCGCTGTGGGCCGTGGTCTGCGCCGTCTCGATGCTCCTCGTCGCCGCGCTCCCCGCCGTTCGCGACTGACTCGTTCGTCTCGACCCGTATTTCGACGTCGATTCCGAACCGATTTCCGTTCAGAACACGCACCGTGTGACGATGCGAATCTACGAACTCGGGGAGGGGACACCCGAGATCGCGGTCGTCGGCGGCATTCACGGCGACGAACCCTGCGGCCCGGTGGCTATCGAGCGACTCGTCGCCGAGTCCCCGCCGGTCCGCCGTCCGGTGAAACTCGTCGTCGCCAACGAGGAGGCGCTCGACGCGGGCGTCCGGTATCTCGACGAGGACCTCAACCGGGCGTTCCCGGGCGACCCTGACGCGGACTCCCACGAGCGCCGGCTCGCCGGACATCTCGCTCGCGAACTCCGCGGCTGTACGACGCTCTCGCTGCACTCGACGCAGTCGTTCGCCGAGCCGTTCGCCCTCGTCGACCGCGTCGACGCCGTCACCCGCGCCATCTGTCCGCGGCTCCCCATCGACGTCGTCGTCGAGACCGACCGGTTCACCGGCGGTCGCCTCATCGAGCACGCCCACACCGTCGAGGTCGAGTGCGGTCTGCAGGGGACGGACGAGGCCGCCGAGAACGCCTACGCGCTCGTCCGCGCGTTCCTCGACGCGACGGACGTCCTCGACGCGGACGACGAACGGTTCCCGAGCGCGTCCCGCGCGACCGCCCACGAGGACGGGGAGGTGACGGTCTACCGCCTCCTCGACCAGATCCCGAAGACGCCCGACGGCAACCACGAGGTGTTCGCCGCGAACTTCGAGGCGGTCGAGGAGGGCGAGTCGTTCGCCGCGACCGACGGCTCCTCGCTGGTGGCCGACCGCCACTTCTACCCCGTCTTGCTCTCGCCGTACGGCTACGAGGACATCTTCGGCTACGTCGCCGAGCGCGTCGGCGCGCTCTCGTAAGCCCACGTCAGCGACGCAGGTACTCGAGGTACACCGAGTCGTATCCGAGGAGTCGTCCGACCGGCGAGAGCAGCGCGACCCCCCGTTTCTGTACCCACACCGGGACGCGAGCGAGGTAGAGCATGTCGTCGTACCGCCCGATGAGCGGCGCGAGTCGAAACGGGTTCAGCGGCATCCCCGACGGCGTCGAGTAGCCGTCGCGGGCGAGTCCGTACGTGACGCGCATGAACTCCTCGGTGCGGAGCGCGGGTCTGACCTCGCCGACGACGTGAAGCGCGTCGGGACCGGCGTTCCAGAAGCGGTGCGGGGTGCCCTTCGGAATCGTCACCGACTCACCGACCGAGAGCACGCGTCGGTCGCCGTCGACGACGACGCCGAGGCGTCCCGAGACGACTTCGAGGTCCTCGTCCTGTTCGGGGTGGACGTGGAGCATCGGGCCGTGCGAATCCGCCAGGAGCCACATGTCGAAGCGAAAGCGCCGGCCGTCGGTGTCTGTGGCCGACTCCAGTACCCGAACCCGCTTGCCGCTCGGCGGACAGTCGATGACGCACGGGTCGTCAGGGCTGGGTGGTTCGGTCACGGCCTGCGCCCCGGTCACTCCTCCGGCGGCTCGATTTCGACGAGGGTGAGAGAGCGGTCGAGAAGGCAGAAGTCGTGCGGCGGGTCGCCGTGGACCGTCTGGATGCGGTACTCCGTGTCGAACTCCGCGCCGTCGGGGACGCAGTAGGGGTGACTGGGGCACTCCGTGTGCGGGCACGGCCCGGGGAGCTTCGCCTTGCTCCCGGCGTACGCGCCCTTGGAGGCGACGTTCACCGTGATCGACGCGGGTTCGACCTCGACCGCGCGGACGCCGACGTCGTGGACGGCGCAGTCGAGCGTCTGTGCGTTCTCGCGGACGTCGACGACGCGATACCGCGTGTCCTCGGAGAGGTTGAGACACTGCTGCCGGTAGGGGCAGCCCTCGCACGCGGTCGATTCCCCCTCGTAGACGAACTCCTGGCCCTCCCTCGCGAGCCGGGAGCCGACGAGCGTGACCTGTGACATGGCTCCACGTTCGCCACGGGCTCTGTTAAGTGTCGCGACGGGACCTCGTGAGTGTAGCAGCGACACCCACGTGTCACGTGACTCCCGCTCAGTCGCGCTCCGTCTCCTCATCGAGCGCCCGCTGAATCGCGGCCACCCGCTCGTCCCGTCGTCGCGTCACCGTTTCAGGGGGCTCGTCGTAGTCGAAGAAGCCCGCGCCGGCGTCGATGCCGGTCCGCCCCGACTCGACACGCTCGCACATCGTGTTCTGAGGCGCATCGGCGTTCGAGAGAGCGGGGAACAGCCCCTCGGCGATGGTTCCGAAGAGGTCCAGCCCGGCGATGTCCATCGTCTCGAACGGTCCGATTGCCGCCGTGCGGGTGGCGTATCCGTCCCTGACCGCACGGTTGACGTCCTCGACGCTCGCGACGCCCTCCTCGACGATGTGGAGACACTCTCGAACCACCGCGAACTGCACGCGGTTCCAGACGAACCCCGGGACGTCTCTCTCCACGAGGACGGGGTCGCGGTCGACGCGTTCGACGAACGAACGGAGTCGGGCGACCGTCTCGTCGGAGGTGCCCGTGCCGCGGACGATTTCCACGGGCCGGAGCAGATAGGGCGGGTACCACCAGTGACAGCCCGCGACGCGCGCGGCGTCGTCGGGAACCGCCTCGGCGATGGCGTCGATGGAGAGCCCCGAGGTGTTCGAGGCGAGGACGGCGTCCGACGTCGCTTCCGCCAGCCGAGAGAACAGGTCGCGCTTCGCGTCGAGGTCCTCGGAGATGGTCTCGACGACCACGTCGGCATCGGCGACGCCCGCCGCGAGGTCGAGCGTGCAGTCGACCCCGTCGAGCACCTCGTCCGGGTCGGCGTCGGCCAATCCCTCGCTCGCGAGGAACGCGCTCGCCTCGCGGATGCGGTCGCGCGCGGCGTCGAGGTTCGCCTGCCGGTGGTCGACGAGCGTCACGTCGAGGCCCGCGAGCGCACAGTGAACGGTCAGTCCGTGGCCCATCGCCCCGGCACCGACGACTGAGAGGTCGGTTACGTCGTGCATACCGGCCCGTCGACGGCCGGAGTGATGGGTGTTCGCCCCGGTCGTGGTTGGGTTCACCCCGACCTCGTGGGTCAGACGACGGAGTTCGAAGAGCGGAGACCGAAGAACGCGGCGAGACCGACGGCGACCGCGGCTGCGACGGTGGGCCAGAAGCCGACGTGCGTGTCGAGACCGAGGCTCGTCAGCAGCGTGAAGACGAGAAAGAGCGGGAGGACGACGCCGACGGCGAAGAGCCACGCCGGCCCCAGGGACGAGGCGAAGTCGCCGGCGCCGCGGCGGAACTCTTCGAGGGCGTCCTTCCCGAGCACCCAGCCGACGAACAGCAAGAATGCGGCGAGCCCCGCGGTGAGCAGGCGGTCGACGAGCGTCACGGCGAACAGTTGGAACACGGCCGAATCGAGCGCGTTCGCCGCGCCCGTGACGGCGAACACCGCGAGGGCGACGGCGACGGCTCGGCGTCGGTCGAGGCCGAACTCGTCGACGAGGAACGAGACGGGGATTTCGAGCATCGATATCGACGAGGAGAGCGCGGCGAGGGCGACGACGCCGAAGAAGGCGCTGGCGACGAGCGTGCCGACGGGCAGGCGGG
This sequence comes from Salinigranum rubrum, assembly GCF_002906575.1. NCBI lineage: Archaea > Methanobacteriati > Methanobacteriota > Halobacteria > Halobacteriales > Haloferacaceae > Salinigranum > Salinigranum rubrum. The sequence goes on from NZ_CP026309.1 coordinate 2,587,859, forward strand.
CGAACGCGCCCGCGATGGAGACGAACAGCGCGCCGGGACCGGGCGAACCGGGGTCGACGCCGAGCGAGAACAGGAGGGGGAAGACGACGAGGCCGGCGAGCACGCCCACGAGGGTGTTGAGGACGGCGATGGCACCGGCGTCGAACGGGAGCGAGCGGTCCTCGCCCAGATACGACGCGTAGGTGATCATCGTCCCCGCGCCGAGCGAGAGGGTGAAGAGCGCCTGACCCGCCGCCGGCCCGAGGATCGAGAGGAAGTTTCGTTCGAGCGTCGAGAGGTCGAACGAGAGGTAGAAGGCGTAGCCCGCGGCCGCGTCGGGCTGGGTCGCCGCCCACGCGGTGAGGGCGACGAGGAGCAGGAACACGAGGGGCATCATCACCGTCGTGCCGAGTTCGATACCCTTCCTGACGCCGCCGAGGACGACGACGGCGGTGAGGCCGAGGAAGACGAGGTGGTACGCGAGGGCGTCGACTCCCGTCGAGGCCGCGCCGAAGTACGCGCCGGGTTCGGTCGCGTAGGGGAGCGGGCCGCCGGCGAGTGCGAGGAGGCTCTCGACGAAGTAGCGGAGTATCCACCCGCCGACGACCGAGTAGAAGGAGAGCAAGACGAGCGCGGTCAGGACGGAGAGGCCGCCGACGACCGCCCACCCTCTCGACCCCGAGAGGTCACGCAGCGCGCCCACCGGGTTCCGCTTCGCGCGCCGACCGATGACGAACTCGCCGACGAGGCCCGGGACGCCGACGGCGAGGACGACGAGCAGATAGACGAGCAGGAAGGCGCTGCCGCCGTTTTCGGCCGTGACCCACGGGAATCGCCAGATGTTTCCCAGCCCCACGGCGCTCCCGACGGCCGCGAGGATGAACCCGACCCGGGTCGCCCACGTCTCACGTGTCATTACCTCCCGATGGCCGAAGCGCGCTCAAATGGGTTACGGACCGAGAAACCCTCAACGACCGAAGATAACGGTTTTCGGTCGGCGAAACGGCTTCGTTGCTGGTGAGACGATTGTGAAACGACCGGCTCGGCGAGGAACCGTCACCGGGCCGGACGTCCCTGACCTCCGCAGGCGTCGGAGTCGAGTACGGTTCGGTTCGTCGAAATCGATGGGAGAGAACACTTCCCGAGGTCGTGCTGAATGCGCCGCACGAGTCGAGTCGTTCTCGTCAGCCTCACCGCTCTCACCCAGCGAGGGACACGGGGTGAAGAGTCCACGGACTCCTCCGAACCCGGTATAAAGGGGTTATACGAATAAGCTGCAAACCGATGCGGTCACGGGTCGTTCACCCGGTCGTATGACAGCGAGAACCCGTGCCGACGACCGAGACAGAGCGACCGAACCCGAACTCTACCTCCCCGCCGGCATCACCTCACCGGTCGAAACCAGTCGGTTCGAGCGCCTCTGGGGACGGCTGTTCGACCACGGCGTAGAGCCACCGAGATAGAGAGCAATGTCTGAAAACCCACACCACCCGAACCACCCCAGCGTCGACCAGTCGGACCGCACCGTTCCCAGAAATCTGCGTCAAACAGGCGACGCGGACATCGACCTCGTAATCTCGAACCGGGCCAGAAAGTCACCGTTCTGGCACCTCTCCGTCGAGGAAGGCTGTCACGAGGCGACGGTGTACAACCACATGTATCACCCTCGGGCGTACATCGACCCCGAGGACGGGGGGTCGGAAGCCGAGTACGACCTGCTGGTCAACCACGTCGCGCTGTGGGACGTCGCGGTCGAGCGCCAGATTCGTGTCGAGGGGCCCGACGCCGAGGCGTTCGTCGACTACGTCATCACGCGGGACGCGACAGACATCGAGCCGATGCGTGGCAAGTACGCCATCTGCTGCAACGAGGACGGCGGCATCCTCAACGACTTCGTCCTGTTGCGACCCGACGACGACGAATTCTGGTTCTCCATCGCCGATTCGGACCTGATACAGTGGTTGCAAGGGGTCACGGTCGGGAACGACTTCGAGGTCGACATCGACGAAATCGACGTCTCGCCGATGCAGGTCCAGGGCCCGAAATCGCCCGACGTGATCGAGTCGCTCATCGACGACGCGGTCGAAGACGTGCCGTACTACGGACTGTTGGAAGCGACTATCAACGACGTCCCGGTGTTGGTGAGCCAAACGGGCTTCTCCGGAGAGGCGGGGTTCGAGATATACGTCCGCGAGGCGACCACGAACGCCGAAGCAGTGTGGGACCCGGTACTCGAAACGGTCAAAGACCACGGCGGTGCCGCGACGCCAGTGAACGGTCGTCGACGGATCGCTGCCGGAATCCTGTCGTTGGGGCAGGACATGGACCGCGAGACGTCGCCGTTCCAGGTCAACCTCGGCTATCAGGTCCCCGACGACAAGGACGGTGACTACGTCGGCAAAGCAGAACTGGAGCGCCAGAAGGAAGCCATCGCAGACGGCGAGTTTCCGTTCACGCACAAACTGGTCGGCCTGAAGATGGCAGGCGAACCGATTCTGGAGTGGGCCTCGGACTTCTGGCTCATCTCGGACCCGGAGACGGGCGACGAGTGTGGCTACCTGACGTCGGCGGGGTGGAATCCGGACCTCGGGGCCAACATCGGGCTTGGGTTCGTGCCAGCGGCGACACTGCAAGCCGCGACCGACGTCCCGCTCGACGACTCGATATACGACGCGGACCTCGACCTGGAGTTCGAGGTACATCTCCCGGACGAGTACGCCGAGGAACCCGGCGAACCCGTCTATGCGACGCTGGCGAAGGTTCCGTTCAAAGAGTCGGTCAATCCCAGTGCTCGCGAACAGGCGAAGATTCACGCCAGGGACGACGTGGACGAGTGAGCGTCGTTTCTCCGAAGCCGACTTACGAGGGACGCAGCGGACTACCGGCGTGTGCGTGCTGGAGACGCTCTCCGTATTCCGCCGTCTCCCGCACCTGCCAGAGCCGCCGTCTCGGTCACATAGATACCGACAAAGACTGAGCAGTAGTCGAAGCCGCTACTGCATACAGGGCGCGTATCAGGTACAGTGCGCACCCCTCAAGAGGAGGGCTCCGACTACACGCTGACGCTCATCGTGTACCGCACCGTCTCGAACCCTATTTTCTCGTAGAACGCCAGTGCCCGGTCGTTGTCGACGTCAACCTCGAGCTTCACTTCGGTGCATCCGCTCTCACGCGCCCGTGTTCTGGCCCGGTCGACTAGCGCTCGGGCCAGTCCTGTTCCGCGATAGCGTTCGAGCACATAGATATCGGCGATGACGAGTCGGTCAGGGCGGTCGAACACTGACGGCGACTCGTCGATATCTGTGGTCACGAACCCGACGAACTCGGCGTCAGTATCGGCGAGTCGGGTTGCGTCGTGAGTTCCGTCGATGGCGACCCACGCCCGGTAACTCTCCGTTTGATGCCGACTGAGCCGATGTTCGAGTTCCTCCGCGACGAGGTCAACATCCTCCGCAAGTGCGAAGCCGTCGGTGTGTGCTTCACGCTCGCGGCTGTACGGGAGCCAGAGGGTTTCGAGAAACCGACGCAGAGCGGCTTCGTCGTCTGGGAGCCGAACGATGTCCATACACTCTTCTAAGAGACGGCTGCCTTGGGCTTACTGACTACGTCCTCCGTACGCAACGTACCGCTTCTGACAGCACCGGAGTAGGTTGGTCCGGCCGTGCTGAATACAGAGCGCATAGTCAGCACGTTCCGACCGCAATCGAGGAGCAGTGGCGATTGCGTATCGACAGAGAAAACCTGCATCTCGGACACCGTCGGACAGGCTGAAGCGACTGGAATCACTCCTCGCGTTCGTCGTACGTTTCCTCACTCCAACCATAGTCGGACGCTTCGTCGTCCCGTTCGAGGTAGTCCTCCAAGACCTCCTGAACGGCTCGGCCAAGGTCGTCCAACTCGCCGTCGATCAGTGAAACCGTACTCGAACTGAGCGACTCAGTCGCGTCTCGCTCCCGCCAGTCATCCGGAATCGTTGGGGAATCGATGCGAAGGCGGTCTTCGGTTGGGTCCCAATAGAAGTCGAACGCCTGGAACAAACCGAGGTCGCTGACGATTCGAACCTGCTCTTCATCGAGAGTGGTGTACTCGGCCCACTCGTTGAACCCCTCCTTCCATGCACCCTCCTGGAGCAAGTCTTCGAGATCCTCGCGGTAGAAGTCCTCTGATCCGAGCGTCTCGTCCTGTAGCTCGAACGCGCGCGGCATTCCCCGGTTCGAGAGGTCCGGTGGTTCTGGAACCTCTATATCGAGTGCCATACGAATAGTTTCACTGGTGACACAATAAAGCCCGTAGCAGTTCCACACGAGGCGGAACGAGACGCCTCTCCCAAGAGGACATCCCGCTCCAGGATAGAGGGCGCGTTATAAGGTCACGCTGGAAGCTTGACAGCAGACGTTACCGCGGGTGCCCGCTATCGTCGGTCTATATCCCGAGCCACTCGTCGTTACGGACCTCATATCCGTTCGTCCGACAGAATTTCGCCGCTTCTCGGCGTACCGCCCGGGACGTCGGGAGCGTTTCTTTGTCGTGGATTCGCTCTACGATCCAGTCGCTGATGGCTCGGATGCCTTCGTCGTCGTCATCGGCGTCGATCGCTTCAAGTTCCTGGAAGGTCTTCTCGTACGCGTTGCGCTGTGCCCAACTGAAATCAGTATTCCGAAGCGTCTTGCTGGCTTCCACGACCCGTTTCATGGCCGCGGCTACTGTCGGCCGCTGTATCTGCACCCGGACGGCAGCTGGAGAGTCGAACGTCTCCTCGTCTGTCTCCGGTACCAGTTCCTCGAGACGGTAGCTCCGCTTGACCGATTCGATCTCGCGTTGGCCGATTGCCGCGACGATCTCGGCCCCCGTGGCCGGGAACGTCAGCTCTTCGAGTGCCGCCTCAAAATCGGCCAGTTCCTCCACGACCACCGGTGGCTCTCGTTCGTCGCCGCGCTCCAGTTCCGCGGCAATCTCACGCTGCTGCTGGCGTCTCTCAGCGTCGTCTGCTTGCTTGTCTCGACCGCTCTTGTCGTCTGCCATCCTGTAGTTTTAGCTCTCTGGCCGGATAGCTCTGTGGTCGATACTACTTCCGAACGTTGAGACCAGCCATTACATCCGAGCGTATCGGTCGTTCCCGACAGGTGGACTGGTTCACTGAACGCCCGGAGAAGTACCGGTGTTCGAGTGCTGACTACACGCTCTGTCACGGTCACGGTGATTCTGATAGCGCTCGGTAGGTTTCGACTGGGGGTGGAAACACCGTCTGATTGTGCCGAACGTCGTCGTTTCAGGTAGAAATCTACGAAAATGGCACAGGAGGTCGGCTAACACTCCCGATACGGACGTTCGTGTCGGTGGAACTCGTGAAATCCACACACCGGTATCAGGAGTTACTTTTCCGTTCGCGCATGAGGTGAGAACATGTGGCGCTCCCCGCTCACAGCAGTAGCTGAGGCCTGTCTCTTACAGTACACCGTGCCGGTCGCCGGTGTCGAACTGGGTCAGCCTGCCGTCACCGCCATCGGCATCGTCCTGATATTACTGCTCCTCCTGGGGTCGGGGTTCTTTTCCTCCTCGGAAATCGCGATGTTCTCCCTCCCAGCCCACCAGATCGACGCGATGATCGAGCAAGGCTTGCGCGGTGCGCGGGCGGTCAAGTCGCTCAAGGAAGACCCCCACCGCCTGCTCGTGACGATCCTCGTGGGGAACAACATGGTCAACATCACGATGTCCTCGATATCGACGACCATCGTCGGCTTCTACTTCGACCCGGGGACGGCAGTCATCGTCTCGTCGCTCGGCATCACGTCGATGGTGCTGATATTCGGCGAGAGCGCGCCGAAGTCCTACGCCGTCGAGAACACCGAAGTACACGCACGGCGCGTCGCCCGGGGGCTAAAAATCGTCGAGAAGGTACTGTGGCCGCTCATCACCCTCTTTTACTACCTGACAGGCGTCGTGAACAGGGTCACCGGCGGGAACCCGTCCATCGAGTCGACGTACGTCACCCGTGACGAGATTCGGAACATCATCAAGACGGGTGAGCGCGAGGGCGTCCTCGACGAGGAGGAACGCCAGATACTCCAGCGCGCGCTCCGGTTCACGGACGCCTCTGCCAAGGAAGTGATGACACCGCGACTCGATATGGCAGCCATCTCCGGGGAGGCGACCGTTCAGGAGGCGGTCGAACAGTGTATTCAGTCGGGTCACGCCCGCTTGCCGGCCTACGCGGGGACGCTGGACGACATAATCGGTGTTTTCGACATCCGAAACCTGGAGAACGTCGACTACGACGGCGCAACCGATCTTAAAGTGAAGGATGTGGTCACCCAGGCGCTGCACGTCCCGGAGTCGAAGAACGTCGACGAACTCCTCACGGAGATGCGCGAGAACCGCCACCACATGGTCATCGTCATCGACGAGTTTGGCGCCACTGGGGGCCTCATCACGATGGAAGACATCCTCGAAGAGATCGTCGGCGAGATACTGGTCGGTGACGAGGAACACCCGCTCGAGGTTATCGACGAGACTGAGGTGCTGGCCCGCGGCGAGGTCAACATCGAAGAGATCAACGAGGCCCTCGGTATCGCCCTCCCCGAAGGCGAGGAGTTCGAGACCGTTGCCGGCTTTATCTTCAACCGTGCGGGTCGTCTCGTCGAGCAGGGTGAGACGTTCGAGTTCGAGAACGTGACGCTACGGGCCGAACAGGTGAAAGACGCACGCATCCGGAAGGTACGGGTGACAGTCGACCGACAGGCCGACCGAACTGTCGATACGGACTCGTCGGTTGCGGAGGGCGACCCCGAGTGACCGTCGGTGACCGAGGTGCCACCATAAAAAGCAGTAACCGACCACGGGTCGGGTGACCCGTGGAACTTTCGCTGTGTTTTTCAGACGGCCGGGCGACGTATCCCCGGGCGTCCACACATGTACGAGAACATCCTCCTCCCGTTCGACGGCAGCGATGGCGCCGCCGAGGTACTCCACCACGCCGCCGAAATCGCCCACTGGGCCGACGCGACCATCCGGGTGCTCTACGTCGCAGATACGAACCGGGACAGCGTCACCGTCGTCGAGGGGCAGACCGTCGATGTCCTCGAACGCGAGGGGCGAGACGTCGTCGAAGAAGCCGCCAAGACGCTGGAGACGCTCGGCGCCTCGTACCGAACCGACGTCGTTCAGGGTGATCCCGCCCCCACGGTCGTCGAGTACGCCGAGGAGTACGACCAGGACTTGATCGTGATGCCGACCCATGGACGCGAAGGCGTCTCGCGGTACCTCGTCGGGAGCGTCTCCGAGAAGGTCGTCCGACTCTCCTCGGTGCCCGTCCTCTCCGTCCGGATGCAACCCGACGAGATGCTCACCTTCCCCTACGAGAACGTCCTCGTCCCGACCGATGGCAGTGGCGCCGCGACACACGCCGCCGACCACCTCCTCGAGTTCGCAGCGGCACTCGACGCGACAGTCCACGTCCTCTCGGTCGTCGACGACTCCGCGCTTGGGCCGGATGTCCGGTCGACGATAGCCGGGAAGGAGAGCGAGCAAGCCGCGGGTGAGGCCGTCGACGCCATCGTCTCAGCGGCCGAGACGCACGGACTCACGGACGTCGTCCGACACGTCGAACACGGACGGCCCGCGGCGGTGATCCTCGACTGTATCGAGGCGAACGACGTACACGCCGTCGGGATGGGGACGACGGGAAGGCGTGGGACGAATCGTATCCTGCTCGGCAGCGTCGCCGAGAAGACCGTACGCTCTGCCCCAGTCCCCGTTATGACCGTCGCGAAGCCGAGGTGACTCTCGGCTGTCTGATCGACGTTCGCCGGCCTCGTCGATAGCATTCTCGATAAACCATCGACGCACCCGATTCCGAACACCTGAGGAGGAGTATCGAGCTAAGCACCGACCGTACGAACCGCCGTTCCGCTCTTGCTGAGTACACCCTCTGTCTCGGTCACACCGTTACTAGACGTGGAACAAGGACAGTGTTCACCTGATTGCCGACCGGCAATCTATTTACTGTCTTGAACCGAACTGTGTCGTATGGCTGATGATTCCCTCGGAACTACCGCGCAGTACGAGGCGGCCTATCGAGGGGGGCGCGATGCCGTCCTGTCCGTCTTATCCGGTGTGATGTGGGTAGTACTCGGAGCGGTTGGAGTCGGATTGCTCTGGATGACTGCTATCGCACTCACAAACGGTACCGCATCCCTCGCTACGTTTCTCCTTGCTCTCTTCGGGGCAGTGATAACCGTTCTTGCTGGGGATGAACTGTACCACCGCTTACTCGGTCGGACTCCGATTTTCTAGAGGATATCGTATCGGTTCCCCGTTCGGGCTTCGTCGTTCCAGCGGAAGCGTGGAACACACATCGCCTGATACAGCACGCTTCGCCAACGCGACGAGACGGTCTGTAAAACGGGAAAGACGAGATGGCACACGACCCAACTCTCGCTCTGATGGTCGTTAGCTCATCGGAGTGAATCGTTCTCTACAGCGTCTAAACACGGCCCAACCTCTCTATTCCGATCAGACGGGCGGGACGATAGCCCCGCCGAGGAACAGCGTCCGGAGGCCGAGGACGAGCGTGCCGAGGACGGCCGCGAAGACGACGACGCGGACGGTCCAGAGCCAGACCGCGCCGAATCCGCTCCCGAGGTCCGACCCGCGAACGACCTCCGACAGCGCCTCCCTGCCCAGGACCCAGCCGACGAAGAGGAGGATGGCGAGCACCGACAGCGGAAGCAGCAGTTTGTACGCGAGCGTGTCGAACCAGCCGAGCCACGCCGTCGAGAGCGCGGAGGGGACACCGAGGAGGAACAGCGCGCCGCCGATGGCGCCGGCGGCGGGGAACCTTCCGATTCCCGTGTTGTCGACGACGTACGAGACGACGACTTCGAGGAGGCTGATCGCCGAGGAGAGCGCCGCGATGAGGACGACGGCGAAGAACAGCGTCCCCAGGATGCGTCCGGCGGGGAGCGCCGAGAACGCGCCGGCGGTGGAGACGAAGACGGCACCGGGGCCGCTCGTGTTGGGGTCGATGCCCTGCGCGAACAGCAGCGGGAACACTGCGAGGCCGGCGAGCACTCCCACCAGCGTGTTGAGGACGACGATAGAGCCCGCGTCGGCGACGAGGGAGTCCTCGCCGTCGACGTAGGAGGCGTAGGTGACCATCGCGCCCATGCCGAGCGAGAGCGAGAAGAACGCCTGGCCGACGGCGAACGGGACGATGTCACCGAAGTTCGACCGGAGGGCGGTGAGGTCCGGCGAGAGGAAGTACGCGTAGCCCGCGCTCGCGCCGTCGAGGGTGAACGCGAAGACGGCGAGGCCGGCGAGGATGAGGAGCACGGACGGAACCATCACCTTCGTGGCGCGCTCGATGCCGTTCTCGACGCCGAAGGCGACGACGCCGACCACGAGGAGCATGAAGACGGCGTGTGCGACGAGCGCGTCGGGACCGGCCGAAACCGTCGAGAAGAAGCCGGCGGCGTCGCCGAAGTACGTCCCGGTCGGGGAGGCGAGGAGGTAGCGGATGACCCATCCGCCCACGACGGAGTAGTACGAGAGGATCCAGAAGCCGATGCCCAGTCCGAGCGCGCCGACGACCTTCCACCGTCGACCGCCGAGCGCGCCGAACGCGTCGATGGTGTTCCGTTTCGCCCGCCGACCGACGACGAACTCGGCGAGGATGGCGGGGAGACCGATTCCAACCGCGGCGGCGAGATAGACGACGAGGAACGACGCCCCGCCGAACTGTCCCGTCTTGAACGGGAACTGCCAGATGTTTCCCAACCCCACGGCGCTGCCGACGGCCGCGAGGACGAATCCGACCCGCGATGCCCACGTCTCACGTTCTGTCATCGCCGGGGCTAGACCGAGTGAGGCAGATAAACGCGGTGAAATCGCTCGTGTCGGCGGAGTTGAAGTGAAAAACGCGACACGCTTTTGGACGGCGTCGATGAACGAGTGGTATGAACGGCGTCTCGCTGGGTCGTCACCCCGACTTCCGCACGCTCATGGACCATCTCGACGGGGTCGCCATCTGGACGGCGTCGACACCGGAGAAGTTCGAGTACATCAGCGCCGGCTTCGAGGACATCTGGGGCATCCCCGCGGAGGCCGCCGAGAACGACGTCTCACTGATGATCGATGGCGTCCACCCCGACGACCGGGACGAGGTCGTCGCGAGCATGACGCGGACCGGAGAGGAACTGTCGGCGGACTCGTTCGAACACCGCGTCGTGTGCCCGGACGGAACGGTTCGGTGGGTCCACGCGCGCGTCGTCCCGATCAGGGACGAACACGGGGGCATCGCGGAGGTGGTCGGCATCACCACCGACATCACGGAGCAAAAACGGCGCGAGCAGGAACTCGAAGTGCTGAACCGCATCCTACGACACGACGTCCGCAACGACGTGAACGTCATCACCGGCTGGCTCACCACACTCGAAGGCGCCGTCGACGGTGCCGACGCCGACGCGTTAGCGCGCATCCAGGCGGCGAGCAGACACGTGGTCGAACTGACCGACCTGGCCCGCGAGTACGTCGACGTGGTCGTCAGCGAGGGCGAGTTCGACCTCGAACCGGTCGACCTCGTCGCGACGCTCGAAACCGAACTGGCGGTGCGCCGCCGGACGTACCCCGACGCGGAGTTTCGGGTTGTGGGCGACCTTCCACGGGTCGAGGTAGAGGCGAACGAACTCCTCGGCTCCGTCTTCCGAAACCTCCTCACCAACGCCGTCCAGCACAACGACAAGCCGACTCCGGTCGTCGAAGTGTCCGCAGGCGTCGACGGCGACACCGTCCGGGTGAGCGTCGCGGACAACGGACCCGGGATCCCACCAGCGCAGCGGGACCGGTTGTTCGGCGAGGGGGAACGGGGCCTCGACAGCACCGGGACGGGCATGGGGCTGTACCTGTGTCGGGAGATCGTAGCGGGGTACGGCGGCGAAGTCGGGGTCGGAGACGGAGACGAAGCGGGAGCCGTCTTCACCGTCGAACTGAAGCGGTCCGTGGCGTAGCGGCCACACGGCCGACTCGGGCGGGCACTCGGCGGGCGGCCGACGCTGCGGTCTCGGGCGAACTCACTCCGGGAGGTAGAAGTGAGACTTCGGTCTCCGCTCGGGGACGGCGTCGGCGTGCTTGGCGATTCTGGCGGGACGGGGGTGCCGGACGATAGTCACGTCGTAGCCGTCGTCCGTCGCGACGTTCCCGCCGACGCTGCTCACCGACGTGACCATGTGTCCGGCGTTCTCGCTCCCGACGAACACCATCGAGGCGTTCTCCTTCCGCGCCGTCTCGCGGATGCGTTTCGAGATGGTCCCGGAGGGGGCGAAGCGGTCGACGACGACGTGCCGGAAGTCGGCGCTCGGACACAGGTCGGTCACCTGCGTGTGGAGCGTCGACACGGCGGCGTCCATCTCGAACGTCTCGTTCGCCTCGATCCAGCCGCGGTCGCGCGCGTAGTCGGTGTTCCCTCGCGGAATCACGCTCACCGCCAGCACGTCCTCCTCGAAGAGAGCGCCGAACTCGGTCGCGCGAACGAGCGCCGCCTCGGCGAGTTCCGTCCCATCGAACGGCACCACGAATGTCATACGTACTATCTTCGAACAGAGAACATATATTTATCTGTGATTTTCACGTCGGAAGAATCGCCACGACGGCGGTGAGCGTTCATCAGACACGGCTTCCCCGACTCGTCGGAGCCCCCGCCGTCTCTCACCGAACGCTGACGGCGTCGCCGTCGCGGACGACCAGGTCGGACTCCGCGAGCGTCTGGAGGATGCTGAACAGCGCGAGTTTGGGCAAGTCGAGCGACGCGCCGAGTTCGTCGACGGTCACCGTCCCGCGGACGAGGAGGTAGAGGTAGACGAGCTTCGCCTGTGGCGACGTGACCGTCTCGGGGAGCGTGATGGGGCCGCTTGTCGTGCGGTCGGTCCGTGGTTCGTTCCGGGAGTCGAACCGTGGTGGAATCATCGTGAGAGACGGTGACGTCCGAGACGAGTATAAGAGCCGGTCGTCGTTCCCAACTTCGGAGAAACGAGTCGTTCAGATGACATTCTTCGGCGGCGAGAACTGTCAGTGGGACAATTAGTCTGCGGGGGGCTCTGACGAGTGGAGTCGCCGGACGAAGACCACGTCGGCGGCGACGAGGGCGGCGAGGGTGACGAGCGCGGTGAGCCACAGCGTCGGCAGGAGGACGGTGAACGACGACAGTTCGCCCGCGGTGACGAGCGCCCGGGTCACCCCGGTCACGGCGAGGAAGTTGTGGAAGACGAGCGTCGCGTAGAGGTCGCGGCTCACCACGAAGACGAGGCTCGTGAGCACCCCAATCACCGAGAGCAGCGCGACCATCCGTGGCGTGTTGAACGGCGGGCTGTGTGCGACGTGGTAGAGGCCGAAGCCGAGGCTCGCGACGACGACGAGGCCGACAGTCGCGGCGGCGGTCCCGAGATGCGGCCTGAGCGCCCGTTGGACGGCGACGCCGACGAACACCCAACAGACCACCACCTCGGCGGTAGAGACGACGAGCGTCTGCGCGAAGGCGTTCGCGACGACGACCGGGTCGGTGCTGGGCGGGAAGCCGACGGCGTACAGCGCGGTCCCGACGGCGAACGCGACGGCGACACCCGCGACGGTCCGGCGTGGTTGGCGGAAGCCGCTCTCCGGCAGGGGCGCGTCGGCGAGGACGCGTCCGCGGAGCCACAGCGCCAGAACGGTCCCGACGAGCACGTTCGCGACGAGCGCGTACAGGAGCCTGTCGCCGGCCGCCTCGGGCCGGAGGAGCGTCAGACGCGCGCCTTCGAGGATGTACGTGACGAACGTCCAGCCGACGAGGACGCCGAGCGCGGTCACGAGTGGGTGCGCACTGCCGGCGTCGACGAACCGACGCCGGGCGGCGGTGGTCGTCCGAGTCATACGCGTCTCTACGTTCGCTGACGACATCGCCTCGACTGGTCGTTCCCGCCGGGTGAGAAGTCGAGCGTCGGGGAGTCGACGAAGCCGACGAGAGTCGAACGCAGAGAACGGGCCGCTCTACGGCGTGATGACGAGCTTTCCGAGGAACGACTCCTCCATGACGTCGCGCTGTGCGTCGGCGGCCTCGTCGAGGTCGTAGGTCCGCGCGACGTCGATTTCGAGGTCGCCCTCGCCCATGAGGTAGGCGACGCGTTCGAGGGGGTCGGCCAGCCGCGGCGTGTTGAACATGCTCATGAACTGGTAGGAGACGTCCTTGCTGCGGGCGACGCCGTCGTTCGAGAAGCCGACCTCGGGGTCGTTCTCGCCGATGCCGACCACCCTGGCTCCCGTCGCCGCCACCTCGGCGTCGAACTGGAGGTAGTCGTCGAGGCGGTGGTCGAGGACGACGTCGACGCCGCCGGTCTCCTCGCGCACGAGGTCCGCGAGATCCTCGCTCGAGTAGTCGAAGACGGCGTCGGCTCCCAGTGCTTCGAGACGAGCGTGGTACTCGGGTGCGGCCGTCGCGAGGACGTGTGCGCCGGTCGCCGCAGCGAGTTGGACGGCCGCGTGGCCGACGCCACCCGAGCCCCCGTGGACGAGAACCGATTCTGCCGGCTGGAGCCCCGCGTGGTCGACGAGCGCCCGCCAGGCGGTGACGGCGGCGACGCCCGCGCCGCCGGCGGCGACGGGGTCGACGTTCTCCGGAAGGTGTGCGAGGCGGTCCTCGGGGACGGCCGCGTACTCGGCGTACGCGCCGAAGTGGTTCATGCTCAGCCCGGTCCCGACGACGGGGTCACCCTCCTCGTAGTCGTCGACGTACTCCGAGGCCGCGACCACCTCGCCGGCGACGTCGACGCCGGGGATCATCGGAAGCTGGAACGGCTCGTACGAGCCCTCGCGGAAGTAGGTGTCGACGGGGTTGACGCCCGCGCCGGCCACCCTGACGACGACGTCGTGACCGGTCGCCTCCGGCCGGTCGACCTCGTCTACTCGGAGTACCGATTCGTCGCCGTACTCGTGGAAGCGGACAGCCTGCATGGTCTGTGTTCACGTGAGGGACGGCGATAAAACCGCGAGAAGCGGAAATGAATCGGGGAGGGGTGAGTCGGACGAGTTTCGGTTCGAGGTATCGACACCGGGGCGTCGAGTGCCTGGTGGAGCACACGAACTTGCCGACTGCGACAGTGTGCCGAACGTAACGTGGACGGTGACGGTCACGAGGACCGCGCGGGGCACGGGCGCGGTGAGTCTTTTATCGGTATCCCGAGGACAGCTGTTCGCCCACTCTCGGTATCGAACGACACACACCGCACACCACCCGGCTCACTCCTCTTCGAGCAACTCGTCGTCGAGCGGGTGCGTGTTGGGGTTCTCCACGCGCCGGGAGATGTCGAGGAAGTAGTGTTTGAGCACGTCGCGGCCGATGAGGAGCGGATGAGACATGTGGCTCCGGTCGACGATGTTGGCGGCGACGGTGTGCTGGGTACCGCCGATGCCGACGACCAGGTCGACGACCGGCCGCGACTGGCTCTTCTGTGCGCTCCCGCTTCGGACGGTCGAGACGGTGTGGATGGGGCCGGCGCCGATTTCGGCGGCGAGCGTGAGGTCGATGCTCGTCCGCGCGGCCCCCGAATCGGCCTTGCCGACGACCGTCTCGTTTCCGGCGGTCCCGGAGACGACGACGCGTTCGGTCAGCCCGATGATGGGCGGTTCCTCGAACGTCGTCGGGTCCGGCCGGGGCATGCAGGTCGGCGGGGAATCGTCGAGCGTCGCGGTGAGGTCCTCGACGCGCTCTGGGTCGACGTCGACGCCGAGTCGCCGGAGCGCGAGCGCGGCGATGTGCGGAGCGGGACTGACGCCGGTGGCGCGGTAGAGGCCGCGAAAGCCCGCCGTCGGGTTCACTTCGAGGACGACCCACCCGTCGTCGCCCTCGATGAGGTCGACGCCGGCGTAGTCGAGTCCGACCACCGACGCCGCCTCGCAGGCCATCTCCAGCGCCTCGCGCGGGAGCGACGCCGTCGCGTCCTCGACTTCCCCGCCGAGGTGGACGTTCGTCCGCCAGTCCTCGCCGGCGGCGTAGCGGTACATCGCGGCGACGACCCGGTCGCCGACGACGTACACCCGCGCGTCCCGCGGTCGGTCGCGGTCGCCGACGAGTTCCTGGAGGAACGCCCGGCGCTTGCCCACCCGCGCCGTGAGGACGTCGTCGGTCTCGACCTTCCACGCGCCGCCGCCGTGCGTCCCGATGGCGGTCTTGTAGACGGCCTCCGATCCGAACTCGCGGCGGTGGGCGTTGAGCGTCGCCCCGCTGAGCGCCATCAACGTCTTCGGGACGGGGATACCCTCGCGGGCCAGCCGCGACGCCGTCGCCATCTTGTGTGCGGCGGTGGCGGTCGCCTCCGGCGGGTTGAGCATCGGACACTGCGCGGCGACGGTCCGCGCGATACCGAGTTCCTCCGTCGGCTGGTCCGTGTTCGAGAGGAGCAGACGGTTGACGACGATGTCGACCGACGGCTCCAGGTCGAGCGTGTCTCCGTCGACCCGCACCAGCGTGTTCTCCTCGCGGAGCCACTCGGTCTCGTAACCGAGCGCCTCGACGGCGTTGAGGATGGCTTTCGACTCCTTGCTGTCGTGAAGCGCGAGCACGCCGACGCAGGGCGAGGATGTCATGCCCGTATCATGAACGGGGGCGAACGAAAACGTAGCGCCGTGGCGGGGTGGCGAGCGACGGCACGAGTCGAAGGTGAAAACGCCTTTGTCCTCGGGGCAGGAGGGGAGAGACATGGGTCTCCTCCGCTGGGGAATGGTGTGTTTCGGCGTCGGGGTGTTCCTCGCGAGCGTCGCGGGCGTCGTCGGCGGGGTGACGCTCGGCTGTACCGAAGTCTTCTGTGAGAACCCACAGCCGGCGTTCGCCGTCACCGGCGTCTCACTCTCCGGAATCGCGGTGTTCGACGGCTGCAACACCTGCCAGCTGAATCCGGCCGTCGTCGGCGGACTAGTGCTCTCCGTGTTGGGCGTGGTCGTCGGCGGTGTCGGTATCGTCGGGGACCTCACCCACGAATAGCGGAATCGGTTCGGTTGAAATAGTGGTCGGTTGATAGTTTTACGAGGACGGGCTGAATACAGCGCGAACGTCGGGTACGGATACACCAGAACTACGACGGTACGAACGGCGTCTCACTTCCCTTATCTGAAAAGGTATGCGTACGGTAGACCGGTCCCGATGATAACGACGACGCTGAGAAAGACCACCCACTGGACCAGAACCGACCGTCTTGAGGCGGTTCCGGTCCACGCTGAGGAGTGGCGGTGGACCCCGTAGGCAAACAGCGCGCTCGCCGTGATGAACACCGCCGGCAGGAGCGCGACCGACAGAGTTGGCTCGCCACGACCCGGAAACAGCCCCAGCCGGCTGAACGGGATGAACAGCGCGAGAAAGGAAAACCCATAGATGATGCCGAACGCGACCGACAGCAGGAGATACCGGGGCCTGAGAACCACCCTCCAAGACGGTGTCTCGTCGTCAGGCTGGCCACCCGAAGCTTCGATGAGAAACCGGCGGACATCCGGGAGTACGTACAGCACCGGAACCGAAAGCACGCCCCCGAGCAGTCCGATACCGCCGGTTATCCCTAGCCAGATTCCGAGCGATAGCACGAAGAGAAGAAGAATGTACAGAATGATGCTAAGGACGCCCACCACAAAGTCGAGGACTGGCATCAGTGTGTTCTCTTCCGAGGAAGATATAAAATACCGCCCTGTGGCTGGTTGAGAACCCCCCTGTCTCAACTATTTCAGACGGTATTCGCTATAGTGGACTACAACGTATCCGTTGTACAGCATACACCCGCTGTATTCAGCACCGTATTTTTGACTAGGACTGGAGAGACGGGGAGCAGTCGTGCGTGACACAGAGCATGTCTGGATGTTCGTGCTGTCAGCGGCTCCTCTCGGATTGCATATTCCATCCCCAACGTGTTCGAGATGTCCTCGCGGTTCCGCTTACGTCCCGACGACACCGCTCCATAACAGAGGAAACACGGATTCGAGTGAATCCTCGACCAGGGGTCACACTCGCCCGAATCGGCGGGATTTAAGCGTCGGCCTCTCCCGGTCACACACGATGCGACTTCACGAGTACCAGGCGAAGGACGTGTTCGCCGACGCCGGGATTCCCGTTCCTGACTCTCGACTCGCGTCGAGTGTCGACGAGGTGGTAGCGGCGGTCGAGGACATCGGCTTCCCCGCCGCGATCAAGGCACAGGTGCACGTCGGCGGCCGCGGGAAGGCCGGCGGCATCAAGATCGCGACGAGCGAGGAGGAAGCGCGGGAGTACGCCGACGACATCCTCGGGATGGACCTCAAGGGGTACACCGTCGACCGCGTCCTCGTCGAGGCCGGTGTCGACTTCGAGGACGAACTGTACGTGGGCGTGACGATGGACCGCGGCGAGGGCCGCCCCGTCGCCATGGTCTCCGAGAAGGGTGGGGTCAACATCGAGGAGGTCGCCGCCGAGGAACCCGAGGCCATCGCCCGCGAGCACATCGACCCCGCGTTCGGGATGCACCCGTACCAGGCGCGCAAGGCCGTCTACGGCGCCGGTATCGACCGCGACATCGCGCGGCAGGTGTCGAGTATCCTCACGACCCTGTACGACCTCTGGGAGGACAAGGACGCCTCCGACGCCGAGATCAACCCGCTGATGGTCACCTCGGATCGGGAGGTCATCGCCGCCGACGCCGTCCTCAACGTCGACGACGACGCGCTGTTTCGCCACCCGGACCTCGCGGAGATGGAAGACGAGGCCGCCGGGGACGAACTCGAAGCCAAGGCGAACAAGTACGGCTTCGACTACGTTCGGTTATCAGGAAACGTCGGCATCATCGGCAACGGCGCAGGGTTAGTGATGACGACGCTCGACCTCGTCGACTACTACGGCGGGGAACCCGCCAACTTCCTCGACATCGGGGGCGGAGCGAAGGCCGAGCGCGTGACGAACGCGCTCGACATGGTGTTCTCGGACCCGAACGTCGACAGCGTGGTGTTCAACATCTTCGGCGGCATCACGCGCGGCGACGAGGTGGCGAAGGGTATCAACGAGGCGCTCGAAGCGTTCGACGAGATCCCAAAGCCCGTCGTGGTTCGTCTCGCGGGGACGAACGCCAAAGAGGGAATGGAGATCCTGAACACGGAGTTGGTACAGGTCGAGGAGACGCTCGAGGACGCGGTCCAGCGCGCGGTTGAAAACGCCAAGGAGGTCAGCCAATGAGTTCTACAGTACACTCGCTCACTCGTTCGCTCGTGCACGGTAACCTCACGCTCACCACGAGGTGGTTCGCGTGAGCATTCTGGTCGACGACGACACGCGCGTCGTGGTACAGGGCATCACCGGCGGTGAGGGGTCGTTCCACACCGAGCAGATGATGGAGTACGGGACGAACGTCGTCGCCGGGGCCGTCCCCGGCAAGGGCGGCCAGGAAGTGAAGGGCGTCCCCGTCTACGACACGGTCCACGACGCAGTAAGCGAAGAGGACGCCGACGCCTCCGTGATCTTCGTCCCGCCGGCCTTCGCCGCTGATGCGATGTTCGAGGCGCTCGACACCTCGCTCGATCTGGTGGTCGCCATCACCGAGGGCGTCCCGACCCAGGACATGGCGAAGGTGTACCGACGCCTGAACGAGACGGACACCCACCTCATCGGGCCGAACTGCCCGGGAATCATCACGCCCGGCGAGGCGAAGTTAGGAATTCTGCCCGGCAACATCTTCTCCGACGGTAATGTGGGACTTGTCTCGCGGTCGGGTACCCTGACGTACCAGGTCGTCGATAACCTCACCCAGCGCGGCATCGGCCAGACCACGGCTATCGGTATCGGCGGCGACCCCATCATCGGGACGTCGTTCGTCGACGCGCTCGAACTGTTCGAGGCCGACACCGAGACCGAGGCCGTCGTGATGTGCGGCGAGATCGGTGGCGAGGACGAGGAGCAGGCGGCGAAGTTCATCGCCGAGAACATGGACACGCCGGTCGCCGGCTTCATCGCGGGGCGGACCGCCCCGCCGGGCAAGCGGATGGGTCACGCCGGTGCAATCGTCTCGGGGTCGGGCACCGGCACGGCCGAATCGAAGATCGAGGCGCTCAACGACGCCGGGACCCCGGTCGGCGATACGCCCGAGGAAGTGGCCGACCACATCGAGCACTTCCTCTCGTAGACTCCCGCGACGGCGCGGCACGCGTTCGGGTTCTGAACGAGGCGGCGACCGCGTGAGGCGGCTACGGGGGGTCGATCACGCCGAACGGGGTCGTCTCGAAGCGCAGTCGAAGCCAGCACGCTACGTCGCGGATGGCGAGGCAGTCTTGGTGGGCCTAGCCGTCGAGTTTCGCGAGGCAGTTGCCGCAGTAGCCGGCGAAGCCGTGGTTCGGGAGCCCACAGGACGAACACGTGACGAGATCCGACTTCGACGAACCGGAGACGGCGCCGCCCGTCAGGACGGCCGCCGGACCGGGCGCGCCGGAGGGTTGCTCGTCGACCCGCTCCATGATGCGGTCCACCAGGGCGTCGTCGCGCATGCGGTCGAGGACGCGGACGAACCCGATGAACAGCAAGGAGGGGGCGACGATGCAGAACGCCGCCACGAGTAGTCTGAAGACAATACCCAGGTCCATACGCCGTGAAAGGAACCCATACCTATGGTCTTGTCGGGATTTCTCACACCTGATAGCGGGAGGTAGAGGGTTAAGTATCGCCGTTCAGGAGTTCCTACCAATGCAGGTCCGAGACGTGATGACGACGGACTGTCTGACAGTCCCGTCCTCGGCGACGCTGGCCGACTGCGTGAGCCGGATGCTCATGGCAGGGACAGGAAGCGTCATCATCGACGACGACGGTCCCCTCGGTATCGTAACCGAAAGCGACGTCCTCCGCGCAGCGTGCGACATCGACGAACCGCTCGGGGACATCCCTGCCCACGTGGCGATGTCCCACCCGGTCGAGCGCATCGAGCCGACGGCGACGGTCAGGAAGGCCGCCCAGCGGATGCACGACCTCGGTATCAAGAAACTCCTCGTCGCCCGCGGGCTCGACCCGGTGGGCGTGGTGACCGTGACCGACCTCGTGTGGCACTTCTCCGACTTCCAGCGCGAGGCCGGTCGGCTCGCCCTCGAAGGTCACGCGTGGGAACACGGTGACGACAGACACGCACGCTGACGTTTGCCCCACGCCCCGAAGCGGGAGACCCGGCACCTTTTAGCAGTGGTTTGGCAACCTCGGGTATGGACCGACTCCGCCGGTCGTTCGACGACGCACCGATCATCGAGAAGGAGGGCGGCTACCAGTACGTCGTCCACCCGATCAGCAACGGCGTCCCGATGCTCCGGCCCGAACTCCTCCGTGAGGTCGTCATCGGCGTCATGCGCGTCGCCGACCTCGCGCGCGTCGACAAGATCGTCACGCCCGAAGCGATGGGCATCCACATCTCGACGGCGGTGTCGCTCATGACCGACATCCCGCTCGTCGTCATCCGCAAGCGCGAGTACGGCCTCGACGGCGAGGTGTCGCTCCACCAGCAGACCGGCTACTCGGAGTCGGAGATGTACATCAACGACGTCGAACCGGGCGACCGCGTGCTCGTCCTCGACGACCTGCTCTCGACGGGCGGGACGCTCGCCGCCGTGACCGAGGCGCTCGCGGACATCGGCGCCGACATCGTCGACACCGTCGTCGTCGTCCGGAAGGCCGACACCGACAGCGCGATGGACGAGAAAGAATACGACGTCACCTCGCTCATCGACATCGAACTCGTCGACGGCGAGGTGGTCGTCCGCGACGAGTACCGTCGTCGGGACTGAGCGCGTCCCGCCCGCTGCGACGGCAGACGGGGTGTCGCGTGATGCGGAACGCGACGGCGTCGGTATCGACCTCGAGGGCGAGTCTGTGTCAGCGTCAACCGGAGCGACCGAACGCCCCCGTCACCGCGCGGAGGTTCCCGCGGAGCCCCCACGAGAACTGTCGGTCGAGGCCGAGGAGGAAGACGAGATACGAGAGCACGCCCACGGCGACCAGGAGGACCAGTTCGGCGAGCGCGGGGACGCCGACGACGGATTCGCGGACGAACAGGGTCGTCACCGCCATGCCGGCGCTCGCGGTGAACGGGACGGCCAGTTCCCGCGTGACCCGCCGGGGGCCGACGCCGATGAGCCGGCGCATCAAGAACAGATCGACGGGGAGCGCCACGAACACGTAGACGCCGACGACCGGCCGAGCCGTCGGGGTTACGCCTGCTTGACCTTCGCCGCGAACCGCTCACGCACCTTCTCGATCTTTGGCTTCGCGTGGAAGTTGCAGTACGCGTCGTTCGGGTTCTTCTCGAAGTAGTCTTGGTGGTGCTCCTCGGCCTCGTAGAACGTTTCGAGGGATGCGAGTTCCGTCACCACGCTGTCCTCGTACTCCTCGTCGAGGGCCTCGATGTACGCCTCCGCGAGCCGGCGCTGTTCGTCGTCGTGGAAGAGGACGATAGAGCGGTACTGCGACCCGACGTCGGGGCCCTGTCGGTTCAACTGGGTGGGGTCGTGGACCGCGAAGAACACCTCCAGCAGTTCCTCGTAGGAGATGACGCTCGGGTCGTACGCGACCTGGACGACTTCGGCGTGGCCCGTCTTCCCCGAGCAGACCGCCTTGTACGTCGGGTTCTCGGTGTCGCCGCCGGCGTAGCCCGACGTCACGGCCGAGACGCCGTCGAGTTCCTTCAGCGCCGCTTCGACGCACCAGAAACAGCCGCCGCCGAACGTGGCGTGGTTGGTTTCAGCCATGGTAGGGGTAGGAACTCAGCGCGTAAAGCCTCCGTGGCGCACTGAGACGCGAGTGCAGGAAGGGGATCGGCAGCGACCGAGACGCGAACCACGAGAACCCGACAGAGCGGCGGACCCGGCGAGTGAACAGCAACGGACCGCACGGTACACGGGCGCGGTGGACCGCAGCCTCGACCCTCCCCACCCGGTGTGGCCGGGACAGAGCCCGGCCACGGCCCTCGCGCGTTCACTCGCTCCCGCCGGTCGCTCCCTCATCGCGCGCCGACCGCAGCGGCGGGAGACGGCGCGGTGGCGCGTGCCGGCGCGCTCCTGAGAGCGCCAGAGCGAGGACGCGTGTCACTCCCTGGCGCCCTCACCCACGACGAGAGACCTATGTACGCCCTGACCCTACATGGACGCAGATGAACAGGGCACGCGACGCTTCGACACCCGCTCCCGACACCGACCGCATCCTCGTCGACGTCGACGGCACGCTCGCGTGGCAACTCCCCCGCGCGTGTCAGTACCTCGGCGAAGAGTACGGCGTCTCGCTCCAGCCCGAAGACGTGACGGCGTGGGACTACCGGATTCCGGGTCACGACGACCACGACCACATCGGCGACCTCATCTTCGAGGCGTTCCGCCGGGACCCCGCGTGGTACTTCGGCGGGATGGAACCGCTCCCCGGGGCGGCCGACGCGCTCGCGCGTCTCGGCGAGGACCACCACGTCGCTATCGCCACCCACCGTCCGCCCGAGACGCACGACCACACCCGCGTGTGGCTCCGTGACCACGACATCCCTTACGACGAGTTCGTCGAACAGGTCCCCGAGAACAAGGCCGAACTGCAGGGGAGAGCGCTGATCGACGACTACCACGGCAACGTCGCCGACGCCCTCGCCGCCGGGATGGACGGCCTGCTGTTCAGCCAGCCCTACAGCGACCACGCGGCCTGCGACGGCGCGACCGTCGTCGACTCGTGGACGGACGTCCTCGCGGCCTTCGACCTCGCCTGAGCGCGTCGCGACTCGCGACTCAGCCCGAGCCGTCGGTCGACAGTTCGATGCGGTCGTGGATGGTCCCCTCTCTCGTGCGGAGATGTCTCGGCTCGCGCCCGTTCTTCACCGCGAGCACCTCCGAGACGATGGAGAGGGCGATTTGATACGGCGAGCCGCCCCCCAGGTCGAGGCCGACCGGGGTGTACAGGCGGGCGAGTTGGGCGTCGGTGAACGTCGTTCCCTCGTCTTCGAAGTCGTCGAGCATCTCCTCGAAGCGCTCGTGGGGGCCCATCAGGCCGACGTACGGGACGGGAGTATCGAGGAGCGCTTCGATTGCGAGTCGGTCGTCGACGAAGTTGTGCGTCGCCACGACCACGTAGGTGTTCGCGTCGAAGTCGAACTCGTCGGTCATCCGCGCGGGCGAGGTCGAGACCACCTCGCTGGCGGCGGGGAACCGGTCGGCCTTCGCGGCGGCGCCGCGGAAGCCGACGACGGAGACGCGGAAGTCCGCCTGTGCGCCGAGTTCGGCGATGGGGCCGACGTCGTGGCCGGTGCCGACCACGACCAGCTTCGAGGGCGCGGTGAGGCCGTCGACGAACACCGTCACTGACTCCCCGTCGAGTTCGACGGTCACGGCGTCGGCTTTCCCCGAGCGGTGAGTTCCGCGGCGACCCCGCGCACTCGCTCGGCGAGGTCCGCGTCGAACCCCTCGCCGAGGTCGAACGTCTCCCCACGCGGGTCGTAGTACGCTCGGGCACCCGCGTGGTCCCCGTCGGTGACGGTCAACACGCCGACGTCGTACCCCTCCGCGAACGCGTCGACGGCAGGGCGGTACGTCTCGTCGAGGGGTTCGAGCAGGATGTCGATTCGGCCGTTGCAGCCGACACCGAGCCCCCAGACGTCGTCGTCATCGGCCTCGGGCATGAGGTCGTAGTGCTCGACGCGCGGTTCGCCGGCTTCGAGCACGTCGCTCGCGAGTCCCTGCACCTCGTCTTCGAGACAGCCCGCGGTGATGTGCCCGA
Source organism: Salinigranum rubrum (assembly GCF_002906575.1). Taxonomy (NCBI): domain Archaea; kingdom Methanobacteriati; phylum Methanobacteriota; class Halobacteria; order Halobacteriales; family Haloferacaceae; genus Salinigranum; species Salinigranum rubrum. The sequence continues at coordinate 2,611,584 of NZ_CP026309.1, forward strand.
CGCCTACGCCGTCCTCCGGAATGACCATCTTCGCGCCGGGGCGACGGTACGCGCTGCCCTCGACGCGGATGACCGTCGCGAGGACGCCGCGGCGGTCGCTCTCTAACAGTCGGCGTGCCTGTGTCAGTACCTCCGTCTCGGGGACGCTCCAGTTGGCGTCCCCGGCCGTGTCGTCCGTGTCGTGTGTGTCGGTCATGGTTCTGTATTGGGTCGCTCCGCTGGTAACTGTAGCCCCGGGAGGGGCGAGTCGGCCGCGCAGTACACCTTCTGTAGCCCCGCGTCGTGGAGGTCGGTCCCGCAGTCGCCCGCGGCGACGTGGTCGCGGACGCTCGCGACGTCGCGGACCCGCGCGCCGGCGACGAGGTCGACGCCGCGGTCGAACAGCGGACCCGGAAGCATCGAGGCGGTCGCCCCGACGACGACCACCAGCGGAACCGCCGCCCGTCCGGCCGCCGCGAGGTACGCGTCGATGCCGCCGTAGACGAGCGTCGATCCGGTGACGAAACAGACGTCCGCGCCGTCGAACGCCGCGTCGACCTCGCCGGGGGAGAAGAGCGCCGTCGGGACGCGCTCGGGGAGCGACTCGGGGTCGATTCCCCCGACGTCGCGCTCGACGACCCGGACGGAGACGTCGCCGAACTTCTTGAACGCGGGGCGGAACAGGCCCACGGTGGCGACCGTCTCCACCGAGGTGTCGAGCGCCGCCATCGGGTCACCGGCCAACCACTCGACTTCCCCGACCGACAGCGCGTTGAGCGTCGCGAGGCCGACCGCCCGGGCGACGCTGCCGGGAGCGGCGTCGGTCGCCTCTTGGGCCAGTTGCTCGACGGTCGCGTCCCTCGCGTCCTCGTCCGCGACGGGTGCAGAGGGTCGATGGGCGACGCCCGCCAGCGTCCCCTCGTCGGGGTGGCGACACGACACCAAGAGTGCGCGGTCGCCGACCGTGATTCGGGGGTCGGTCGCCGCTGCGGCCCGTGCCGACAGCGCCTCGCGCACCTCCCGGACGACGGCGTCGGCGTCGACGGGTGGGGACATCTCAGGTCACCCCCGTCTCTCCCGCTCGCTCTCGGAAGTCGTGTTCGTAGCCGATGGGACCGTGCGGGCCGTGTCTTCGGATCTGGCGCGCCACCTCCGAGAGGTCCTCGGGCCCCGCGAGCGCGAAGAGGCCGTCGACGTACGGGAGCGACGCGGCCATCCCCCGGCAGGTCGGTTCGTACTTCGCCGAGGCGGCGAGCGGGTTCAGCCAGAGGACGGCCCGCGACCGTCCCGAGAGCCACGTCATCCCGCGTTCGAGGTCCGAAACGTCGCCGACGTCCAGTCCGTCGCTCACGACGAGCGTGACCGTCCGGCGGTCGACGGCGTCCGGCCAGCGGGTGCGAAGTTCCGAGATGGCGTGACCGATCTTCGTCCCGCCGCCCCACGCCACCTGGGCACGTTCGAGCGCGAGCACGGGGTTCCCGCGCGACGCCGTGAACACGTCGGTCACCTCGCGGATGTCCGTGTCGAAGAAGAAGACGCGGACGCCGCGGCCGTCCTCGACGAGCGTGTCGAGAAACTGCAGCAGGAAGCCGCGGTCGACCGTGTCGAGGACGGACTGGCTCACGTCGACGAGGACGGACGTGCGGAACGCGGTGGGTTTTCGCTCACGGGTCGGCAGCGAGACGACTGCGCCGCCGGTGCTGACGCTCGACCGGAGGGCGCGCCGCGCGTCGACCTGCCGGCCACCGCCCGCGGTCCACCGACGGCCCGAGAGCGTCGAGAGCGCCCGCTCGAACTGGCGGACCGCGTCCCGGTCGATGGCGCGGCTCCGACCCTCCTCGTCGACCTCGCTCCCCGCGCCGCCGGCGCTGTACGTCGAGGCGCGACTCCGCTCGCCCGCGGCCTCGTCGAGGTCACCCGCGTCCGTGTCGTGGTCGACGAGTCGCCGCTCTCGAACCGCGTCGTCTGAGTCGTCGCCGCCGTGCCCGTCCCCGGCCGGGTCGCCGCCGCTCGCGGCGACCGACTCCTCGGCCGCGTCGTCGTCGGCTCCGAAGAACGCGCCGCTGCCCGATCGGTCGCCGACGTCGTCGCTCGTGGCAGTGGCTTCTAATCCGGTGCGGAGGCGGTACCAGAACTCGGGGAAGTGCGCCTCGAACGTCTCCGTGTCGCGGGCGTCGGTGACGAGTGTGGCGTGCGTCGCCGCGTAGACGCTCTCGCGGTCGCGCAGCCCCACGGTACACAGCGCCTCCGTCGCCGAGAGCGCGGCGTTCGCCGGCACCGACAGGCCGTTCCGACGGAGGGTCCGGGCGAACGACACCACCTCCCCGAGGACGTGATCGCGGGCGGCGACGAAGTCGGGTGTCTCGTCGAAGGAGTCCATACGCGCTCAGGTTCAGGAGTCGCCCGTGCCGTCGCTCGTCGCCTGTTCGACCTGGCCATCCGCGCTTCGCTCGCTTTGCTCGCCGTGTTCGCTCGCCTCGCGCGCCTCACGCGCCGCCCGTTCGAGGCGTTCCAGCAGCGTCGAGTCCACCCGCTGGACGTCTTCGACCTCCTTCAACAGGGTGCCGATGGTGCGCTCTATCTCCTCGGCGTCGATGTCGGAGTCGTCGTCGGGCGGGCGGAGTTCGGCCACGGCCCGCGCCCAGTCGAGCGTCTCGGCGACGCCCGGTCGCTTGAGGAACGCGTTCTCGCGGAGTTCCGCGACGATGGCACACACCTCGGCGGCGACCGTCGCGTCGAGTTGGGGCACCTTCCGCCGGACGATTTCCCGCTCCGTCTCGTAGGAGGGCGCCTCGACGTGCAGGTACAGACACCGCCGCTTGAGCGCGTCCGACAGCCCTCTCGTCCGGTTCGAGGTGATGATGACGATGGGGGGCGTCTCCGCCGCGACGGTCCCGAACTCCGGGATGGTGACCTGAAAGTCCGAGAGCACTTCGAGGAGGAACGCCTCGAACTCCTCGTCGGCGCGGTCGACCTCGTCGATGAGCAGGACGGGCGGGGTGTCGCCCTCGTGGGTGAGCGCGCGCAGGAGCGGTCGCTCGAAGAGGTACTCCTCGGAGAAGACGCCGTCCTCGACGGTGTCGCCCGACTGCACGGCGAGAAGCTGTTTGGTGTAGTTCCACTCGTAGAGGGTGTTCTCCGCGGCGAGCCCCTCGTAACACTGCAGCCGAATGAGTTCCGTCTCGAAGCTCTCGGCCAGCACCTTCCCGAGTTCGGTCTTTCCCGACCCGGGTTCGCCCTCGATGAGCAGCGGCTTACCCAACCGAAGCGCGAGGTACACCGTGGTGACGAGCGTATCGTCGGCGACGTAGTCGGCTCCCTCGAACCGCTCGCGGAGTTCCTCCTCGGAGACGGAGTCGACCACGGTCACGACTCGACACGCTCCAGGAACCGCGGGGGGTCGTCGACGAACGTCTCCTGACAGCCGACGCCGCAGAAGTGGTAGGTCGTCCCCTCGTGGGTAGCGGTCACCGCCGCCTCGCCGACGACGACGTCCATCCCGCAGACCGGGTCGGTGACGACCTCCGGTTCCGATTCTTCCGTCTCCATCTCGCTCCCGCCCTCGTCCTCGACCGGCTTGTCAGTGTCGGACACGGACTCGGCGAACACACCCCCCGTCTCGTGGGTACGCCGCACCGCGACGAGTTCCGCGAGCACGCTCACGCCGACCTCTTCGGGGCTCTTCGCTCCGATGTCGAGGCCGGCGGGCGAGGTGACCGCCTCCCGAACGTCGTCGGGCGAGCGGCCGGTTCGGTCGGCGACGCGCTCGCAGAGTTCGTCCGCGCGGCGTCGGCTGGAGACGAGGCCGATGTACGGGACCCCCGCGTCGAGCGCCGCGGCGACGGTGACGTCGTCGGTCGCGCCCATCGACGCGGCGACGACCCACGTGGCACCCCGGAGTTCAGCCGCGAGCGCGTCGACGTCGTCGGTCGCGGTCTTCACCTCGTCGGCTCCCTGCACCTCGCTCCCCCGCGGAACGACGGCGGTCACCTCGAACGAGAGTTCGCTCGCGAGGCGGACCACGGCGCGCCCGATGGGCGAGTCGCCGACGACGACGAGGCGCGCCGCCGTCGTCACCGGTTCGATGAACAGTTCCAGGGTGCCCTGGCTGTGACACGTCATCGGAAACGCCTCCAGGCCGGGGCGAGCCACCGAATCGGGGTCGGGCGCGATGCCGACGAGTTTCGGCGTCCCGTCTCGGAGCGCCGCCTGCGCCTCGCGGATGGCGACCGACTGAGCGCAGGCGACACCGCCGATCCAGCCGAGTAACTCGCCGTCGGGCGTGATGATGGCTCGGTCGCCCACGTGCGCCGACACGGGCGCCTCCCGGCGGACGACGGTCACCCGTGCGAACGGGCGACCCTCTTTCGTGAACTCTCGGGCGACTCGGTCGACGGTCTCCGGGGAGGCGGCGGCGTCTCGCGAACGTTCTCCCTCGTTCGTCTGGGTCTCGGCGTCGGTATCGTCTGTCATCTGAGCGGTGGTGTCTGGGAGTCGTGTCGTGAACCGGTGAGCCGGTAACGCGGTGAAACGAGCGGCGAGCGGTCGCGTCCCCCGCCGACGGCGCGTCAGCACCGTCAGCGCGGGTACGATGCGGTTCGCGGGCCGCGTGCGTGGTGTCGTGGTCGGTGTGATCGTGTGTGGCGAACGGCAGGTGTCGACGGGACGGGGGTCGAAACCCCCGGCGTGGTCCCGTCGGCGACGGGTTCAGTCGTCGGCGGGCGTCTCGCCGGCGTCGAACTCGAAGCGTTCGGCCGGGTCGAGCGTCAGCCCTGCCTCGTTCAGGACGGACCAGACGCGGTCCGGGGTCATGGGCATGTCGATGTGGCGCACGCCGGCGTGGGCCATCGCGTCGACGACGGCGTTGACGATGGCCGGCGGCGACCCCACCGTGGGGGACTCGCCGACGCCCTTCGCGCCGATGGGGTGGTGCGGCGACGGCGTCACCGTGTAGTCGGTGTCCATGTGGGGAATCTCCATCGCCGTCGGCAGGAGGTAGTTCATGAAGTCTCCTGCCGTCACGTTGCCGTTGTCGTCGAACGTGACCTCTTCGAGCATCGCGGTGGCGATGCCCTGCGCGAGGCCGCCGTGGACCTGTCCCTCGATGACCATCGGGTTGATCCGGTTCCCGCAGTCGTCGAGCGCGTAGAACTTCCGGATGTCCACCTCGCCCGTCTCGCGGTCGACCTCGACGACGCAGACGTACGCCCCGAACGGGAACGTCATGTTCGGCGGGTCGTAGTAGTCCACTGCCTCTAATCCGGGCTCCTCGTTCGCCGGCGAGTTGGTGTAGGAGGCAAACGCGACCTCCTTCATCGTCACCCCGCGGTCGGGTGCGCCCTTGACCTGGAACGCGCCCGAGGAGCGGTCCCAGACGATGTCCTCTTCTGCGACCTCAAGTTCGTTGGCGGCGATGCTCTTGGCCTTCTCGCGGACCTTCCGGGCGGCGACCGCAGTCGCGGCACCGCCGACCGGCGTCGACCGGGAGGCGTACGTTCCTAACCCGTAGGGGTCGGTGTCGGTGTCGCCGTGTTCGACCGTGATGTCCTCGACGTCGAGGCCCAGTTCTTCGGCGACGATCTGGGCGAACGTCGTCTCGTGGCCCTGACCCTGCGTCTGGACGCCGATTCGGACGGTGGCGTTCCCCGTCGGGTGGACGCGAATCTCGGCGGAGTCGAACATCTCGACGCCGGCGATGTCGCACTGCTTGCCGGGGCCCGCGCCGACGATTTCGGTGAACGTCGAGAAGCCGATTCCCAGCAGTTTGTCGTCATCGGCGTCGAGACGGCGCTGTTGCTCCTCGCGGAGGCCGTCGTAGTCGACGGCGTCGAGCGCCTTGTCGAGCGCGCGCTCGTAGTCGCCGGAGTCGTAGGTCCATCCCGTCGCCGACTCGTACGGGAACGCCTCCTTCGGGATGAAGTTCTTCCGCCGAATCTCGGCGGGGTCCATGTCCAGTTCCTGCGACAGGACTTTGACCATGCGCTCGATGAGGTAGACCGCTTCTGTCACCCTGAACGAACACCGGTAGGCGATGCCGCCCGGGGCGGTGTTGGTGTAGGCCGCGTCGAGCTTACAGTACGCCGCCGGGACGTCGTACGACCCGGTGAATATCTTGAAGAAGCCCGCCGGGAACTTCGACGGCTGGGCCGCGGCGTTGTACGCGCCGTGGTCGGCGAGCACGTCCACGTCGATGCCCTGGATGATTCCGTCCTTCGTGGCGGCGACCCGGCCGGTCATCTCGTAGTCGCGGGCGAAGTGCGTCGTCTGAATGTTCTCCGAGCGCTCCTCGACCCACTTCACGGGCTGGCCGATGACGTACGACGCCGCGGCGGCGATGACGTACCCCGGATAGATGGGCACCTTGTTCCCGAAGCCGCCGCCGACGTCGGGGCTGACGATGCGCACCTTGTGTTCGGGGATGCCCGACACCATCGAGAACAGGGTTCGGTGCGCGTGGGGCGCCTGCGAGGTGAGGTGGACCGTCATCTTCTCGTTGGCGGTGTCCCAGTCGGCCACACACCCACAGGTCTCGATGGGCGCGGGGTGGATGCGCTGGTAGTACATGTCCTGTTCGACGGTGACGTCGGCGTCCTCGAACGCCTTCTCGGTCGCCTCCTTGTCGCCGGTCTCCCAGGTGAAGATGTGGTTCGAGTCGTTGTCCTCGATGTCGTCTCGGACCAGCGGCGCGTCGGGTTCGAGCGCCTTCCGCGCGTCGACCACCGCATCCAGCGTCTCGTACTTGACCTCGACCTTGTCGGCGCCGTCCTTCGCGATGTAGCGGTCGGTGGCGATGACGGCGGCGACCTCCTGGGACTGGAACTTCACCTTGTCCTGGACCAGGACGTCCTGGGTGTCGTCCATCAGCGTCGGCATCGTCGCCAGGTCGTACTCGGCGAGGTCCTCCGCGGTGAGGACGGCGACGACGCCGTCGACGTTGAGCGCCCGCTCCTTGTTGATGGACTTCACGTACGCGTGGGCGTGAGGACTCCGGACGACGTGGCAGTGGAGCATCCCGTCCTTCTTGATGTCGTCGACGTAGTTGCCGCGACCCGTGATGAAGCGGCGGTCCTCCTTGCGCTTGACCTCTTGGCCCATCCCGCCGCGACCGTGTCCGTGGTGGGCCTCGGGGTCGGGACCACCGTCCTCGTCGTGTCGGTACTTCGCGTCGGGTTTCTCGGTCTCGCTGCTCATCGGTCTTCCTCCCCGAAGTCGACGTCACAGCCGCAGCCCGACCCACATTCGAACCCGCCGTCGGCGGCGGCCTCCTGCTCTTGGGGGTTCTCGACCGGCGACTCGGGGGGTTCGCGGTCGTTGTACACGTCCGCGGCGTACTGGATGGACTTGACGATGTTCTGGTAGCCGGTGCAGCGACAGAGGTTGCCGCTGATGTTCTCTCTGATCTCCGCCTCGGTCGGGTCCGAGTTCTTGTCGAGGAGCGCCTTGCCCGCCATGATCATCCCGGGCGTGCAGTAGCCGCACTGCAGGCCGTGCATGTGGCGGAAGCCCTCCTGGATGGGGTGGAGGTCGTCCGAGCGGCCCATACCCGCCTCGGGGAGGTCCGCCATCCCCTCGACGGTGGTCACGTCGCTCTCGTCGGCCTGAACGGCGAACATGAGACACGACTTGACCGCCTCGCCGTCCTTGTAGACGGTGCAGGCGCCGCAGTTGCCCGTGTCACAGCCGATGTGCGTGCCGGTGAGGTCGAGGTCCTCGCGGATGGCGTGGACCAGCAGTCGACGGGGTTCGACGCTCAGTTCCCGCTCGGTGCCGTTGACGGTGATGGTGATGTCTTTCTGGCTCATTTATCTGGCACGCTCCACGGCCGAAGCGAGCGCTCGCTGGGTCAGGACGCGCGTCATGTTCTCCTTGTAGTCGGCGCTGCCGTGTTCGTCCGACTCCGGATGGGCGGTCTCGGCCGCGGCCTCGCCCGCCCGCTTGAACAACTCGCCCGAGGGCTCCTCGTCGACGAGTCTCTCCTCGGCCTCCGGGACGGCGATGTTCGTGATGTCGACGGCCGTGAGGGCGACGCCGGCGTCGACGATGACGCCGTCTTCGAGCACGACGCGGGCGGCGACCCCGACCATCGCGTAGTCGCCGACCTTGCGCTTCAGCTTGTGGTAGGCGCTCCCCTCGCCTTCGGCGGGGACGGGGACGCGAAGCTCCGTGATGAGCTCCGTCTCGTCCAGCATGTTGTCGTACGGGAGGAGGAAGAACTCCTCGGCGGGGATGGTCCGCTCGCCGTCGGGGCCGTTGGCGACGACTTCGCCGTCGTGCGCCAGGAGGACGGTCCCCCAGTCGCCCTTCGGGTCGGACTGTGCGACGCTGCCGACGACCGTTCCCCTGTTTCGGATCTGCGGGTCCGCGACCAGCGGCGCGGCGTCGAAGAAGCTCCCGTACTTCTCGGCGATGAGGTCGGACTCCTCGACGTCGACGTGCCGGCAGAGCGCGCCGATGCGGAGGCTCCCCTCGGCTTCTTCGAGGAAGTCGAGTTCCTCGACGCGGTTCAGGTCGATGACGGTCTCGGGGCGCGCGAGCCGAAAGCGCATCATCGGGATGAGGCTCTGCCCCCCCGCGAGGATGGCCGGTTCGTCGAGGCTGTCGAGGAGGCTCACGGCCTCGTCGACCGTCGTCGGTTCGTGGTGTTCGAATTGGGCTGCTTTCATGATACGGCTGGGTCAGAGGAGTCCACTGAGTCGGTCGCGAATGCCGCTCGACTTCTCGGACTCCTCGAACCCGGTCATCTGCTTCTGGATGTTCTTGAAGAAGTTCGAGACTATCTTGTCCGCCACGGGGTTCATCACGCGTCCGCCCAGCTGTGCGATGCGGCCGGAGACGTCCGCCTGTGTCCCCCACTTGACGGTCGACCCCGTCTCGGTCTCCTCGATGTCCATCCACGACTCCATCTCGAAGCTGCTGTTCGAGGCGTCGCCGCCCCCGGTCGCAACCATGTGCGGGAACTCCCGTTCCTTGATCGTGACGCGCGTCTCGAACCGCGGCTTGACGCTCCCGACGCCGACCTGCATCAGCGCGGCGTAGACGCCGCCCTCGACGAACGCCCGCTCCGCGACCACTTCGGGGTCCGCGTCCGGCAGCGTCTCGATGTCCTCCTCGGGTTCGTATTCGTCGAAATTGAAGTCTTCTCCGTCGATCCTCGTGATGTAGCGACACCCCTTGAGGGCGTCGCGTACGGCGATTGGATCCGAGAGAACGATCCACGCGTCCTCTGGCGATACTCCGTCTAATTCGAATTCACCACTGAACTCCATTTTTGTACTAGCCCCTATGCGAGTGCTAAGACTCGTGCTTGTGACTCTCATCCACTCGCATAAACGTTACTGAAGGACCGGACGATTCGTATCAGCGGAAAACCAGATGAGGGAGAGCGCGGGCGGTGAACGCGGGGAACGCGGAAGGCCGGGCGGGTCGTCGCCGACTCCCGTCGGGGGTCAGTCGTCCGCCGACGGGACGACCTTGCGGACGATGACGTGGCCGTCCTCGACGTGCCACTCGACCCGGTCGCCCTCGCCGACGTCGAGGAAGTTCCGAACGGGCTTGGGGATGGTTGTGAGGTTCTTCTCCGATATCTTGGTGTCCGCGAGCATTCCCATAGGGTTCACCTAGGGCGTGCATAGATGCGGGGCGTAATCAACGTTGCCGTGGTCGGCGGTCGTCTCGGCCGTGAGCGCCGTCGCCACCTGGTATTATGCCCCACTACGCGTAGGGAGCGGCCATGGACTGTGCGCCATTCTTCGAACTGGTCGACGAACTGGTCGACGACTCCCTCGTTCGCCCCCGACGGACACAGACGGGAGGGCAGTGCGTCGTCGACTTCTTCCACCCGTCGACGGCGGCGCGACTCGGCGACGACAGCCTCGTGACCGCGTTCAACCGCAGCGGCATCGTGTGGGCACCGCCGGCGCGCAGACTCGGCGTCCAGCTTCGGATCCCGGAAGCGGACGAGGAGCGGGTCAGAGCGGCGCTCGAACGGGGACCGTTCCCGGTCGAGCGCACCGACCACCGGGGCGCGTCCGCGCCGGACGGCGAGATGGTGATGCTCGTCCACTACGCCATCCGCGAGACCGACGTGGACGACGACGACCTGCGGGCGGCGCTGGCGGCGGTCGCCGCTGCGCTCGACGTTCCTCACGAGTGACTCGCCTGCTCTCGCAGGTGTGTGAGAGGATTTAACAACCACCCTCGCCAACCCGCGGAGCGTGACACAGGACACCCCCGACGCCGACGAGTCGCCGCCGTACGACGCGATGCTGTCCATCCCCGAGGCGACGCGGCGCGTCCACGCGCTCCGGCAGTCCGTCCTCGAAACCCGCGCGACGGAGGCCGTCCCGCTCTCCGACATCGGCGGCCGCACGCTCGCGGCCGACGTCGTCGCCGAGGCCGACCAGCCGCCGCACTCGCACGCGACGATGGACGGCTTCGCGTTCGACGCGACGGACGACTACCCGCTCCGCCTCCGCGACGTCTCGGTGTTCCCCGAGGACGACCCCCCGGAACTCGGGGATGGAGAGGCGGTCCGCATCGCCACGGGCGCACCGCTCCCGGCGGGCGCGAACGCGGTCCTCAAGCGCGAGGAGGCGACGGTCACGGGAGAGGGCGAGGAGCACCTCGACGGGCCGACCCTCGCGCCGTGGACGTACGTCTACCGCCGCGGGAGCAACGTCTCGGCGGGCGAGACGCTCTTCACCGCGGGGGAGCGCCTCTCGCCGAAGGACGCCATCTTGCTCCGTGACCTCGGGCACGAGTCCGTCGAGGTCCACGAGCGGTTCTCGGTGGCGTTGCTCGCCACGGGGACGGAGATACACGAGGGGCGACACACCGACCTCGACTCGCCGATGCTCGCCGCCCTCGTCGACGCGTGGGGACACGAGGCGACCTACGAGGGGTCGGTCCCCGACGACTACGACACGGTCCGCGAGCGCGTGCGGGAACTCGCCGCCGAGTACGACGTCGTCGTCACCACCGGGGGACGAGCGTCGGCCGGAAGGACTACGCCGTCCGGACGCTCGCGGACCTCGGCGAGGTGCTCTTTCACCGCGTCCGCATCCGCCCGGGCAAACCGATCGCCGTCGCCGACCTCCCCGAGTTCGATGCCGTCGCCTTCGCCATCCCCGGCAAACCCGTCGGCGCGCACGCCGTCACGACGCTCGTCGCGCGGCCGTTCTTCGTCGGCGACACCGAACGGCCGACGGTGACGGCCACGCTCACGAGAGGGTTCGACATCGGCGCCGAGGGGTTCGACTACGTCGTCCCGGTGACGCTGTCGGGGGATGGGAGAGAGGCGCTCCCGCTCGGGCACGTCGACTCCCCGCTGACCGTCTACGACGAGACGTTCGACCCGAGCGTGCTGTCCTCCAGCACGCGCGCGACCCGCGCGGACGGGTTCGTCGTCACCGACACGGGCCTGAGAGCCGGAACCGCGGTCGACGTCGTGCCGTACGACGTCGTCGAGCGATGACCGGGCGGGACGACGAGCGTCGGGGAGACGCTGACGCGCGAGGCACCGACGGCGACCCGAGAGGGGAGGGACTGCCGGTCGTCCACCCGCCGACGGGCGCGGACGCGACGAAGACGACTGAAGCGACGGAGCCAACGGGAGACGACCCCGCCCCGCGCGTGGCCGGCGTCCTCCTCGCCGCGGGGACGAGTTCGCGGTTCGGCGCGGCGAACAAGCTACTCGCTTCCCTCGACGGGGACCCGCTCGTCCGTCACGCCGCTCGGACGCTCGTCGACGCCGGCCTCGACCCACTCGTTGCCGTCGTCGGCCACGACGGGGACCGGGTCGCCGCCGCGCTCGACGGCCTCGGCTTCACAGTCGTCGTGAACCCCGACTACGAGGAGGGACAGGCGACGTCGGTTCGACGCGGGGTCGAGGCGCTCACAGACGACCGCGAAGGCGAGCGGGTCGACGCCGTCGTCTTCGCGCTCGGCGACATGCCCGCGGTCGCCCCCGAGAGCGTGCGGGCGCTCGTCGACGTCTTTCGAACGGGGGAGTGGACGGCGCTCGCGGCCGCCTTCGAGGGAAAGCGGGGGAATCCGGTCCTCTTCGACCGCCGCCACGTCGACGCGCTGACCGACGTGTCGGGGGACAGGGGCGGCCGTCGAATCCTCCGGGAGGGCGAGCGCTCGGCGCTCGTCGAAACCGGGGACGAAGGCGTCCGACACGACGTGGACACGCCGGCGGACCTCGACCGACGCTAGTCGTCCGCCGGCCGCACCCACTGGTGGAGGCCGTGTCTGGAGAGCCGTTTGACCGCCGCGGGCGACGGTGCCCGCTGCTGGAGGCTGGGGCCGACGAGATACCGGCCGGTCTCGTCGAACCGCGGCCCCTCACGGAGGAGGCCCCGGTCACACATCGTCGTGAGTACGTCGGCGACGGTCCGTTCGCGCCCGGAAATGAGGTTGGCCTCCTCGACGACGCTGTCGACGTCGACCCAGCCGCGGAGATACGCGAGTCTAATGGCGGCGACCCAGGCCGGTTCGCGGTTCAGTTCTCGACACATGAGGTGGAGGCGCGACGGCACCGACCCGCACGGGCGCGTCACGCGGTCTGTCTCTCCGTAGGACGCTGGATGATATATAAACCGACCGTTCGGGTCAATATCGCGCGTTCGGGGAGCGGTCGGCGGGCGCGTCGGTCACCCCATCGACCTCCCGGTGTGCCTCCTCGGCGGTCCGCTCACAGCGGTCACAGCCCGTCCTCCCGACGGCGCTGGTCGTCGACAGACCGACCAGTACGTGGTCCGTTCTCGTGCCGAGGTCCCTTTCGAGAGTTCGGCTCGACCCGGACGGCCCCGTCGGAACCACGGATCGCTGCCGTCTCGGCACTCGGTGGCTGTGACGACTCGCTCCGTTCGCGGGAACGAGCGGCGGGAGCCACGGTGCGGCGGATGGAACCGAACCGGATTCCCACCTCCACTTTCGATTCCAAGAAATCACGGGCACATTACCGAACGTCAGAAAGAGAAACCACGTTGAATAGGGAACCCGTACTAGAGTGTAATGAGCCAGCGTCGCAGTCAGATCGATATCCGGGGGATGAGCTGTGCGAACTGTTCGCAGAGCATCGCCGACGCCGTCGGCTCCCTCGACGGAGTGACGGAGGTGAACGTCAACTACGCGACCGACGAGGGCACCGTCGCGTACGACCCCGAGGGGGTGTCGCTCGGCCGGATCTTCGAGGCCATCGAGGACGCCGGCTACCGCCCGGTCACGGCGTCGGTGACCGTCGGCATCACGGACATGTCGTGTGCGAACTGCGCCGAGACCGTCCAGGAGGCGCTCGAACGCCTTCCGGGAGTGGTTCGCGCCGACGTCAACTACGCGACCGACGAGGCGCAGGTCACGTACAACTCTGGGGAAGTGAGCCCCGGCGACGTCTACGACGCCATCGAGGACGCGGGGTACACGCCGGTCCGCGAGGACGGGACGAGCGGGGACGGCGAGTCGGGGACGAGCGCGAGAGACGCGGCGCGGGCGTCCGAACTCCGTCGACAGCGCCGGCTGACGCTGTTCGGCGCGGCGCTCTCTCTCCCCTTGCTCTTCTTCCTCGTCGAGAAGCTCCTCCTGGGTGGAGGCGTCCTCCCCGACCGCGTCTTCGGAGTCGCGTTCGGATGGGTCGAGTTCCTCCTCGCCACGCCCGTGCAGTTGGTGCTCGGCTGGCCGTTTTACAAGAACTCGTACAAGGCGCTCGTGAAGAACGGCCGCGCCAACATGGACGTCCTCATCGCGCTGGGGTCGACGACGGCGTACGTCTACTCGGTGGCCGTCCTGAGCGGACTGATCGCCGGCGGGATCTACTTCGACACCGCGGCGCTCATCCTCGTGTTCATCACGCTCGGGAACTACCTCGAAGCCCGCTCGAAGAGCCAGGCCGGCGAGGCACTTCGGAAGCTCCTGGAGATGGAGGCCGAGACGGCCACCCTCGTCGACGAGGACGGAAACGAGGAGGAGGTCCCGCTCGAAGACGTCCAGGTCGGCGACCGCATGAAGGTGCGGCCCGGCGAACAGGTCCCGACGGACGGCGTCGTCGTGGAGGGCCAGTCGGCGGTCGACGAGTCGATGGTCACCGGCGAGTCGGTCCCCGTCGAGAAGGGCGAGGGCGACGAGGTGGTCGGGTCGACCATCAACGAGAACGGCGTCCTCGTCGTCGAGGCGACCAAGGTGGGCAAGGACACGGCGCTCCAGCAGATCGTCCAGACGGTGAAGGAGGCCCAGTCGCGCCAGCCCGACATCCAGAACCTCGCCGACCGCATCTCGGCGTACTTCGTTCCCGCGGTCATCGCGAACGCCCTCCTCTGGGCCGTCGTCTGGTTCCTCTTCCCCGGAACGCTCGCGGGGGTCGTCGAATGGCTCCCGCTGTGGGGGCTCGTCGCCGGCGGTCCGGCCGTCGCCGGGGGCACGGTGTCGGTGTTCGAGTTCAGCGTCGTCGTCTTCGCGAGCGCCGTCCTCATCGCCTGCCCCTGTGCGCTCGGGTTGGCAACGCCGGCGGCGACGATGGTCGGCACGACTATCGGCGCACAGCACGGCGTCCTGTTCAAGGGTGGCGACGTCCTCGAACGCGCGAAGGACGTCGACACGGTCGTCTTCGACAAGACGGGGACGCTCACCAGAGGCGAGATGGAACTGACCGACGTCGTGGCGTTCGAGGACGGCACGCCGGTCGCCGGCGGTGAGGCGGCGGCGGACGGAGGACAGCTGACGACCCCGAGCGGCGCACCGAGGGGGAGGTGCTCCGCCTCGCCGCCGCCGCCGAACGCGGAAGCGAACACCCGCTCGCGCGGGCCATCGTCGACGGGGCGCGAGACCGCGGTATCGACGTCCCCGAGCCCGAGAGCTTCGAGAACGTCCCCGGACACGGCGTCCGCGCCACCGTCGACGGGAGCGAGGTGCTCGTGGGCAACCGCAAACTCCTGCGCGACAACGGCGTCGACCCGTCCCCGGCGGAGGGGACGATGGAACGGCTCGAACGCGAGGGCAAGACGGCGATGCTGGTCGCGGCCGACGGTGAGCTCCTGGGCGTCGTCGCCGACGCCGACACGGTCAAAGAGAGCGCGGCCGACGCGGTGCGCGCCTTGCAGGAACGCGGCGTCGACGTGATGATGATCACCGGCGACAACGAGCGCACCGCCCGTGCGGTCGCCGAGCAGGTCGGCATCGACCCCGCGAACGTCCGTGCGGAGGTCCTCCCCGAGGACAAGTCCGACGCGGTCGAGGCCGTCCAGTCGGAGGGTCGGAAGGTGATGATGGTCGGCGACGGCGTCAACGACGCCCCCGCGCTCGCCGTCGCGTACGTCGGGACCGCCATCGGTAGCGGGACCGACGTCGCCATCGAGGCCGCCGACGTGACGCTGATGCGTGACGACCCGCTGGACGTGGTGAAGGCCGTTCGGATCTCGGAGGCGACGCTCGCGAAGATCAAACAGAACCTCGTGTGGGCGCTGGGTTACAACACGGCGATGATCCCGCTCGCCTCCCTCGGACTGCTCCAGCCCGTGCTCGCCGCCGGGGCGATGGCGTTCTCCTCGGTGTCGGTGCTGGCGAACAGCCTGCTGTTCCGGCGGTACGCGCCCGAGGAGGACTACCGACTGCTGTACCGCTGGCGGTAGCGAGGCGAGGAGGGGCGGACGCCGTCGGGAGCCCATCGGCTCTGACGGGGCGAATCCAGAATCTGTCGGGGCATCAGCTAGTCGTGAGAGACTGATAAAAAGGCTGAGACGGGTGCTCAGAATCGCGTTGTCTGTGCCTTCCCCACTCAGACCATAAAAACCGAACTCGAATCTCTCGATCCACAGTCGATATCGGGACGGGCCACAGGTCTGACAGCGTTGCACCCGAACAGGGGGACGATGGCTATAACCGTGTCAAGGCAGCACTGGTCTGGCCATCGCGAACGACCCGGGCGATCTTCAGTCATCGATCCGTCTCCCCGTGATTGATTCGACCGCCGGTTAGGGTCCGGCCATCACGGCCGAGAGCGATTCGGCGGTCCCCGCCCCGCCCCATTCGTACCCGGTCGACGATTCCCGGATCGTGCCGTCAGTCGCCCACGTCCCGACGACCTGTTCGAGCCCCTCCCGGTAGGTAGGGAAGGACGGCTCCCAGCCGACCGCCCGGCGGAAGCGGTCGGCGTCGGTGGGGAACGACTTCGTGAGCACGTTCACCTGTTCACGGCCGACGAAGTACCGGGCAAGCCACCCGGGGACCCGGCGGGGCGACGGTGCGTCCAGTTCGGTCGCGAACGCGTCGAAGAAGTCGGCCACCGTCACCGGCTCGTCGTCAACGACGTGGTAGAGTCCGGTCACCTCGGCGTCCATCGCGGCGACGAACGCCGACGCCGCATCGTCGGCATGGAGCAGCGAAAGCGCCGCGTCCCGACGACCCAATGGGCCACCACCGACGATCGGCAAGTCCCCGGCGAGGAGCTGTTCACCCATTTGGTGAGTGTGGCCCGCGTCCGGGGCGTAGAGAAAGCCCAGTCGCAGGATGGTAACGTCGAAGTCGCGTTCCGAGGCGGCTTGCGTGAGGAGGTCTTCGACGTCGGCTGCGGACTGCGTGGCCCGGTCCGGGTGACGGTCGGCGCCCTCGTCGAACGGCGACCCGTCAGGCAGGCGAGCGATCCAAACGATACTCGGGAAGTAGAACCGCTGGACGCTCTCGTCGGCGGCCGCCAGCAGGTTCCGGGTCCCCTCGACCCGGACACGATCGTTGCGGGCCCAGTCCTCGTCGGTCGGCTTGTCCTTCACCGGGAGCGCGGTTTGGGCGGCCACGACTGCTTGAGCGCCCGCCATCGCGGTAGTGAGCGACTCGGGTTCGAGCACGTCGCCGTAACGAGCAGTTCCGCCCCGAGCCTCGACGAGTGCCGCTCCGTCGTCGTCCCGGACGAGTCCGGTTACGTCGTGTCCCACGTCGGTGAGACGTTCGACCAGCCGGCGTCCGATGACGCCCGTCGCTCCCGCAATGAATATTTGCATGGTAGTTCCAGGTAGGCGCTTCAGCGTCGAAGCGTCACTGCCGGAATCCTATGGGGGGTTTAAGCCGAGGAGAACGTAGCTTCTCTCGATGCGACACGTCCGGTTGACCGTTACGCCGGTCGACGGCGAGGGCGACCTCCCTACCATGTACCGGGTGCTCTCGGCCGCCCCCTACCTTGACCGCGTGGTCGGCCTCCACTGGAACGTCTCGGGTGACCGACTCGGTCTGATGGTCTACGCTGAGGGCGACGCCGACGCGTTCCGGGAGGAGGTTCAGACGGTTCCCGAAGTGGTGGACTTCGAGATGGTATCGGCGGACGAGGAGGGCTTCTACGCGTTTCTCCGGAACGAGTTGAACGCGCTGTCGCGGCGCCTTTTCGGCACGTTCACGCGCGGGAGCCTGCTCGTCGTGCCGCCGCTGGTCTACGGCGGCGACGGCTCGGTGACATTCTCGATGGTAGGACCGACCGAGGAGGTGCAGGCCGCGATCGAGGAGGCACCCGAGGCATTTGAGGTAACGGTGAGCGCGGTAGGCGGGCTGGGGGCGACGCCGGGACTCGATAGAACGTTGCTCTCCCCACGCCAGCGCGAAGCCGTCAAAGTCGCCCTCGAGGTCGGGTACTACGACATCCCACGCCAAGGAGACTACGCAGTCATCGCCGAGCGGATGGGCTGTGCGCCCAGCACGGCGGCCGAACATCTGCGGAAAGCAGAGTCGAAAGTGCTTCGGGCGACGTTCGCCACCGAGTGACGCGTCCAGGCGCAGTTCCGACCGTTCGACGGCGGGTCGCTCCGACCCAGCTCCGGGCGTCAACGTATCTCTCCGCGTCGTGCATCTCGTTGAACGACAATAGGATTCAAACGACACCCAGGGTCATCGGTGCCCTGTTCATCGCGGCGGTGTTCGCTGTCGCCGGCCTGCTGTCCTTCGACCCGATACTGAACAACCCCGACGACCCTAGCCGCGGGACCGATGAAGCACGGCCGAGACGTGGCGTGGGCGTGTTCGAACTGCTCACGGCGGCGGTCGGACCGCGCTGGCATTCTCCCCGGTCCTGCGACGGTACGCTGAAAGCGCCACTCCCGTGTACGTCGCGTTCAGAACCGTCAAAGTCGTCCTGATGTCGTCAGGCCGACGGCATGCTGGCACTGCGCCAAGACGTCGCAGGTGACGCCGGCTTCGACCCGGCGGGGCTCCTCGTCGTCGATGGGGTCCTACGGTCGAAATACTCGCTGACGATGATCGTCGTGCAGAGCTTCGTGCTGGTCATCAACACCGCGCTGTACACCATCGTATGCTTCCAGGCGGTCTGGTTCCGTGCCCGCTCACTATCAGGGATTTACGGCGGTGGCCTTCGTCATGGTGACAGCTCTGCTCGAACTGTTCGATGTAATCGACTGGCTTCCCAGCCGGAATAGCGCTGGCCGTCCCGGTGTTCGCCTACGTGATGTCGCTGGCGGTATCACTCGTCGTGAAGGAGTTCTCGAACGCGGAGACTGCACCCGGAGCCAGGAGCGACGAACCGTACATCGCGGTCGAACCGCTCCCAGCACCCCGGCCGGGAAGGTTGTCACCGTCGGGGAGTGGCGCCTTCAGCCACGGTATCCGATTCGAGTGCCGTCGAGGAGTCCGAGCGAGCCGTCCACAGCAACAGGACGATGAATCCCAGCTGAACCAGGGTGCGGAACCAGAACGGGGTGGCTGGGGTCCCGCCGACACCGATCCCTTCTCGTGCCGCGACGACGTTTGCGGGGAACATCGCCACGAGCAGAAGCGCCAATCCGACCGCGGTGACGCGGGCGATCGAGCGCCGGAGCAACCCGACGGCTCCGGCCAGTTCGAGTACCCCGGTGACCGTCACGATGGCCGCCGGGTAGGGGAGGATCTCGGGGACGAGCCGGACTAGGTCGGAGCGGGTGGCGGTGAAATGTGAGAGGCTCGTCACCGCGAACGTGCAGGCGAGACCGTAGCGGGCCGCGTTCCGCCAGGAACTGGCCGATTCGACGCCGAGCGTACCCAGGAGTCGGGTCGCGACTGTCACCGCGACGAGAACAACGAGTGGGTCGACGAAGTACGGGTTCTCGGT
Source organism: Salinigranum rubrum (assembly GCF_002906575.1). Lineage (NCBI taxonomy): Archaea > Methanobacteriati > Methanobacteriota > Halobacteria > Halobacteriales > Haloferacaceae > Salinigranum > Salinigranum rubrum. The sequence continues at coordinate 2,630,638 of NZ_CP026309.1, forward strand.
CACCGTCGCTACGGTGGTGCTCATCGGTTCGGCGAGTGCTATCGGTTGAGTAAATCCTGACGTCCCATCGCCGCTTTCGATTCCGGTGAATCCCGTCGGTCCGACGACTTCCGCGGCCTGTGCAAGTGACATACAGACGTCGGTAGCGACTCTGGGGTCCAGTCACTTTCACCCATATGTGGGAACCGCTCGGGGACGCGCCGCGTCAGCGGAAGGCTCAGGCCGGCCGCCGTCCACTACTCGTGACGGACGACCCGCCGATGATACAAAGCACACTCCGCGTTCGACTGCCCGACGGTCTGTGGATCGGGGAGGTCTCCCGGTCCGTGCCGGCGGCCACCTTCGAGTTGCTCGCCGGTATCGACGCAGCGCCTCGTGCGGTCGAACTTGGGCAGGTCCACGCGGCCGACCCGGCGGCGATCCTCGACACCATCGACTCACACGACGCCATCGGCGACCTCGAAGTGCAAGACTGGATTCCAGACATCGTCTCGTGACCAATTTGGCCAATTTCAGTCCGCGTCGATCTGGTCGCAAATAGTCGCTGCCAGCTCGAAGGCCGCCGTCAGGACCCGTTCGTCCTCGTCGTACGTTGGATCGTACGCCGTCAGCGCAGCGGCCCGAATCTCGAAGCGCTTCCCAACCATTCGGATCGCGTCTTGGAGCAGGTCGAGGGAGAGTCCCCCGGGGGGCGCGAAACCGTTTGCGGGACCTATCCGGGTCGCGTCGAGGACGTCGAGGTCGATGTGAAGATACACGCCGTCAACCCGTGTCTGCAGAGAGGACAGTGGATCGACGAACGAGGCGAAAGAATCCGGCTCGGTGAGTTCTCCTGCGTCGACGTGGGCTATCCTCGAGTGTTCCACCCGATCCGCTTCGCCGCCGTCGAGTTCGCGGGTCCCGACGAGGAGTGCGTTTTGCACCGGCACCGGCGTGAGACTCGGAAGTCCGCTACAGAGTGCGTCCCAGCACGACCCAGTCAGTGTCGCGAGCGCCATACCGTCGAAGAACCCCGAGGCGGACGTGTCCGGGGTGTTGTAGTCTCCGTGCGCGTCGAACCAGACAATCCCGGGGGGAGTCACGGATCCGTCGACAGCCGCTCCGAGACCGGCACACGTGCCGAGACTGCTATTACAATCGCCGGCGAGGACGAGCGGGAAGCGACGCTCCTGTACGGTCGCTTGAACCCGGTCCGAGAGGACCGAGTTGAGATCCATCGCGGCACCGATTTCATGCGAGAATGCGCTCGGACGGTCGACCCGTTCGACTACAACCTCGTGACCGCGATCGCGGAGCTGCCTCCCCATGCCTGCCGAAACGAGTCGATCGGGTCCGCGCCCGATGCCGGACCGTTCCCGTCCGTGGTGGTACGGTACTTGGAGTAATTGTACGCTCATGAAACGACCTCGTTCGGTTCTCCGACGCTACCGGCCGTGGTAAATCTTCGCACCTCTCGGCCGAGAGTACTGGATACAGTGACGGACGTGTACACAGCCACACAGCGTCGACAATACAAAATCGAGGCGTGGCGTGGTGGGAATAGCAGTATCTGCAGACCGCGGGATCGATGACTGCATAGCGACACTTGACCGAAAGCAGTCCTCCCGAAGCGATTAGAGAGAGTTCGAGTCTTCAGGTTGCGCGTCAATCGGTAGTGTCCCTCCTGGAAGCTCGGGGATGGACAGATCCACCCGCCGGAGCAGTTGCGCGTTGACTGCGACGATGACCGTACTCAGCGACATCAGGAGCGCGCCCACAGCGGGCGACAGCAGAATCCCGATCGGAGCCAACACGCCCGCTGCGAGCGGGAGTGCGAAGACGTTGTAGCCGGCCGCCCAGACGATATTCTCCTGCATCTTCCGGTAACTCGCCTTGCTGAGCTTCACGAGCCGAACCACGTCCATCGGGTTGTTCTGGACGAGGATGACGTCGGCCGACTGGACTGCGACGTCGGTGCCGCTTCCGATAGCGATGCCGACGTCCGCTCGCGTCAACGCCGGCGCGTCGTTCACGCCGTCGCCAACCATCCCCACGAGCTTGCCCTGATCTTGGAGTTCCCGCACCTTCTCGTCCTTGTCCTCGGGAAGGACCTCCGCGAACACCGTGTCGATGCCCAGGTCGTCGGCGACGGCGGTGGCGACGTCTCGGGAGTCACCGGTCAGCATCGCTACCTCGATGCCCAGGTCGTGCAGGGCGTCGACGACTCGGAAACTCTCCTCGCGGATCACGTCGGCCATCGCGAATGCGGCGATCAACTCCCCTCCGCGAACGAGGTACACCACAGTCTGGGCGTTTTGGCCGGCTTCGTCAGCGAAGCGCTGGAGGTGGTCGGGAACCTCGCTATCGAGTTGGGTCAACAGGTTCGGCCCGCCAACGTACACCTCGTTTCCGCTGTCGGACCCGTCCGATGGGCCTCCGGCGAAGCCGGAGACGTCGACTGTCGCACGGACGCCCCTCCCTTTGATGGCCTCGAAGTCGGACGCGTCAGGAGCGGTGAGGTCTCGCTCCGTGGCGGCCTCGCGGATGGCTCGCGCGATCATGTGCTCTGAGTCGCTCTCAACGGCCGCCGCCAGCGCGAGCGCATCCTCCTCGGCGACGCCGTCGACTGTCGCCATATCGACGACGCCGTGCTCGCCTTCGGTGAGCGTCCCTGTCTTGTCGAAGATGATGGCGTCCAAATTTCTCGCCTCTTCCATCGCGATGCGGTCGCGAACGAGCATCCCGTTACGAGCGGCGAGAGACGTGTTGATCGCGACGACCAGCGGGATCGCGAGTCCGAGCGCGTGCGGGCAGGCGATGACGAGCACCGTTACGACGCGCTCGATAACCGTTGCGTCGAACGAGACCGCGATTGTCCATCCGATTGCTGTCACGACTGCGGCCGCGAGGGCGACGTAGAACAGCCAGCCGGCCGCTCTGTCGGCCAACACCTGCGTTTGAGACTTGCTCTGCTGGGCTTCCTCGACGAGTCGCATGATGCCCGCGAGCGTCGTCTCCTCGCCCGTCGCACCGACACGCACACGGAGGCTGCCGTCACCGTTGATCGTCCCGCCGATGACCTCGTCACCGGGCTCCTTCGAGACCGGTTTCGACTCACCCGTAATCATCGACTCCTCGACGTCTGAATCACCCTCCTCGACGGTTCCGTCAGCAGGGACACTCGCGCCCGGTCGGACGAGCACGAGGTCACCTTGGGTGAGTTCACCGACAGGGACTTCCTCGGTCTCACCGTTGTCGGTGATCCGCTCGGCGGTGTCGGGCATCAGCTTCGCCAGTTCGTCGACCGCGCTTGAGGCACGTCGCACCGACCGCATTTCGATCCAGTGCCCGAATAGCATGATGTCGATCAGCGTGACGAGTTCCCAGAAGAACGCCGACTGTGCAGGGAAGATGACGGTGGCCAGGCTGTAGACGAACGCGACGCTGATTGCCATCGAGATGAGCGTCATCATCCCCGGCGACCGATCTTTCAGCTCCGGCACTGCCATTTGGAGGAACGGAACCCCACCGTACGCGAAGACGAGTACCGCGAATACGGGGTTGATCCATTCGCTACCCGGGAACGCTGGGACAGAGAACCCGAGCCACTCCTGTAGCATTTCGCTGTACAGAAGGACGGGAATCGACAGGAGTGACGAGACGAAAAAGCGCCGTCTAAACATCTGCTCGTGACCCTCGTGCATGCCGCCATGGCCCTCGCCGTGCTCCCCGTGGGCACCGTTTTCGTGGCCCTCGTCCTCGTGTCCTGCGTGCTCGTGGTGCCCGTTTAGAGCCGTCTCACCCTCAGCGGCAGGTTGAGCTTTCTCCTCCAATAGTCCCTGTTCTACTTGTTGCTCGTCTGGCTCGTCGACAACTTTGTCGTGGTCGCTGGGTCTGTGCTGGCGGTGGCTGCCGTTATCCTGCTGGTTTTTCCCTCCTGTGGGGTTCTTGTTTTCGTCTTTGTTATCATCCATGAGTCATTTTCTCTCTCTTGTGGTGGTTCCGCAGGCTTCCTGTACGTTCGGGCCCTGAAACCGTGCGACAGGGTCGGTGTGGGCGAACTCCGAAGAGAACGGAGAGTCGTTCATCTAGGAGTGTTCGATGCTATCCTCAGATTGCGTATTAGTCAGATGTGAGCGGTATACCCCGCGTTTTCGACGGTCTCTACGAGTGTCGTGGCGTCCGCGTCACCATCGACGCTCACCTGTTCTTCCTCTCGGTCGACGGTCACGTCGGTCACGCCAGAGACATCTTGAAGCGCCTCTTCGACCGTCTGTTCACAGTGACCGCAGGTCATTCCCTCTACGGTGATAGTCGTCATACAGGAGCACATACGTCACCCTCCCTTTAGCGGATTTCTCCTTCGATTAATCGGCAATACCCCCAGAAAAACTTTAGAATCGAAGTAATTCCGACGTCGTGATTTAGTCGCCTGTAAACGTTGATCCGCCATGCGCAATCTCGACGAAACGGATCTCGAAATTCTCCAGATCTTGATGTCGAACGTTCGTTGTCCGTATAGTGATATTACGGACGTCGTCGGTCTCTCGTCTCCGGCCCTCTCGGATCGAGTTACGAGACTACAGTCTGAAAGAAAGATAACGACACGATCGAAGATTACTGCCCCAAGTGCGGCGAGACGATGGAGACTCCCGATACGGTCCGTTTCGTGAGGTGTCTCTATAAATTTAGCCAGTTACCGGCCCACGAATCGATCTCGTCGAACATAGACGAGAGCGAGCGTCCCTTCTCAGTCAGAGCGTAGTGGACTGACACCGCACCATCGGCATCCACCCGGCGCTGGACGAGGTCGTTCTCTTCGAGATCACCCAGTACCCGCGATAGTGTGTGCGAACTCGCGTTCGTCGACCGTTTCAACTCGTTGAATCGCTTCTCACCCTCCAATAGAGTGTCGACGACGATCCACTGCCACTTCGAGCCGATCTGATCGAACGTGTGAACTAGAGAACACGTGGTGCTACTGTTCTGGTTCTGGAGTGAGGACGAACCGCCGCAGGGGGTACATGATTCCATGGTCGAATCCTACCCGAGTACTACGACAACTGCAATATGTATAGGTTCGGTTACACAGGTGTAACCTAATTCCATTCATATTACCAAATTGATATATTCGGGCCAATACAAGCAGGAGCGTGGTGAACCGCGTCGGGAAGCGACGAAGACGCAGAACAGCGAACCACGATTAGAGAGGAGATACTCGAAATGGTAACACTCACAGACACGACGTCAGTACAGGGACTCGAAAACAAGGTTGCGCTCGTCACGGGCGCTACGTCGGGGATCGGGCGCGCAGCGGCGCTCGCACTCGGACGGAATGGAGCAAGCGTCGTCGTTGCCGGGCGGCGCGGGGCCGAAGGCAAAGAGACGGTCGAGCAGATCGAACAGACGGGGAGCGACGCGATCTTTGTCCGAACTGATGTAACCGACGAGTCCGCAGTCGAGCACCTCGTCGATCGGGCCGTCGAGAGCTACGACGGACTGGACATCGCAGTCAACAACGCCGGTAACGTCGGCCGGCCGGGACCGCTTGAGGGCCTCACGGACGAGGACTGGGAATACACACTAGATGCGAACCTTCGCGGTGTCTGGCTTTCGCTGAAGTACGAGCTCCCGGCGATGCGCGAGAACGGCGGTGGAACCATCATCAACACCGCCTCGGAATTCGGGCACGTGGGGGCCGAAAACTTCGGAGCCTACGCGGCAGCGAAGCACGGCGTGGTCGCCCTCACGCGCGTGGCCGCGCTCGAAGGGGCGACCGATGACATCCGTGTCAATGCAGTGAGCCCCGGAATCGTGCTCACGCCGATGACCGAGGGCGTGTTCGGCGGTGCCGAAGCGGTCCGCGAGCAAACCGCGGCTAATCACCCGCTCGGCCGGATAGCTGACCCGGAGGAGATCGCCGAAGCGATCGTCTGGCTCGGGTCGGACGCGGCGTCGTTCGTTTCTGGGGAGGCACTTCGGATAGATGGGGGAAAGGCGGCTCGATAGAAACCGAATCGGTTCAGCGGGATGTCGACCGACAATAGATTCAGCCTCTCCATCCACGAGAACGACACCGATTTTCAGGCTTCCGGTTCCTCGGGCATTTTTACCGATTGACACTGTTCCTCATCGGTACTCAAACCGATCGAGGGGATAGTGATCGGTGAATAAATCGGGAAAAAATACTGGTTACAACCCCTCTAATTGTGACTGGACGTCGTTGGATTGGCTTGGGAGACAGTCGAGGATCACGAGGAACAACAGCCAGATCAATTACCGCTAACATCTGACCGCCTTGACAGCCTTGTTGAACGGGGTCACGTATTAGCTAGAAACCTCAACGATCAGTTCTAGGAAATCACCTCAAGGTAGCGAGCTCGTGGATCTGAGTGAGGGACAGTATTTTGACGAACAGTAGTTGGCAGTACAGTTCCTCTATCCAGCCTTAGGAGTGGAATCAACTTTCAAGAAGGCGGTTCAGTTCGGTGAACTCAGAGGGAGAGAGAATGATCTCAGTGTCGAACGCATCGAATCGTTCGAAGTCGTCGTCAATCGTCAACACAGTATTCACACCCTCTGCGATCGCTACCTGAGCGTAGTATCCGTCCCACCCCTCAATGTTCGCGCTGCCTGCACGAGACAGAGCCTCGTGGACAAGAGCCTCAGACATTCCATCGTACCAGTGAATTCGTTTCGCACTCAAGAAATTTTGAAGCAGCTTTGCCGCCTCTGTATTCGAGTATCCGAGGTGGTTCCGTAGCACGTGGTGCGCTCCGAGAACTGCTGTACGGGGAACAATCGCGTCGATTTCTCCCGCGATTGCATCACGGACGTACCCGAGTGCGTTCTCTTGAACCGGAGTCTCTGCGTGGGCGAGGGCGATAACACCCACGTCAAACAGGTACGGCTCAGAGTCGTCACTCATCGAATTCGTCCTTCGCACCGTTTCGGACGTTGTCGCGGAAATCCTCGCTGATCGGGTCCGCGTTGTCCGAGAACGGCCTCGTCTCTCCTCGCTTTTTCGAGAACTCTGCAATCAGTTGGTCCATCCGATGAAGGACTTCTTCGGGGTCGTCTTCGGGTTCGACGACAGCTTTCCCGTTTTCTTCGCGAACATCCACTTCTGTGCCAGGGGTGATCCCGAGGCGTTCCCGAACCTCCTTGGGGAGGACGATTCGCCCTTTTGAATCCACTTTAGCCATATTCCCACTCTAGGTGGGACCAGATATGATTGTTGCGGTCAGAGTGCCGATCCCACTCTTGGGTCTGAATAAAGAGACCGCCTCACCGACTACTGAGAATATGCTGTCAATCGCAACCACCGATTGATTTTGTGGAGAGGCGGTCTCGACTCTGTTAGAAGGCACGACAGCAACGACCCCTATCCAGCAGTTGGATGGGCCAAACGAACCCCAACACCGTGATCCAAGCGTCGGTTCACGAAATTGGTGGATACAGCGGTTCTCGGCTAAGAATCCGTTGGCTCACGATCGTGCAGAATTTGGATGGGCCCTGACGGAGTTAAATCGGGCCGAGGCTGGCTCTGCAAGCACAACTTCCTGGGAGCTACAGGGTGTCGTTACAGCCGATGCAGTCGACACGAATCACGCCAGCCGCAGCGGGTCGGTCCGACCCGCGCGTACGACGACACCGAGACGAACAGACGACGAGACACCACCGGACGGAGAACGCGTCACGACGAGGTGGCAAATGAACCCCACTTCGGTCGCACTGCTTCCGTTGCAGTCCGGCGGATTCCTCGGCTGGGCCATCGCGTTCTTCATCATCGCGATAATCGCCGCCCTCGCGGGGTTCCGGGGCGTCGCGGGCATGACGATGAGTATCGCGAAGATACTCGTCGTCGTCTTCCTCGTCCTGGCCGTCGTCTCGCTCCTCCTGTAGTTCGGCGGTGTCGCGGCCGGGTCCGCCGTCGAGGTTCGCGGTTCTGACCCGACTCGTTCGACAGAGTGCGGACCGTACGAAGAGACGACCAGCGTCACAGCCGTGAGACGAGAGGCGTGTCGCAGGTCGACGACGTCCTCCTCGCCGTGAACGGCGGGACGCTCTCCGTGAGTCAGGTAGTGTCAGGTAGTGTCAGGAACGGGTGGACGAATCGGCTCGAACGCGGTCCGCGCGGACCGGTCTCAGTTCGTCGCCGCGTCTTCGGCGGGTGCCGTGGGCCGTTCGCCCTCGGGAATCTCGTCGTCGTCGTCCGAGTCGGCGTCAGCGTCGACGTCGTCGTCGTCCGCTTCGGAGCCGTCGGCCGCAGTGGAGTCGTCGGTGTCGACGGCGTCCTCGTCTCCGCTGGTACTGGTTCCATCATCACCCGACAGCGAGTCGTCCGTGCTCGGGTCGTCGCTTCGTCGTCGACGGGTCGCGAGGTACGCGCCTCCCGCCAAGAAACCGACGAGCAGGAGGAATCGCTTCCCGCTCGGTCGGCCCGACGACGTGGGGTCGTCTCCGTCGTCACCGTCGGCTTCGTGGCCGCCCGAGTCGTCCGCGTCCGATGCGTCGGTCTCGTCCGCGTACACCCCCTCGCGTGTCTCGGTCGCATCGTGTTCCGCGAGCGCCTCCCGGACGGCTTCCCGGACGGGTTGTTTGATCGCTCGCTCGACGAAGTCGGTCGACCAGGTACGCGCTGGTTCCGCTTGGCTATCGCTCATGCGGGTGGAGGTCGCACCGACGTGGCCAGTAGGTTCTGCTTGCACCTGCAGTCACCGGTCGGCGTCGTCACCACGCTCGACACCGGACTCGGACTCGAACTCGGAGGAGGGCTGCGCCTGAAGGCGTACCTCCTCGTCCCAGGCGGTCAGCATCCCGGCGTCGCGCATCGCCGCCATGCCCGCGACGGCGGCGCGGAGTTCGAGGCCGACGAGCGGGACGTCGGCGACGCTGACGAGCACGTCGGCCTCGACGACGACGCCGTCGCGCAGGAGGACGTCGGCGAGGTCGACGACGGCGTCCTCGGACTCGCGCGTCGGCCGCACGTCACGGCTCACCCCCGAGCGACGGCGCGAACGAGTACGGCGGCCACGGGCCGGTGAACCGGACTTCGACGCCGGGTCGGGAGGCGAAGTCCTCCAACCGGTCGCCGAGTTCCGACTCGTGAGCCTCCCGCGCGAGCACCGTCAGCGTGTTCCGGACCCGGTCGTCGTCCGCCCGCGTTTCCGAGCCGAGGTCGGTCGACCCCGACCCCGAAGACGCTTCGAGACGGTCGACCAGCGGGCGCAGTCGGTCGCGGAGGTCGTCCATCGCCCCCTGCCGGTGCGCCGCTTTCACCTCGGCGAGCCGACGGTCGTACTGTTTCCCCACGAGGAACGACCGCCCGTCGCTGGCCTCGTCGCGTTTTCGACGGAGTTCGGCGAGTCGGCTGTCGTCCGAGGCGAGCCGGTCGCCGAGCGTCGACTCGTCCCACGACACCTCGATCCGGTACTCCCACGTCCCCGCGAGCGAGTCGAGCGCGTCGGACAGCTTCGGCTCGTGGGTGCGGAGCCAGGCGCGGACCGCCGCGTCGTCCCCCTGGAGCACCGTGTCGAAGCGGAACGGCAGCGGCGTGCCGAACGCCTCTCCCATCCGGTCGACGACGGTCTGGTGCTGGAGGAGCCACCGTCGCACGGTGTCGACGTCGTCCGAGTCGAAGAGGGAGCGACACGGGTGGGTAGCGACGACGAACCCGGCGTCACGGACGAGCGTGACGTCGCCACCACCGACGCCGGCCGTGTCTTCGAGCGTCACACCCGGCTCGTCCTCGACGACGCAGTAGAGGTAGCGACCCGTCTCGAACGACGCCGTCGCGTCCGAGCCGTCCGACCGTCCCCGGGGTTCGGGTTCGGGGCTCATCGACCGTCACCTCCCGCCGCTCCCTGTCGCTGTGGGACGCCGGAGTCGTCGACGCGCCTGATGGCGCTCTCGACGAGACCGTCGAGCCGGCCGCGGAGGCGGTCGACCTCGTCGTCGACGCCCTCGCGGGCGGCGAGCTGTTCGATCTCGGTCTCGAGCGTCGCGAGTTGGGTTCCGAGGCGCTCGACCTCCTCGTCGGTGAGATCGCCGCGTTCCATCCGGCGGACCGCCTCGCGCTCGAGCACCTCGACGAGGATTTCGACGACCGCGATGACGAGTGCGACCAGGCCGTTGGCCCCGCCCTCCGCCGTCCCGTCGGCGGACGCGGGGAGGTCAATCCGCGTCATCGTCACCCCCCGAAGGCGCCTCGGCGTCGGCGTCGGCCACGTTCTCGGCCTCGCCCGCGTCGTTCGCCTCACGCTCGCTCGACCGACTGCCGTCGTCTTCCGCTCCCCCGCTGTCGGAGGTCGGGCGGACCGAGATGTACGGATCGGAACCACGGCCCGTGCCGTCGTTGCCCGTCTCCTCGCCGTCGGAGACCGGCCGGGCCGAGATGTACGGGTCGGAGCCGCGGTCGACGCCGCCTTCGGTCGTGATCGGCGGACGGCCGGAGGCTCGTTCGAGCCGCCTCTGGTCGGTCCCCGCGGGGAACTCGAGCCCGTACTCGGCCGCCGTGTCGAACGACGCGATCGCCGCGCGGACGCGGACGCCGAGGAGTTCCGTGTCACCGACGGTCACGACGATGTCCGCGTTGACGACCACGCCCTTGTCGAGCACCAGTTCGACCACGTCGGAGAGGTCGCTCTGCGCTCTGACGGGACCGGGGTCACTCATCGCTCTCACCCCTCGCGTCGTCGAACCGCCGGCCGTAGATTCGTCTTCGGTTCGGGGCGGAGGAGTATCTCGTCTCCTCGGGAACGGTCGAGTGCCGGACGGCGTTCCGCCCGAGACCCGTCCGTGACATCGTCGAGACGGCCGTCGGGTTTCGGGAGTGCGACGCCTGCGACCGCCGGGCTTCGGACTCCTGACGGTTCGCCTCGTACAGCTCTTCGAGACGGTCGTGGAGGTCGAGCAGCCCCTCGCGGAACTCGCTGACGGCGTCGCTCACGCCCGATTGAATCGCGTTCTCGGCGGTCTCGCCGTGGAGCTCCGACCCCTCGACGAACGACACGGCGGAACCGTCCGGCAGGGCGTCGTCCGAGTCGTCGCTGTCACCGCCACCGTCCTCGCCGACGAGTTCTTCCAGTTCCGATTCGAGCTGTCGAAGCTGTCGCCACGCCTCCCGGACGTCGACGTGGCTCCACACGTCGCTCGGGTCGACGAACGAAGTGACGTCGAGGTGTGCATCGTCGTCCGCGCCGTCCCCGTCGACGACGGGGAGGTCGGACTCGTCGGCGACGTCCGGGAGGTCGCCCCAGTCGAGCGCCGCCAGCAGGTCGAGCGCGTCGACGGTACCCGCGAGGTCACCGAGTTCGTCGACGACGTCCTCGACGTTGTCGGCGTGTTCGACGGCCGCGGTGAGCGCCGATAGCTCGTCGAGCGCCGCGTCGACCCGGTCGGTTCGTCCGTCGTCCCCGTCAGACGGGTCGGCATTCCCGTCAGCATCGGGACCACTCGCAGCTCGGTCGGCATCCCCGCCGTCCCGCTCGGAGCCACCCTCGGGCGTGTCGTCGGGACCGGTCTCGGTGAGGGAACCGACCGTCTCGATAACCCGTTTGAGCGCGTCCGTGGTCCGCTCGGACGGAGTCATCTCATCACCTCGACCTTGCCGCTGAGGCGGTCGCGAGCCTCCATCGCGATGTCGAGTGCGTCCTCCAGTTCGGTCTTGCGTCGGGTGTACTCCGCATCGGACCGTTCGCCGATCTCGTAGAGCAACTGGTTCTCCTTGAGGTCGTCTCGGATCCCCTCGACGTCGTAGCACTCTTCGAGCGCCATGTCGTGAAGCGTTCGGAGGAGAAAGGTGAACGGCCGGACGAGGAGGTCATCGAGCAGTAACATCCTGTGTCAGCGCTCCGCACCGATGTGGATGTCGACGAAGTTGTACGGCGCGTACGGTCCGGTGTAGCGGACGGTCAGCGAGTCGTGTCGCTCGCGAACCCGGTCGATCGCGTCGTCGAACGCCTCCCGCTCGGCCCGTTCGACGAGATACGACCGGTTCAGCACCAGTCGGTCGCTGAACTGGTCACCGTCTGCTTCCGCCACGCTCGCGCTGGCGAGTTCCTCGGAGACCGACTCCGTGACCGCCGGCGGGACTCCCCCATCGTCGGGTGCGACGACCTTCACCCCGAACTCGAAGGTCCCGTCGACCTCGTTGAGGCTGCGGGTGAACGTGGGGCGGCCGCTCCGGAGAACGTTCCGCAGCGGTCCCTCCCCCTCGAACACCATGCCGAACTGCATGGGGACCACGGTCCGCCCGTCGCCACCGGTCATCACCGAACGGAGGACCTCGTCGTGTGCCTGGACGTTCTCGTCCGTTCGCGGCGGTTCCCGCTCTTCGACGTCGCTCACGACGGCCGCGAGCGGGTCGTGTTCGACGGTCCGCACTTCCGTTGCGTCCTCGACTCCGTCGAGGGACGCCGTGAACGGCGCGGCGTCGGTGACCCCGTAGACGTACACTTTGCTCATAGAACTGTACACTCGCACGCACGTCCACCAACCCGTCGCTTGCACATGCAGCCAAGAGCGAGAGCTTCGTGGCACGCGCGGCCATCGAGGGAGTCCGACGAAGGGTGCGTTTCGGGCGACGGCGAGCGCCGGCAGGGTGCACGCGCAAGCAACAGCCGCAAGCACGAACCCCGTGTGGGTAGTCTCATGGCACGACCTGACTCTTCGAGTCTCGCCGAAGTGCTGGACCGCATCCTCGACAAAGGAATCGTCATCGACGTCTGGGCACGGATCTCCGTCGTCGGGATCGAACTGCTCACCGTCGAAGCACGCGTGGTCGCCTCCTCCGTCGACACGTTCCTCCACTACGCCCAGAGCATATCCAAAGTGGAGATGGCGTCACAGTCGGGGGACCTCTCCGACATGGAGGACATCGAAATCGAGACGCCGACGCGACCGTCCTCGTACGAGCAGGCGCCGACGCAGTAACACCGCCGAACGATGGCCACTGCTTCAGACGGCTCTCGCTGCCGGGCACGCACCGACGACGGCGACCGATGCGAGCGCACCGCGCAGGACGACGGCTTCTGCTACCAACACGGGCCGGACGACCCGACGGTCGACGAGGCCGACGGGGACGAAGAGACCGGCGCGAGCGAGGAGACCGACGGGGACGAAGAGACCGAGGACGGCTCGAACGACGACCGGAGCGTCGAGCGAGGACCGCTCGTCGAGGTCCGCGAGCGGGTCGTCGCGAACGCGGCCGGTCTCGTCGGGCACCCGCTGGACAACGTCGTCGCGATCACGAGTCGCGACGAGGGCTGGACGGCGACCGTCGAGGTCGTCGAACGGACGGCCGTTCCCGACACACAGGACATCCTCGGACGGTACGAACTCCTGCTCGACGACTCCCCGGTCGTCACCGAGTATCGCCGAGTCGGTCGCTCCCGGCGAGGGGACACGGAGCAGGAAGAACAGCTCTGAAGGCGACACGGACTCGCTGAAGCCGGTCCCAGGAGGAGTCGATAACCGGGTCGCGCTCGCGTTCGGCCGCGAGCATCGGCCCGTCTCGTTTTCGGGGGGAGAGGGGGGACACGACCGGCCCCGAGCGGAGGTACGCCCCGAGAGACGTGTCCGAACCGGGGTCGACAACATTGCATATGGCATCGAATACGCTGCTGTCAGTCGATGAGAGCACACCGGAGCACGTTTGATAGAAGGCGAGTCACGTCTCGGCGGCAGGCGTAACTGGACGCGGCCGAACGCGAGCGACCCGAATCCGTCGTCGGGAACCTCCGCGAACGTGTCGAGGTCCGCCCACGATTATTTTGATATTAGTAATTAAATAAACTAAGATCAAAGGGGATAACCTTGCGATGGAAAAAGTACTATTACAATAAATTGAGATTATTTCTACCCGAATGTATAGAATATAGATATAATATTGTATTTAATACAGATAATCGGACCATATATCCACTATAGAGTATTTTTATGTCGATATAGACAAGGTAACGAGCAATAGAACGATAACCCGAAAATGTCGACTTCTAAGGTGCTCGGAGCCAACTAATCCAACCCGGTCACGAATTCACTGCTACGCATCGCTCCTCAAAGACGAACCGGCGGTAGCCCAGCCGCACGCGATTAATCCAATTACTTAAATCCAAACACTGACACCGACCGAATTCCACAGGGGCATCGAAGGTGCAGGAGACCAGCTATTCAGTAGTTCATGTAGACCGTTTTCGAGAGGGTGTAGAACTCGAGTCCGGCGTCTCCCTGTTCTCGATACGTTTCGCTTGAGGAGGCTTTCTGTCCGCCGAAGGGGACGTGGAGTTCGAGCCCGGTCGTCTTGTCGTTGACCTTTGCGACGCCGGCCTCGATCTCGTCAACGAACCGGTTCGCCTCGGTCAACTCCTGCGTGACGATACTGGCCGAGAGGCCAAACTCCACGTCGTTAGCGACTTCCATCGCTTCCTCGAAGTCGCCGACCGGAAGGACCGCGAGCACGGGGCCGAACACTTCCTCACACGAGATTCGCATCTCCGGGCTGGCGTCGGCGAAGACCGTCGGCTCCACGAAGTGACCGTTGTCGTACGGCGCGCCGGTGAGTCTGGAACCTCCCGTAAGCAAGGTCGCCCCTTCGCCGCGAGCGATGTCGATGTACTCCAGCGTACCCTGCAGTTCGTCAGCCGACACCTGGGGTCCCATGTCGGCACCGTCCAGCCCGGGACCGACCGTGATCGACTCGGCGGCCACGACGAGCGCTTCGAGGAACTCGTCGTAGACGTCTTCGTGGACGATTGCGCGTGAGCAGGCCGTACAGGCTTGGCCGGTGACGCCGAACGCGCCGCTCGCGACGATGTCGACCGCCCGCTCGAGATCCGCACTCGGCATGACGACCGTCGGATTCTTACCCCCCATCTCCAACTGCACCCGCTTGCCGGCCTCCTGTGCGGCGGCGCCAACCGCCAGGCCGACGCTCGTGCTCCCGGTGAACGAGACGGCGTCCACGCCCTCGTGCTCGGTGAACACCGACCCAACGACGCTTCCCGGCCCAGTCACCATGTTGACGACGCCCGGCGGTAACCCGGCATCGTCGAGGCACTCGACGAGCATTCGTGCGACGTCCGGCGCGTTGGTCGCGGGCTTGAACACGACGGCGTTCCCCGTTGCCAGTGCCGGGGCGAGTTTCCACGCCGGGATGGCGATCGGGTAGTTCCACGGGGTGATGAGCGCCGCGACGCCCATCGGTTCCTGGACGGTGTACAGCGTCGTATCGGGACTGCTCGCGGCCTTGACCGTCCCGCGAAAGTCCCGTGCTTTCGCGCCGTAGTACGCGAAGATGTCGACCGCCCGCTGGACCTCGCCTGCCGCCTCTGGTCTCGCCTTTCCCTCCTCGCGAATCAGCGCCTCGGTCAGTTCGTTTTTTCGAGCCGCGAGGCGTTCGGAGGCCGCTTGCAGGATGCGACCGCGCTCCGGTCCGGGCGTCGTCTCCCACCCGTCGGCCGCGGCGACCGCGGCCTCCACTGCCCGAGTCGCGTCCGCCGGGTTGACGTTCTCGAACGTCTCCCCCGTCTCGGCTGCGATCCACTCGCCGTCGACGAAGTTGTGGTGACTGTTACCCATCAGCAACCGGTATGCACAGCCAGTATAGACTTCTTTCGGTCCGCTGGCCCAGGTCCTCGATTGTTCGTCAGCGGTGACTATTTGACACCTGCCCGCGGATGCCTCGCATGGTCGAACCAGCACTGATTCTCCCCCCAACCCCGGACGACCGATGGCACCTCGCCACCCAACTGGGTGTGACGAAGGCCGTGATCCACCCGATCGAGATCGGAGACGGACGAACGCAGTGGACGTACGACGACCTCCTCGGCCTGCGCAACTGGCTCGCGGAGGTCGGCCTCGAGTTCGCCGTCCTCGAAGGGTCGGTCCCCATCTCGGACCGGGTCCGCCTCGGGCAACCGGGACGCGACGAGGACATCGAGACGTTCAAACGGTTCCTGCGGGCGTGCGGTAGCGTCGGCATTCCGGTTGTCTGTTACGACTGGATGGTCGGGGTCCGGTGGGCGCGGACGCGCGCACACGTCGAGGCGAGGGGTGGATCGTACGTGACAGCGTACGACATCGACGACACCGAGGGGCATCCGACGACGGCCGGTTACGAGGACGTCGATGCGGCACAACTGTGGGAGGCGCTCGACTACTTCCTCGGAGAGGTCGTCCCCGTCGCGGAGGAAGCAGGCGTCAAGCTCGGCCTGCACCCGGACGACCCGCCGCGCTCCGAGCTCAGAGGGATCCCGCGTATCGTCACCTCCGTCGACGCGTACGACCGTGTCGTCGACCTCCACGAGAGTCCGTACAACGGCATCACGTTCTGTCAAGGGAACTTCGCGGCGATGGGCGCTGATATCCCCGCGGCGATCGAGCGATTCTCGGAGCGCATTCACTTCGTCCACTTCCGGGACGTCGACGGTGACGCCGATCGGTTCGTCGAGACGTGGCACGACGCGGGTCCGACAGACATGTTCAGTGCGATGTGCGCCTACGTCGATCACGTCGCCGAGGGCGTCCCGATGCGGCCGGACCACGTTCCGACGATGAGAGGCGAGGACAACTCGAACCCGGGCTATCACACTAAGGGTCGACTGTTCGCCATCGGCTACATGAGGGGGCTCCTCGAAGCCGCCCGGGCGGACCGAGGCTGAGCGACGGCCCGCGACGCTGTCAGTGACCCCCGACTGAGTCGGAGGCGTCCCCTCGCGTCTCCGTGACTGCCAGGCACGAACGGAGGACACCTCGGTGAACTCCACCCACCCCACTCGCAATGCCCGCTCCTCGGGGGCGGAGGCGCCACCTCACAGCATGCTGGACGGCAAGTGCGAACGATGTCGACGAGATACCGACGGGCGCTCATGGGGCGTACGCTTATCGCGTTCCCCGACGAGAGGTGAGCCATGGATCAGAGAGACAGCGTGCCGTTCGACGAGTTGCCGATGCGGATCGGGCTCGGGCAGTTCAGGGACCCGACCGACGCCCGACTCCGGTTCATCAAACAACTCGGCGTAGACGACGTGCTCCTCAACATGTACCGGTACTCACCGGACTACCCGCACCTGCCGAACCGCGACCGTCCGTTGCTCGCCACCCCTGAGGAGTGGACCGTAGACGCACTGGTCGAACTCCGCGAGCGCGTCGAGCGAGCGGGCATCCGGCTGAACGCCATCGAGAACGTCCCCATCGCGTTCTACGACCACGTCATGCTCGGCGGCGACCGGTGCGAGGAACAGCTCGATGACCTCCGACAGATCGTGAGGAACCTCGGCGAGGCGGGAATTCCGATGTTCGGCTACCACTGGATGCCGAGCGGGGTGTGGCGGAACGTCGAAGCGACGGTCCGTGGCGACGCGCGAGCCTCGGGGTTCGACCTCGATGCGGTCGACGACGAGTTCACGCACGGCCGGGAGTACACCGAAGCGGAGCTGTGGGAAAACTACGAACGATTCCTGCGGGCAGTCCTCCCGGTCGCCGAGGAGGTCGGCTTGAAGGTGTGCCTCCACCCGAACGATCCCCCCGTGCCGTCGCTCGGAGGCGTCCCACAGCTGTTCCGGAACTTCGAGAACTTCCAGCGTGCGATGGAACTCGTCCCGAGTGACAACCACGGACTCGAGTTCTGTCTGGGCTGTTGGTCCGAGATGGGTGAGGACATCGAATCGGCACTCCAGTACTTCGGTGTGCGAGAGAAACTGTTCTACGTCCACTTTCGAGACGTCGACGGCACCGTTCCCCGGTTCAACGAGACGTTCATCGATCAGGGAAACTACGACGCCGTGCGGATCTTCGAACTGCTCGACGAAGTCGGGTTTCGCGGGATGATCATCCCCGATCACGTCCCCCACGTGGAAGGCGACTCGGAGTGGGACCACCGCGGCCGCGCTCACGCCGTCGGCTACCTGCAGGGCTTGCTCGCGATGTACCGCGCCCGCGACGACGCGTGAGCACCCCGTGAAGCTCTACAGAAAAGCGAGACGAGTGCCTGGGCAGAGGCGATTCACGAGTACGTCACGTTCAACTCGATGACGTTCACCGTCTCCATGAGCTTTTGTGCGAGTTCCTCTTCGAGGTAGTGGCCTTGCACGCGGTTCGATGGGCCGGAGACGCTCACTGCGCCGAGGACGCGGTCGTTGTTGCTCAGGATCGGTGCCGCAACGCACCGGAGCCCACGGATACGCTCGCCGTCGTCGAACGCGAGGCCACGTTCCCTGATCGCCGCGAGTTCCTCGTACAGCGTCTCCCGGTCGGTAATCGTGTTCGGAGTCGACTGCTCTAGCCCATGAGTGTCGATGATCTCTTCGACTCTCGATTCGTCGAGGTGCGCCAGGATAGCCTTTCCGAGCGCCGTGCTGTGCAGGCTTACGCGCGTCCCGACGTGGGCTTCGACCCGGACCGCGTTCTCTCCCCGGGCACGGTGGAGGTACGAGCCTCGGCCGTGTTCTTCGATCATCAGGTTCGCGAGTTCGCCCGTCGATTCGGCCAGTTTGTCCACCTCGGGGGTCGCAATCCCGAATATTTTCAATCGCTGCCGAGCGTACGCCCCGTACTCAAGAAAGCGAATACCGACCTGATACGTCGGCCCCTCTTTCACCACGAGTTCCTCTTGGTGGAGCGTGCTGAGATAGTTGTGAATCGTACTCTTCGGCATCCCGAAGTGTGTCGCGAGTTCGGTGGCCCCGGCCCCATCCAGTTCCATCAGCGCATCGAGGATGCTGAATGCAGTTTCGACTGACTTCACCGAGTTCTTGATTCTCTGAGTCATACAGTCGGTACGATGTGTCCGGGGCATATAGCTTTGTTTGATATTATCTAGCTAACACCCTCGATAGCGTTCGGGCACCTGCCTCCTGGAGCGTTCGTGTCACCGTCGGACGTGAGCAGCCCGAACCGCTGAACGTCGGCAGCCCGATTGCCGACCCACAGTCGACGAACGTGCTCCCTCGAGCGTCCCCGTCCGCTCACACTCCCGACGTTCACTGCGCCTCCTCGGTGAACCACTTACTGAGTCGGTCTGCCAGCGACAGCGCCGCTTCACTCGACGGCCTGCGTTTCAGACTGCCGCACCTGGCCGATGGGGGTTATTCGATACTACTGAACGATACACTACAATACCGGTCACTGTTCGTCCATCCGGCTCTTCGTTCTAAACTTCCGGATATCGGTCCTCAATCCCGGTTTCGGTCGGTTTTGATGTGATGGCTCCACAATATAGCTCCTCGTTCAGTATCGTAGGACGCGCATAGATTACACCAGTATAACTGTAAATCATGTGTGTCTATGCCATGGACGTGTATCGGTTCCGGGGTCTGAGCCGAACGCCGACACTGTCGGTAGCTCGTTCAGTAATACGGAATGAACGTTCTCGAAAGAACCACACGTAAAATGGACATTCGTCAATAGCGATCGAGGAGTAACTCGTATTCTAGTAAATATATGTCGAAGTGGTCGAATTCGACGAATTACGGGTGCCGACTTCCGCTCACTCACACCCGCGACCTGGGGTCGGACGAGGTGGCCGGGGCTGGGTCGGCGTGTGGCGTCGGACCAGTCGTCTGACGTCGGGAGGAGTGGGGTTCTGGAAACCGTTCGGCCGTCAGGTGGTGCGTAGAGGTCCGCTCACACACCCACGACGGGATTCACTAGCGTCCCGATTTCTTCGATATCGATGTGAATCATGTCGTCTTCGTGCAGGGTGAACTCGTCGGGGGAACGAGTGACGTACCGGTCATCAACACCGCGACCTCCGGAACCGCATTGTGGGCGACGAAACAGCGGGCCAATTCGTCGCACGACCGAACCATCTCAGCCGTCGAGGTCGCCTCCGAGAAGACCGTCTCGCCGTCTCGGATGATCTCCATCGACATTCGCAGGTCGTGAGGGTCGTCGATCGACTCGGCGGAGACCACGCACGGACCGATAGAACAGCAGCGGTCGTAGATCTTCGCCTGTGGGAGATACAGCGGGTTCGCCCCCTCGATCGATCGGCTCGATACGTCGTTACCGACGGTGTACCCGACGATGTCTCCGCGATAGAGGACGACCGCGAGTTCCGGTTCAGGTACGTTCCAGCTCGAATCGGTCCGGATTCCAACCGGTTCGTCGGGGGCGACGGTCCGATCCGCTGTCGCTTTGAAGAAAATTTCGGGCCGCTCGGCGTCGTACACGTCGATGTAGATCTCGGCCATCGAGCTCTCCGACTTTCGCGCTGCTTCACTGATCTCGTACGTCACACCCGCAGCCCAGACCTCGTCGGGGACGAGCGGGAGCAATCGGTCCCTGACAAGCGCCTCTCTCGGGACACGGTCGGCCGACCCGAACTGCCGACGGGCGAGTTCATCGATCGATACACCCGCGACGGACGCGGCATGAGCGAGTTCGCTGAACTTCGTCACGCCGGGATGGGCGGCTGTCAGGTCGAAGACACCGTCGTCGGTCTCGACAACGAAGCGCTGGACGCGTCTGTCCCCCGTTAGCTGGTAGTACCGCATGCTGACTACATTCCTGCTATCACATAAATACATAGTGGTCACTTGGTAGATTCGACGGACCTGACCCGACTCGACTCGACTCGACTCGATGTCCTGCCGTCGGCCTCCCTCTCAGCCTGACACGCCAGTGAATACGGTTCGGAATGTTCGCTGCCATGTCTGACAGACACAATCATTAAGTGCTCACCCCCTAAGGGTGGGGTCGTAGGAAATCACCTATGGAAACTTTCGAATCAGACGATGGTCACGTGTTTGTACTGCTCCACCCGGGCGACCTCGCCCTCGAATCGATCACCGAAGCGTGCGAGAAACACGAGGTCGATTCAGGGGTGATCGTCTCGGGTATCGGGACGTTCCGAAATCTCAACTTCCACTACGTGCCCACGACCGACTTCCCCGCTGAGAAGTCCGAGCGGAACACGTTCCTCAATCTGGACGGCGCGTGGGAGGTGGGAACGATCGACGGCGCAATCGCGGACGGCGACCCACACCTCCACCTCGTCGCATACAACGGTGAAGAGACCATCGCGGGTCACCTCGAAGACGGGTGTGAAGTGCACATCCTGAGCGAGATCGTCATCCGGAAGGTCGACGGGCTTGAACTGACCCGCAGGCCGAACGAGAAGAATGTCAACACGCTTCAGCGTCGGTAGTCCAACCGGGAGAGACACGTCTCGGTATTTATCCATGCAGACATACCCAACACAGCCTGTCGCTCATGCCTGATTATCCACCCGTCACGGTGAAGGGAAAGACGGCCGTCGTCATCGGCGGCACGAGCGGTATCGGGGAAGCAATCGCGCTCTCGTTCGCCGAGGACGGTGCGGACGTCGTCGCCACGAGTCGAACCCCTGCTGCAGTCGAGGCGACCGCCGAGCGGATCGAATCGTACGGCGCTCGAACGATCGAACAGCCGTGTGACCTCACCGACCGCGAGTCCATCGAGGTGCTCTGCAACGCGGTCCTCAGCGAGTTCGGTCGTGTCGACGTACTGGTCAACTCCGGCGCCGCCGCCGCTCGAACGCCGTTTCTCGAACTCGAAGAGGACGACTGGGGCCACGTCATAGACGTGTTGCTCACTGGCGTCTTCCGCTCGTGTCAGATCTTCGCGAGAGAGATGACCGACGGCAGCATCGTCAATCTCTCTTCGATGTCGGCCGACCTCGCTCGCGCTCGGCTGATGCCGTACTGTGCGGCCAAATCCGGAGTCAACGCATTGACGCGGTGTGCCGCCCGGGAACTCGCCCCGGACGTCAGGGTCAACGCCATCGCGCCGGGGTTCGTGATGACCCCACTCACCGAAGAGGAGTACGGTGAGGGGACAGAGCTCCGTGCGGGCATCGACGAGCGAGCGCTGGCCGGTCGCGTCGCCGACCGCGAGGAGATCGTCGGCTCCGCGCTGTACCTCGCCAGCGACGCGGCGAGTTACACCACGGGAGAAGTGTTGTTCGTCGACGGTGGGTTCACCAGAAACGCGCTGTAATCAGTCGAGCACAGGGGGTGTTTCAACCCCGTATCCCGCTGCGATCGACGTCAACTTCTCGAAAACGTTCCCGTTGACCGGGACACCGCGTTCGCGGTTCTCCACGAGGGCCCGCGATTCGATCTCGCCCGGCAGCAGTACTTCCTCGACGCCAGCGTCCGGCTCGATCGCCTTCAGCCCCTCGACGAACCGACCCACGTGCGCGAGGAACTCGTCGAGCGCTCTGAACGTGGCGATGTCGATCACGAGGAAGAAGTGACCGGCGTCCATCGACTGGTCGAAGTCGTCGTACAGCGAGCCGACGTCTGCGCTGATGTTCGCGCCGGACAGTACGCCACAAAGGAGGTCGACGATGACCCCGAGACAGTACCCCTTCGCACCTCCGAGCGGTCTGAGGGCCTCGATTCGAGTCGGGTCCGTCGTGGGAGACCCCTCGGCGTCGACGCCCCACTCTTCGGGCACTGACTCGCCCTTCTCGGCCGCGACGTGATCGATCTTCCCCATCGCCACGACGCTCGTCGCCATGTCGAGCGTGATCGGGTAGTCGAGCGGGGACGGGACGGAGACCGAGATGGGGTTCGTCCCGAGATACGGCTCCCTGCCGCCGAAGGGAATCACCTCTGCGGGCACGTTCGTCATCGCGAACCCGATGCAGTCGTGTTCGGCTGCCATCTCGGTGTAGTAGGCGGCGGTCCCGAAGTGATTACTGTGCTTGACGACGCCCACCGCGACTCCCGACTCCGCCGCCAGTTCGATGAGTCGTCGCATGGTCTCTGTCCCGCGCTCTGTCCCGGGCCGTGATCGGCGTCGACGACCAGCGCGCTCGGACTCCGCTCGGAGAGCACGATGTCCGGGTCCGGGTTGTACCCGCCCGCCTCGAGATGCTTGACGTAGGGTTCGAGTCTGGCGACGCCATGAGAGTCGACCCCTCGAAGATCCGCACGCACGAGCGCCTTTGCGACGATTTCTCGGTGTGGCGCAGTGAGACCTGCACCCGCGAGGACGTCCTCGGCGAACTGTTCCAGTGCCTCAGGTTCGAATCGCAGTGTAGCTGATTGCGTCATCGTCTCCAGCTACATCAACCATCATTTTTGTAATAAGTATTCGCATGGGGCGGACGCTCTCTTTTTGCCGGGTTCGCCGGGTTTGCAGCCGCACAGGGAGACGAACTGTGTCGGTTTGACGTCAGATAGATATATGTGTGTTAGGAATAATCATTGGAGAGACGGAGTCATGGTACAAGACAGCAGTCCGAGAGGCAGGGATAGAACTGTGCAGCGCCGACGGTTCCTCCAGGGAGCCGGTGCGGTGGGTGTCGCCGCGTTAGCAGGGTGTGCTGGCGGCGACGGTGACAATGGCGGGAGCGGCGGTGGAGGCGGTAGTGGCGGTGGTGGCGGCGGCAACGGAGGCGGTGACGGCAACAGTGGTGGTGACGGTGGCGACGGCGGGACGACCACTGGCTCGACCGGTGGGAAGTACGACGGCCTGACGATCACGTACTGGAACCGGTTCCACAACAACTCGGGCAGAGCGGCCGAGGCGATCAGAGGCGCCATCAGCCGGTTCGAGGACGACACGGGAGCGACCGTCGACGTGAACTACTCCGCGGGCGACCCGGGACAGCGCTGGCTCACGCTCGCACGCGAGGGGGAGCGTCCCCACATCATGGACCAGGTGTCGGGGTTCGTCGGTCCGTTCGTCGAGTTGGGCATCGCGAAACCGTTCCCCGAGTACAGAGACCTGTTCAGCGACGATCTCCTCGAGCAGACCGCCTGGCTGATGGATCCGCTCGGCGAACAGGCGTACGGCGGGTACGACGGCACCGCCTACGAGTTCAAATTCAGCAGCGAACCGCCGCGGCTCCTCCTCGCACGGAGAGACCACCTCGAAGCGGCGGGCCTCGACCCAGAGAGCGATTTCCCCCCGACAGACTTCGAGGACAGCGTTCGCATCGCTCAGACGCTTCAGGAGGACGGACCGGGGAACTACGGCTGGCAGATTTACGGGTCGTCGGGTGACGTCACCGACACGTGTACGGAAGACTGGCCTGTCGCGCAGGCTGGCCAGGCCGGAAAGATCCTGAACGAGGACTGGACCGACACACAGATCGACGACGAGCCGATCAAGACGACCTACGAGAACTTCGTCTCGCTCCACGTCGAGCACGAACTGTCCAGTCCGGGGACCGTGTCGATGTCAGACGAGGACGGCACCCAGCTCCTGATTCAGGGCGAAGCGAGCATGACGCAGGTCCCCGCCGCGACCTACGCGGACCTGCTGGCCAACGCCGAAGACCAGGTGATGAACGGTGACTTCATCTTCGGTCCCGCGTGGAAGGGTGAGTCGGGGGCGAGAGGGATCACAGGCGGCGACGGTGTCGTGTTCATCAATCCGACGGACGGCGCCGACGAAGCCGAGTGGGACCGCGCACAGGAGGCGGCCGCCGATATGCTCGAGAACTACCTGTACCACTCGATGGAGTTCCAGCGGACGATGTTCAGTACCATCGGGGGCGCGAACATCCGCGAGGACGTCACACCGGACGACATCAGGTCTGCGGTCGACGACCCCACGGGGTACGATCAGACGCAGATCATCGAGGCCACGAACACCTGCATCACCGATCAGAGTGGCTACTTCATCCAGGAGGCCGCCCCCTTCTTCGGCGAGATCCAGCAGGGGATCATGCCGGGGTACATCCAGCAGGCACTCCAGGGCGAGATAACCGCCAGCGAGGCGCTCGATCAGGCCGCACAGGAGGCGCGCGACCAGTTCTTCTGAGCGGTGCCGTTTCCTAGAAACAGTTATCAACGATCAATGATACCATCACTCAATGTCGACTGTTGACGTTAATTTGGACCTGATCAGACAGCGCGCCGGTCACGTAAGACAGGTCCTCAGGCGCGACTGGTTGACGTACAGTATGCTCCTTCCGGTCCTCCTCATCATGGGGACGCTCGTCTGGGGCTCACTACTCGACGGCATCTGGATGAGTTTCCACGAGTTCAACTTCCTCGGCCAGCGCCAGTGGGTCGGCGCCGATAACTACCGATACGTCTTCGGATGGGACACCTTCTGGACGTCAGTTCGTGCGACCATCATCTTCGGTCTAGTCACGTTCTCGCAACTGGCAATCGCGCTAGTGGCCGCCGTGGCAGTGAAACACGCCCGGTTCCGCGATTACATTAGCGCCCTCTTCGTCGTTCCGTACACGATCCCAGGGTTGGTCTCCGGGACGCTCTGGGTGTACATTCTGCACCCGGACCTCGGTCCGATCCTGCCGTTGCTCGTGGATATCGGACTGCTCGACCAGACGATCTACTGGGGGACGCAGGGTGACTCGGCGATGGCCGTCATCATGTTCGCCGCGACGTGGGCGTACTGGCCGTTGGTGTTCATTATCCTCACCGCGTCGTTAGACGGCATCCCCGAAGAGCAGTACGAGACCGCCCGCGTGTACGGGGCGAGTAAGGTCCAGGCGTTCTTCCACATCACGCTCCCGCAGCTGAAAGGTGCGATCCTCGTCGCCGTCAGCTTGCGGACCATCTACAACCTCACCAAGGTAAGCCAGCCGCTCCAGATTACGGGTGGCGGTCCCGGCTTTGACACGTCCGTCCTCGGGATTCTCGTCTACCGGTTCACCGAGGGCTCACAGCGGTTCGGCCTCGCGATGACCATCGGCGTGATCCTGGTGCTGCTGACGATGCTCTTCGTCGTTCCGTACATCAGGTCGTTCGAACGCAACGCCGACACCGGAGGGATGGCATGAGGCTGAGCATTGACACGATCGGCGGCCCGACGCTCCATCTCGAGGACGTCTTGTTCAAGCTCGCCGTCTACGGTGTGATCGCCACGCTGGTGCTGTTGATCGTCATCCCACTGTTCGTCGTCGTCTCGGTCGCGTTCACGCCGACAAGCGAGTTGTTCGCGAATCCAACGCTCTGGCTCCCGACGAACCCGACGCTCGAGTGGTGGTCGATCGGGTTCGGTGAACTGCAGGAGGGTCTCTTCCACAGCTTCGTCATCTCGACCGGCACCGCACTCATTGCACTGGTCGTCACCATTCCAGGCGCGTACGTCTTCGGCCGGAAAGAGTTCGTCGGCAAACAGTTCGTGTTCTACGCGATCATCCTGTCGTTGCTGTTCCCCTCGATCGTTCTCGTCGTCCCGATCACGGCGCGTTGGCTCCAGTGGGGCCTGTACGATTCGTACATCGGGCTCTGGATCGCGTTCCAGATCTTCATCACACCGTTTGCGATCTGGATCCTCCGCGATTACTTCAGTAACCTCCCCGAGAACCTCGAGGAAGCGGCGCAGGTGTACGGCTGCACCGAATTCGGCGCCTTCGTTCGTGTCATCCTTCCGATTGCCAAACCCGCGCTCATCGCTGTCGGGTTCCTCGCGTTCCTGAACGGATGGAACGAGTTCCTCTTTGCGAACCTCCTCACCACGAGTAGCGGCGTCCAGCCCGCGATCGTCCAGCTGTACGCGACGTTACACTCCGGACAGGGCGAGAGCATCCCGTGGGCGATGCTGATGGCGCAGGCACTCATCATCGGGACGCCTCCCGCGATTCTCTACTTCGTCGCACAGAAGGGGCTGCGAGGTGCGTTCGGTCCATGAGCACCTCCTGGTGCAGTCCGACCGTGAGACCACACGGAACCCCTCGTTCGGTTCGGGTCACCGGTCAGAGTGGCCACCGTGGACGAAACGCTTATCTATGCACTTCGAGACCACTCCTCATGGTGACACGCGTATGAACGAGGCCGTCAGCGGCGAATCTGACCGGGAAACGCGAAGCGAAGCCGAGCGGGCTGCCGACCCAGTCATCCGGATCACCGACCTGCGCAAGACGTACGACGGTGGAAGCATCATCGCCTGCGAGAAAGTCGACCTCTCGATCAATCAGGAGGACTTCGTCGTTCTCCTCGGCCCGTCCGGCTGTGGAAAGACGACGACGCTCCGGTGCATCTCCGGCCTGGAAGTCCCCGACAGTGGCGAAATCGTCATCGACGGGGTGGACATGGTCGGCGTCAAACCGAAAGACCGGAACCTCGCGTTCGTCTTCCAGAGCGTCGCCCTGTTTCCACACAAGAGCGTTCGAGGGAACCTCCGGTTCGGGCTCGACATGTCGACGAAACTCTCGAAAGACGAGAAGAAAGAGCGCGTCGAAGACATCGCCCGGATGCTGGGAATCGAGGACAAACTCGATCAGAAGCCGAGTTCGCTGTCCGGCGGGCAGCAACAGCGCGTGAGCCTCGGACGGGCGATGGTGATGGAACCCGCGGCGTTCCTGCTCGACGAACCGTTCTCTGCGCTCGACGCGAACCTCCGAAAACGGATGCAGACGGAGATCAAAGAGCTCCAGCGCCGTCTTGACACGCCGATGGTGTTCGTGACGCATGATCAGGAGGAGGCGATGGCGATCGGCGACAAGATCGTCATCATGAACGATGGGCTCATCCAACAGATCGGTTCACCGTATGCCGTGTTCAACGAACCGACGAACCAGTTCGTCGCGGAGTTCATCGGCTCTCCCTCGGTCAACATGATTGAGAGCCGCATCACACCCACGGACGACGGATTCCGCTTGGAGAATGACGTGTTCTCGCTGCCGATCAACACTGAACAGTCCTTCAACGCCGTCACCGACGACGTCGTGATGTTCGGTATCCGGCCGCAGTACATCCACGTCGCACAGCCGGGTGAGGAGCTGTTCTCCGGAACGGTCAAGATCATCGAACCACAGGGCGACCGTGACACGATCTATCTCGACGTGGGCGGTCGCGAGATTCGAGCGGTCGTCCCGCAGAACACCGTTACCCCGGAACGAGAAGAACTCCCGCTCACCATCGAACAGGACAAGTTCTGGATCTTCGACGACCACGGAGAGAGGGTCCTCTGAGTGGCGGTTCCCGTCTCGACTCGCCGCAGTGCCACACGGGCATCCGCGTCAGTCAGTGACCCACGAGTGAGTCGTTGACTTCCTCCTGCTGCGCTGTGAGTCCGACGACTCACCCGCGTCATTGATTCGTTTCTGTTCGAAAATTAGATAGAAGTAATTGTATTATTCTTCTGCGTGCTACCGGCTACAGCGGGACTCGTTGCGCTCACGTAGACGCCGGTGATGTTTCCAACCGTTCTCCGGGTACACCGTCGATATCGAGTATTCTGTCCGACTCGTTGCCGACTGTTGAAGGACGCATGTGTGAGATCGCTTTGTCGAGACGAATCGTCACGAGCAAACCGAGCGTCTAGAGTGCGTTGAACCGTTAGACGAGATTTTTCAACTCGCACGTACGTGATTTTCCGTCCCCCACGCGACTGACGGGAGCGTGACCCGATCAAGGCGAGCAGACTGGGCTACTCGGCGTGGTCGCCGAAGACGCTCGCGGCGGTTTTTTCGATTTCGGAAGACGTGATTGTCGAGCGCGCGAGTCAGGTCGTTTAGAAAGTCCAATGAATTTGATTCTTTTCGGTAGATCGCAGTGTTTGCATCTCCGGCAGAAAGTACGTTCCACACCACCTCGTGACCGCGCTCTCAGTGTCGGTTGTTCACGCTGTAGGGTGGGGCGCGTTCTCGTCCCGTGCGGGTTCGGACGCTCCTCGTTGGAACGGGGAGAGTAGTGGCTTCGATTAGTCGTGGTCGTCCCAGTTACGATGCACAGGCCGTGCCACCGGCCGTAGCTCAGAGACTTTCGTGTCCGACAGTCGAATACTTCGTTATCTCGCAACAGCAAACGCACTCAGTCGATTGAGGAAACGATGACCGCCTCCGCGAAGATCAGTCGCCGGTGGTGTTGCACGACGGGGAGTTCGGAGCGCGCAGACGATCCGTCGGAGTAGACGTCGCTGACTCTCCGGTTCCGATCCGGAGTTCGAGACGGTTGCTCGTGAGTGCATAGACCGTCATCTCCTTGCCTTTCGAGGAGTACCACGTGCCAGCGTCGGTAACGAGATCTGCGTCGCGAAGTTTGCTCAGGTGGTAGTGAGCGTTCTGGACGGACGTATCCACGCGGTCGGCCACGTCCGATGCAGTCGCGGGACGGTCCGCAAGTGTGGAGAGGATTTTGCGGGCAGTCTCCGGAGCGAGCGACTCCAGCACTGCTGTCGACTCCTCGTCGCCGAGGACGAGGGCTGACCGAGATTGTGGCGTATGTTCGATGGAGGGCCGAAGTGGGAGCTGGTTTGACACGGTATCGTGCACCTCTGGGACCTGTCGAGCCGTCCGTTTCGTTTTGTTCGGCTCGTACCGAACAAACAAACCAAACAGTTTAATACTTACGCTTCACTGATGAGGATGATGGCTGGCAACCGAGCGCGTTTCCTTCGCGGTTTCTCTGACAATGACAGATGACGAGACAGCAGCCGTCAGGGAAGACGTGATCGAGTCGATCGAGCGCTCCGCGGAGGTGTATGGCCTCAGCCGGAGTGCCGGGCGTGTGTACGGAGTACTCTACTTTGCTGACGAGCCTCTTTCGATTTCTGAGCTCGTCGAAGAAACGGGCTACGCCAAGTCGACCATCAGCAACGTGACGCGCAAACTCACCCGAATCGGAATGGTTCATCGTCGATCGTCCGAGGGCGGTGGTCGTCGCGTTCGCTTCGCCCCCGAAACGGATCCGTGGTTCATCATCCAGGACGTGCTCCGACAGTACGTCGACCGCGAGATGGAGACGACGCAGCGGACGCTCGAGCGAGCACTCGCCGACCTCGACCAGCGGGACGGAGCCCACGTGGACCGCGACCGTGAGCGTATCGAAGAGTTATCCGAAACGTACGAACGCCTCCAGACCCTCCTTCGCCTGACGACGAACCACTCACCCGAGGAACTGATCTCCGCGATTCAAGCGGCAGACGAAGATTAGTACTCCGAGACGGACGGTCGTACCCAGAGGGTTACCACGAGACGGTGTACGTGCACTCGTCGTCACCCTTTCGGCGACACGTCTCGCCTCGTTCCTCGACGAAGACGAACGCCTCGATGGGCGCATATCGGCGAGCGACAGCGCGGATGAGCCCCCGGTCGAACGGACACGGATACGGATTCTCACACACCATCTTCCCGACCTGATCGTCGACCGGCTCGAATCGATACGCCCCACTCGTACTCCCGCGGTGGTTTAACTGGTAGGCGTCGTCGATCGCTGTGAGGCCCGCCTCGACACTCGAGACGCCTGAGGGCCAGTCGACGACATCCGGAATCTGTTCGCCGAGCCGATCGAGAATGTGCGGCTCCGTCGCCTCAGCAATCCTCTCGAACGTGTTCAGCCAAGCTTGTTGGGGATACCACTCGTCCGGCGAGGGGTCTTCGACGCCGTTGTCGGCCAGCGCGTCGAGTGCCAGCTGCTGGTACTCGTCGGAAAACCGCGTCAGAGCGTCGTCGACCACCGTTCGAATAGTCCGGCCGTGAACCTCGATATCTGGGTCGAACGCCTCGTACGTTGCCATTGTACAAAGTGTCTGTCCGGTTGTCAAAATCCCATCGACCGTTCGAGAGATGTCGCGGTCGTTCGAGACAGCTCCCGCGTCGACGCGATCTGCTTCATAATTGGGGGAGTAACGCGAGAGCCTTCGACACAGCTGGGCAAGGTCCGACTATCCGAAGAGGGAATCCGGTCATCAACAGTAGGCTGGGGGCGATGTGCTGCTCAGCATTCCAGACTCGATGTGGCGTCTACAGGGAGGTCGAACGCCGCCGCGTTTTCACGGCCGAACTCGCGCAGTTCGTCGATGTGTGCGCAGTACGACAGCGCCTCGGAGACGCTCGCGAGGGAGACGCCGAGCAGGTCCGCGACGTGTACAAAGGGTTGTCCACTATCGACCATCCAAGCCGCACCGTGTCGGACCTCGATTCGCGGGTTACCACCGAGAAATCAAGATGTGCTGTACGTCGCTCTGCCAATGATTCGTTTCACCGACTCGAACCGTCGATGGGACCGAGAGCGAGACTATCTCGCCGTTCGAGAGCGTATTTCTGGCGTTCGTCCCACCTGCTCCTCTTCGTGTGATTGGGTGATGTGAACGACCACGGGTCGGGTGACTCGTAGACCGCTCGCTGTGCTCGCTAGTGGCCACTTTCATCGAGCGTTGGAAACTCTCCGTGCTGTTCACCCTTCAGTCTCTATTAACTCAATACGAAGACGAGATGTATTTGTCGGGGATAAGACATTGTCCAATTCTATGACCGTATGTCGTTGTTTTGATCGTCCAATTCCTCATTTTCGTCTAAAAACCCGTGGTACGGACAGACGTACTCGTCGCGTATCAGTTGTTCGTCGACGATCTTGAGGCCGACTGCGTCCAGTTGTTTACTGATCCGATTGAGGTCGTCGTGGTCTTTCCCAATGGCGTTCACGTAGACGTTCCGTTCCCCCGTCATAATCTCGCGTACGGCTGTCACACCTCGGATATCCCGTGCCTCATTTGCGAGTTCATCTCGCTCTGGCACCGGTGCGGTACAGATAATCTTGGTGTACAGGGGATATCCGGCGAGGTCATAATCGATATCGATGTGATATCCTCGGATAATCCCACTCTCCTCCAGTTTGTTAAGGCGGGTTCGAACTGTACTTGACGACAGTCCGAGCTTCTCTGCGATATCTGTGGACGACGTCGCCCTCGCGTCCTGCTGGAGATAGTATAATATGTGCCGATCAACGGAGTCCAGTTCGCCGTCTTTCATCAATACTGACCGCTGGTGCGCCGGAAGAATATAGCCTTGGTCCGTTTCTTTGCTAGTGCTCCGCCATCGTTTTCTCGCCGTGCGTCCGTCTCTCCCCCACCGTCTATTGACGGGAGAGAATATTCATGACATTCATTTTGACGAGTCGTCAAAATAATCGGCTAGTTTAATGCCTTCCGTCATCAAAGTGAAGACGAAACACGTGAAATCCGTTCGATCGATACCGTTCGCACCAAGTATCATGATTCCAACTCGATCTCAGAGAGGCGGCGCGTCCAAGGAAGCGGAAGAAATCACCCATTACATTCTGGGCGGCGACCACGTCGGTGTCGCGATCGCCGAACAGCTAGAGGCGAACGGTCACCGGATAGCTATCGTCGATGAGTCGTATGACTCTCATGATATCCCCGGATTTGTCGGTGATCCATCGGCTCCCGATGCCCTTTCAGAATCTGGAGTAGGGGCCGCATCGACAGTCGTTGTTGCGACACGCTCGGACCGTCGGAACCTGCTTATCGCACAGCTCGTTCGCGCGCGGTTCGACGTTCCGCGGGTCATCACATTGGTAAACGATCCCGACCGTCTCTCGCTCTTTGTCGATGCGGGTCACGAACCGTTCTGTGTGACGACTGCGCTGTCTGAGACGGTCGGTGAGGCCATATGAAAGAACTGGAACGCGACTTGGGTCTGCCTTCCGTCCTCGCGATTAGTATCGGCGCGATGATCGGCAGTGGTATCTTTATTCTGCCTGCTCTCGCCCTCGAGATCGCGGGGCCAGCAGTGATTCTCGCATATGCTCTTGCCGGACTACTCGTCGTGCCGGCAGCACTTTCGAAGTCGGAGATGGCGACTGCGATGCCCGAGGCCGGGGGAACGTACATCTACATCGAGCGAGGGATGGGCCCGTTACTTGGCACCATCGCCGGCGTCGGAACGTGGTTCTCCCTCTCGTTCAAGGGCGCACTCGCGCTCGTTGGTGGCGTCCCGTACTTGCTCCTGTTGTTCGATCTGCCATTGAAACCGGTTGCGCTGGGACTCGCGGGCGTGTTGATACTGATAAACGTCGTCGGCGCGAAGCAGACGGGCCGTTTACAGGTCGCAATCGTCGTCGTCATGTTGGCTGCTCTCGGGTGGTTCGCCGCCGGGAGCGCACCCAGCGTTCAGTCGGCAAATTACGTGAACTTCTTCGCCGACGGACTCGGTGGACTCCTCGCTGCAACCGGGTTAGTCTTCGTTTCCTACGCCGGTGTCACGAAAGTCGCGAGTATCGCCGAGGAGGTAGAAGATCCCGGCCGTAATATCCCGCTCGGCATTCTCGGGTCGCTCGCGTTCACGACGGTCCTGTACGTGGCTATCGTGGCAGTCTTGGTCGGCGTGACGGATCCGGGAAGTGTCGCCGGTTCACTGACGCCGGTCGCGGTCGCTGCAGAGTCGACACTCGGTCAAACCGGCGTCGTCATCGTCATCCTTGCAGCGATCCTCGCGCTCATTTCGACGGCCAACGCGGGAATCCTCTCCTCGTCGCGCTACCCGTTCGCGATGAGCCGAGACAACCTCGTTCCGCCGTCTTTCTCGACCGTGAGTGAGCGATTCGGGACACCCGTGAACTCGATCACGCTCACCGGTGCGGTACTGTTGGTGCTCATCGCGTTCGTCCCGATTCTCGACATCGCCAAACTCGCCAGCGCGTTCCAGATACTGGTGTTCGGACTCATCAACCTGGCCGTTGTCGCCTTCCGTGAGGGTAGCGCCGAGTACGAACCCGAGTTCACCTCACCACTGTACCCCTGGGTGCAGGTCTTCGGTGCGATTACCGGGGTACTCTTGTTGACACAGATGGGGACGGTTGCCCTCGTCGGTGCCGTCGTGATCACCATCGGGAGCATCGGCTGGTACCTGTTCTACGTCCGCCCACGGGTGAGCCGAGAGGGAGCGGCGACGGACGCGGTTCGTCGTCGCGTCGGACGGAACGTACTCACGGAAACTCGATCCACTGTAGACGACACCCACCGTGAAGTGCTCGTCGCGCTCACAAAAAATCTCGATGAGAATCGGGAACGATCGCTCGTCGCGCTCGCTGCCGACTTGGTTCGTCCGGATGACGGTCGTGTGGTTGTCGTTCGGTTCGAAGAGGTCCCTGATCAGGCCCCCCTCACGGAGAATATGACGGTTCAATCGCCGTCCGATATCTCGTACGAAACGCGAATTGAATCGCTCTCGACCGAGTTAGACATCGATATTGAAGCTGACGAGATCGTGAGCCACGACACGAAACATGCGATCGTCAACTTCGCGGGCAATCGGGGAGTAGATACAATCGTCGCCGAACACGAGCCACTTCGGCTTCGGTCCCGACTGTTCGGCGATCCGATCGACTGGGTTGTTCGGCATGCCCCGTGTGATGTGCTTCTCGTGGATAATCTCGGATACGAACGGCCAGCGCATGTCGCTCTCTCCGGAGACGGTGGCCCGTACCCGCCGCTGTCAGTGAACGTTGCCGAAGCAATCGCCGCTGCGAACGACGGTGACATTTCACTCTGGTATCCTGCCGAGCGGAAGGACACTGCCCAGTACAAGCGGACGATCGATGACTACCAGTCCGAACTCTCCGAGATGCTCTCCGTTCCGGTCCGTGCGAAATCCATCAGAGCTGATGGGGGGAGGCCATCGAACTCTGATGTAGTAGTGCGTCGTGGCACCGACGAGAGAATGCGCAATATACTGTTCGATGACCGTCCGGTCTTCCCAAGCCCGGGATGTACGACGATCACTGTGTATCCCCGCGAGTCACGTCGACCACGGTTCGCACAGCGACTACTCGAACGCCTTACATTCTGACCTAATACGAGGGTATCTCGGAGCGTACACTTTAGGTCATCTGCTCATTGAATCGTCGGATTCCGTCGTCAGTACCGGCGATGACGAGTTCATCGTCGGATTCGACGCGGAGATCCGGACCCACGTCGGTGATCACGGTGCCGTCACGCTCGACACCGACGACTGTACAGCCGGTCTTCGATCGGACTAGTGCTTCGCCGAGCGTCTGTCCGACCAGCTTGGGGGCATGCGTGCGGACGACTTCGACCTGCTGATCTAACGACAGCACGTCTTCGTCTTCGAGGATGGTCGATGCGATCATCCGGCCGCTGACGGTGGCAAGTGAGAGGACGTAGTCAGCGCCGGCCCGGTACATCTTCTGGACGCTCTCTGTTTCCTCGGCCCTGGCGATGATCTCCGTCTGCGGACTCACGTCTCGAATCACGAGCGTGGCAAATTCTGCCGTCGTGTCGTCGGGCAGCGCCAGGATCGCCGACCGGGCACTGTCGATCCCCGCTTCTTGAAGGGTGTCCGGTTCGATCGCGTCACCGACGACGTCGACACCCTCCACTTCTGTCTGGTCGACCACCGTGTACGGCAGGCCGGCTTCATCGAAAGCACTAGTGATCGTGCGGCCGACCTGTCCATATCCGATGACGACTGTGTTCCCGCGGTCGAAGCGTCGCACCTCCGAGAGAGTGAGTTTTTTAAGCTGTTCGAGTTGGTCCTCACGTCCAGTGACGAGGAGCACTGTGCCGTTCGTGAGCGTCGCATCCGGGGATGGTGGGGTCTCGAACTCACCGCGGAACCACGCCCCGATGACGTTGACGCCCGCCTGCTCGCGAATCCCGCTGTTAGCGAGCGTCCTGCCCACGAGTCGACTGCCCCGATGGATCGGGAGTTCTGCGATCTCGAAGTCGTCGCCGATTTCGACCGCCTCTCCCAGATCGGCTGTGACGGATGTCGTTACTTTCGACGCGAGACTCTCGCCGAGGATCGGTCGCGGAGAGAGTACCTCATCGGCACCTGCGAGGCGATGATACGCCCTTCGATCGGGCTCCTCGACGACACTGATTATCGGCACGTCTTCGGCGACCTCTTGGGCGGTCAAGACGATACTTGCATCCACCTGGTCAGAGACGTCGGCGACGAGTGCCCGAGCGGCTGTGAGTCCTGCCTGTTCGAGACCAGCCACTGATTCGGGATCCTCGTGAATGACGCGATAGTCATCCTCGTAGAGTTCAGTCGCACGGTCACGATCCGGTTCGACGATGACGTAGTCGACGTCCCAAGATCCGAGTTCGGCGATGAGCGCCTCGGCACGGGGGGTGTACGAGCAGATGACGACGTGGTCATCGACTCCGTTGTCGACCGATTTCGGGACCGTCGTCGAGAGGACCTCCCCGAGCAACGGGAACGCCAATACGGGAAGCGCCATGAAGATGAGAGCCACGCCGGTGAGGTCCATCACGATGACTAGCGCGTTCATCTCGGGGCTGTCCCAGGGGGCATCTGACCCGAACCCAGTCGTGGTAAAGGTTTCAACAACGACCTGCAAAGAATGGAGGAACGTGAGATTCTCTCCTTCGTAGATTCGCATTCCATGATGATAGAGGACCGCGTAGATGAGCATCACCCCGATGAGAAGGAGCGAATAGAAAACAGTCCGTCGCTGCCATTTGTCCATACCGAGTGTCACACGGTCGACTCCATTAAACCATCATGAGTGAACGCGCTTCACTTCTAACGGAGTCCGACGCCATCGGCCAGTAATTCGTGCGACTGGAGCGCATCCTCGTGGTCTGCATGGATGTGTTGGATCATCACCTCATCGACACCGACACGGGCAGCGAGTTGCTCCAGTAGCCCGGCGAGCGTTCCCGGGCTACCCGAGATTGCACGCGGCCACTCGTTCGTGGAGAGCGTCGGAGGGGTTGGGTCGGGAACCCCACCGAGTTCGTCAACGGCTTCGTCGATGGACGGCCTCGTGCCGACGACACCGCGTTGCATACGCTTGTACGACGCCTCGGCCACGGCCCGAAGCCGCGCCGCCTCCTCGTCGGTCTCTGCACAGACTGCGTTGACAGCGATCATTCCGTGGGGTTCGTCGACACTGCCGGCCAGTGACGATGACTGGAACTGCTCGCGGTACGTCTCGAACGAGTGGGAAGCGAGCTGTGGTCGAATGAATGCCGCAAAACAGTACGGGAGCCCGAGTGTAGCTGCAATCTCCGCGCTCGACGGACTCGATCCAAGCACCCACGGAACGGGGACGTCCTTACCCGAACGGGGTATCTGTAAGTCGCTGTAGGGATGTCCGTCGGGATAGTCGTCGTAGAGATGGTTGACGACGGCTTCGATCTTCTCTGCATGATCCGCATCGGGATGCTGGACGTGTCGGTCCGTTCCGAGTGCCCGGTCAGCAGCAGGCGATCCGTTCGCCCGCCCAAGACCCGCGTCAATACGTCCCGGCGCGAGCGCGTCAAGTACACCGAACTGTTCGGCGACCTTGAACGGGCTGTAGTGGTTGAGGAGCACCGCACCGGATCCGAGCCGGATCGAGTCCGTTTCGCCGGCGAGATAGCCCATCAGCACTTCGGGAGCTACCCCAGCGATGGAGTCGGCCATGCCGTGGTGCTCGGCCACCCAGAACCGTGAGTAGCCGAGTTGCTCGGCCCGTTTGGCGGCCTCGACGGTGTTGGCGTACGCTTCTGTCCCCGTCCCATCGTTCGGAACGGGAGACAGATCGACGACAGAAAGGTCCATACTAAGGCTCGGGGATACCAAGGGTTAACGGTTTGGTTAGTCGCTTAGCCTGTATGGCCGAAATAATCGAAGTCTCATGCAGAGATTCGAAAGAAATATTCATCCATAATACGCCGCCCGTACCGGTTCTGAGGGTCTTGGATGAGACGGATGTTCGTACTAACTACTTAATTAGCGTCTGTGCCAGAGGTACTCGTTATCGGCGGCGGACCAGCGGGCCTCAGGACCGCATTGTTCACGGCGAAGAACGGCCTCGATACGACGGTCTTCGACACCGACGAGACGTGGATGCATAACGCTCATCTGTTCAATTACCCCGGAATCGGGTCGGCTGACGGATCGAACGTCAGAGTCACGCTCCGTGAACAGGTCGACGATTTCGATGTCGACCGTCACCAAGAGACCCCGGTCACTGCCGTTTCACCCACCGATGACGGATTCGTCGTCGAGACTGCTGATGCTGACAACGAGTATACGGCGGACTACGTCGTGCTCGCGACCGGGGCAAATCGTGAACTCACCGACGAACTCGACTGTGTATGCACCGACGAAGAGGTTATCGACGCAGACGTAACGATGGAAACGTCAGTCGAAGACGCCTACCCAACGGGTGCGATGGTCCGGGTCGAGGAGTGGCAAGCCGTCATCTCCACTGGTGACGGCGCGGCTGCCGCGCTCAATATCCTCACGAAAGAGAACGGCGAGCAATTCCACGACTTCGACGTGCCAGCGGTGGACTTCCTGTCGACATGGTTGTCGACCGCGTCCGCTCGCATCCGACCCTACTCGTGTTGTTCGCGTTCGGGTACACCGATCGCCTGACTGCCGGATTCTTCGCATTGACCGGCATTGTGTACTTCAGAGACACGTTCGGTATCGACGCCGCGGCTGCGAGAGTCACGCTGGCGTTGGTCTTCGTTCCGTTCGCGATGTTACAGGGTATCGAGACGGAGACCAGCCACCACAAGCGTGTTCACCCGTTGGGCTGTACGTTCGATGGCTATGAGGTTCGACCAATGACTTCCGACTCTGACCAGGGCCCGACCGGCGCTACGCTCTCGTCTCGTAATATCCTCGAACGGGAGATGGAGAACGCGCTCAAAGAGATCAACCGGCCAGTCAAAGGCGTGTTTCTCTCGGGAGTTTCAGCGGGCCTCAATCTGAGCTTTGGGGCGCTCTTCATGGCGATGGTCTTGACGTTTTCCGGTGGTTTCGACTCGGTGCTCACGAAACAGGTTGCACTGGCTGGTATCTCTGCGATCGCGTTTTTGTTCGTCGTCGTCGGGCAGACGGAACTGTTCACCGCACACACGACGATGGCGGTCCTCCCGCTGCTGGACGGCCGTGCATCGCTGGGAGAGGTCGCCCGTCTCTGGAGTGTGGTATACTCCGCAAATCTCCTCGGGTGTGCTGCATTCGTCGGATTGACCGCAGTGATTAGCTCGCAGATGGGAATCGCTGAACCGGCCTCGTTCGGATCGCTCGCCGATGCGCTCTTAGGGGTTCCCTGGTGGGTGATACTCCTCTCCGGTGTTATCGCCGGATGGTTGATGGGGCTGGCGACCTGGCTCTCAGCCGCGAGTCGGGATACAATCGGCCGAGTCGTGCTCGTGTTACTCGTAACAGCGTCGATCGGCTTCGGACCGTTTCACCACTCAATCCTCGGAACGACGGAAGTACTCTCCGCGATGGTTCTGACGGGGACTGTTTCCGTAACCGAGTTCGGGTCATTCCTGCTCTTCACTACACTTGGAAACGTCATCGGAGGCGCGATTTTCGTCGGCTTACTCAACTATGGTCACGTCGCACTGGCTGGCGAAGATCAGGATATCGAGTTCGAATCCAAGAGAGATGAGGACGCGTGATTTCCGGTCAGGAACCCATCCACGGATCTACGGTTCCGCTGTCCGAAAGGGCCCAGTAGATAAGATACCTCCCTCAAAAGCTCTGACGTCGCTCGATAGAGCGCGACTCGAGTGAGCGGCGAACTACCGTAACATCGCATCGACGTACTCACGTGCTGTTTGTCGTGCCGTTTCGAGCTCCGTGAGGTCATCCAACACCACTGCCCGAGTCCGGCCACCATCGACGATGGTCATCAGTGAGCGAGTTACGTGGTCAGCGTCGACGTCGTTGAACACGCCTTCATCGATTCCGTGGTTAACGACTGCTTTGAGCATATACCGAACGTATTCGTCGTTCTGCTGGAAGCGCTCACTGAACGTCGCCTTGTACGGCGCCTGACTCCGCATTTCTAGCAACGCAATAGAGAGGTCCGGGTTCTCCTGTGGTTTGACGAGGAGTTCGTCGAGCAGCAACTCCAGTCGTTCCTCCGGGTCGGTTGTATCGATGTGGTGAATCGAATCGACGAATCGTTTCAGGAGATAATCGAGAAAGGCCGCGAGGAGTTCGTCCTTCGTGTCGTAATAGTAGTGCACTGCAGCCGTGGATTTCCCGTATTCGTCCGAAATCCGTTTGATCGTGAGATCAGCGTATCCGTGTTCGCGTAGAGCCCGGTATGTTGCCTCCATAATCGCCCCCTCAGTTTCCGAGAACGTTCGGTCCGATGGTTCGGTCATTTGATGTCGAGTTTTACTTGTGGTTGGATAACGGTTGTGACCTGTGCGATGATTTCCAATATAGTTACCGTTCGATTAGTCTCTTTATTGCGGCTTTGGGGCGTAAATTAGACACTTGATGCAACTGTATGCGGTCTCCAAAACTCTTTGACTAACCAGTTAGTAAGTTAAGACACCAACCGCAATGGACGACGATACAGCGACTGAAATTCTAGAGGCGACGTATCGGTCTCTCTGCCGGTACGGACATGCAGACCTGACTCTCGAAACCATCGCTACCGAGGGAGACCGGAGCAAAGCAACCATTCACTACTATTACGTGCCATGGACGCAGGGCGAGTGAGCACGATTTGTTGATTGGTCCATAATCCCTTGAGTAGAGAGCAGGTTATCGGGGTCCCAACTGTTGACCGAAAGTACTCTCGTAACCAGAGCGCAGTCTGTGAGACGTTGCTCCTGTAGACATCAAGTATCATTTCATGGGCAGACCGATTCGATGGTCGCTTCATCGATATTCTCGAGAAACTGTTTCGTTATCTTCTCTTCAGCCCGGTGGAGCGTCTCGCTACACGTCGATTTGGCGAGCCCGATGTCTTCTGCAAGCTCAGTGAGTGAGCACTGACGAGGCGTGTCGTAGTAGCCGTGCTCGACAGCTGTGTGTACGAGACTCAGTTGCCGTGCTGTCAGTAATTGCTCAGGCTCAATGCGATGATGTACTTCGTTCACCGTGAACGGTATCCCGAATTCCCTCAGCTGGGTGCCGAGTTCGGAGAGACGGTGTTGTGGTGCCGTGATCTCCCATTCGGCCTGTCCGTCATTGATCGTAAACGGCATCTCCAGTGGAACACCGGAGTCCTGAACTGGAAAGAGCAAAAGAGGCATCGTCGTCTCGAACTGCAGGAGGACTGTGTTCTCCGACCGTTGCAGGATTTCGAGTTCAGTTACTGAATCGCTGGTCTGAACGTCGGTGACGATATCCATTACGTCGGAAGCTGTGATCTCTGCGAGGCCTACGCCGGAGTCCTCACCTGTAAGAGCAGCCAATATTCGTACACTGGCGTTCGGATGTCCTCGAGAGATATCACCAATCCAGATCCCGTTGGGGATCGTAATTGTGAGGTTGGCTTGTGGCATCAGACTTCGTCTATATGAATACAGGTCTGCAACCAATAAATATTGCCGAACATGTTCGCCCACCCCGACCGTTCGATTAAGTCTTTGATACACGAACATCATCGGCAGAATGAGTTTGTCAACTCATCACGAATGGAGGTATATGAATCCAGACGCAGCGGATGATAAGACTCGAAAATTAGATGCCAGGGACATCGATGGTGAACCTTTCGACCAGATTATGAGTGCACTTGATTCACTTCCCGAGGATGGTACGCTTGTCCTGATCAATAGCTTCGAACCAGAACCGCTCTACTCGGTGCTTGAACGGCGTGGATACACATATATGACGTCACAGGCAGCGGATGACGAATGGCGTGTGACGATCACCACAGCGTGAACATGTTCGGAACAATGCCTCTATGAGGACGAGTGGTATTGTGATGTGTATGTCCGATACAAGGCTTGATGTCCGAGATATCCCGCCAGCGGAACGGCATCCGAAGATCCACAGCGCCTTCGCCGAGCTCGAAAGCGGAGACAGTCTAACGCTAATCAACGATCACGAACCCAAACCACTGTTCTACGAGATGAAAGCAGAGGTCG
Source organism: Salinigranum rubrum (assembly GCF_002906575.1). Classification (NCBI taxonomy): domain Archaea; kingdom Methanobacteriati; phylum Methanobacteriota; class Halobacteria; order Halobacteriales; family Haloferacaceae; genus Salinigranum; species Salinigranum rubrum. The sequence goes on from NZ_CP026309.1 coordinate 2,672,161, forward strand.
AGGCGTTCGACGCCGATGGGTATACGGTCGAACACCGTGGACCGGCGGAGTACATCGCGATATTTCCGAAGAATTGACATCCTCCCGCGCCTGAAGACGCGGGAATCCCACGGCACCGCACCGCTGAGTTGGGATATTACAGTTCGCGGTTAGCAGCCTGTGCTCGTGGGGCGAAACAGCCCTCACTACGGTCGAACAGGTGAACCGCTGGCTGTGCCAACCAGCCGTTATCCCTATCGCCGCCATCTGTGGCGAGACTCGGGAGTACCTTTTGCCGAATACTCTCTGCACCATTCACGTCCGCGTTCGCAACCGTATCGCACTTCTCACAGACGTACAACCCACGTTCAACACGCTGATTGTCGTCGGTGTGGCCGCACGCCGAACACGACTTCGATGTATCGCGTTCCGACACCAACTCCATATCGATGCCTTCGGCTTTCGCCTTGTAGTCGAGCAGTGTCGTGAAGCGGTCGAACGCCCACCCATGCAAGTCGAGGTTGCCGTGGTCGCCCCAGTTGCGGGACTCACTGCTCACGTCATCTTCTCGGATACCCCCGAGATTGCCGACGACAAGGGTTCCGACACCCCGTTCGACACACTCCTCCACGATTGTTTTCGAGAGTGCGTGCAAGAAGTGTGTCCGGCGACCCGTTCGCTTGCGGTCAAGCCGAGTTGCTTCACGAGACGAGGAATCGTCGCACTTGGCTTTCTGCTTCAGGAAGTAGTATTCGTCCTCTTTGAGTGCACCGCCGGGGTACAACACTGAGTCACCACCGAAGGAGACAGCGGCGAAATTGCACATCCCGAGGTCAACACCAGCAACCTCGCTGCCCGTCGGTTTCGGGTCGATGACGGTGCGACAGACGAACTGAAGCTGCCACTCGTCGCGCGTGTAGACCGCACGAACCTGTTGAATGTCCCACTCGGTCAGGTCAACATCGGGGCGAATCTGGTACTCGCAGAGGATGAAGTCCGAACGGTGTTGTTTGAGGTTGCGACCTTTCGAGAGACGAACACGGGCGAACTGTGCGTCGTGCTTGAAGCCAGCCGTTTTGAACGACACGGTTGAACGCGGGTGGGAGTCTCCGTGTTTGCGGTAGCCAGGGGGTCGGGCACGGTCGTCGCCGTTCCGACGCTTACTGAACCAGCCGTTGAACGCTTCAGCGAGTTCTCGAAGAAATCGCTGACTGGATTGAGAATGTAAGTCCGTGTAGCGTTCGTGGCGTTTGAGTTCGGCTTTGAGTTCCCTGTCATCGGGAATCTCGCCTGTTTCGTCCCACTGTTCTTGTGCATAGTAGCGACCGACGTTCCAGAGTTTTGAGGCGGCCCATCCGAGTTGGTCGAGGTCGTCACGAACCTGTTGCTGAGTCGTAATCATAGCCTCGAATGTTCGGACGGTTCGACCCATTATCTGGATTCATAACCAGTCATGAATGTAGTTTTGATAATAGTGTCGGCTATCATGGAATATCCAGCCGTGCAAACGAGTGGTAATTTTGTGTAGGATGGTGTCGGATTCATTCTGACCCTAAAGGATCAGGTACTCTCCTTGATTTCGTATAATCGACCGGTCACCCGCGCCAGATGACCGTAGCGACGATCCCGTCCATCTCAAGCGTCTCGTACTCGTACCCACGGTCAGTTAATTTCGGGTACAGGTGTTGTGGCGCACGGTCGTTCAACTGAACGAGAACTGTGCCCGTGTCTAAGTCGGCTAACCGCTCTAGTGTGTTCTGAAGTGGCTGTGGTGGGGGCAGGTCTCTCGCGTCCAGCGTCTCCCATGGATGGTTGTCCGGCGCAGACGTCTTCGATATGATCGCGGGCGCGTCTATCATACCCGTTTGTCGTACCTGGCCAATACAGACGATTATCCCGAAGATGTTCAGGTGCTCGGGTATCTTATTGCCCGAGGGTGCCGTGGCGAAGTCACAGGACTCGATGTCGAACACGTTCGGCGCTTCGTTTTTCCTCGAAGGCACCGAAAGCGGCTTCATGACGAGTGGGTTTCATCACGTGCAGCGCTCGGAATACGATGAACGACTTAGGGAAATCATTACGAGTCCCTCCACGTATTCGCGATGAACTCACGAGAGATTGACACGACTCAGCGACCCTTCGTCCTCATTTGCGAACTCACTCAGGCGTGTGAATTAGCCTGCAAACACTGTCGAGCCGATGCCGGTATCCGTCGACATCCAGACGAGCTCACAACGGGCGAACGAAAGCGGTTTTTCGATGAGGCTCGCCGATTTTAGGGTAGTCAACTCGTCGTCTTGTCCGGTGGTGATCCATTGGTCCCCGCCCCCGACAGTCTCCCACGGGCCGTGACGTATCATCCGCTGATTGACCAAATAATGAACCCGAAATCGTCCTCGCCACAATCCGACCACGATGAGATCGACCCGGAGATTGTTCGGCAAGCGATTCGGGTTCGTGCCGAGGACATCAAACGACGAGAAGTCGAACGGGCATTCAATCGACTCGAAGCGTGTGGGACGTTCACCACCGAACAGCGTCAAATCATCACCCAAATGGCAACGACGATTACGGACGAGATACTGACAGCTCCGGAGTCGATGCTTGCAAAGGCCTCTGAATCCGATCCAGAGGCGGTACGCATCGCCATTGAACTCTTCCATCCAGATGGGAAACGACGGGAGTGAGACGAACATCTTCGGGAGAACATCGGAGTTGTCTGACTGGTTGGGTTAGAACGACAATCAACCAGATGATGGAGATGACCGATGCCACCATAGTCGAACATATCGCCGAAACAACCCGAAAAACACCGTCTCAATGAACAAAAAATCAGTCGCTAATCTGTGGTCATTGATCAAACCACGAATCGTTGCACTACTTTGTATAACCGGTGTCACAGCACTGTTTGCAGCCGGTGGAGCATCTCTCACAGTCGGTCTTGGGTTTACTGCTGCAGGAGCCTGTATCGCCGCGAGTGCTGCCGCGTTCAATTGCTACTACGATCGTAATCTCGACCAGTATATGAATCGAACTGCGGACCGACCTCTCCCGAGCGGCCGGCTCGATCCCAGGGTCGCGTTCGGCTTCGCAGTCGCACTGTTCCTCCTCGGAAGTGTAATCGCGCTCGGAACGCTTCCGATTACGTCCGTGGTGTACATGTGGCTCGGATTGGTCTCGTACGTCGGGCTGTATACGATGCTCCTGAAGCGACGCCATTGGATCGGTGTCGTTCTCGGGGGGTCCGCAGGATCGTTCCCTGTCCTTGCCGGCTGGACCGCTGTCGCCCCACTCACGTTGGAGCCGCTCTTGCTGGCACTCCTCGTGTTCGCGTGGACCCCCGCTCATGCTTGGGTGCTCGCGTACGTCTATCGGAGCGATTTCATCGCTGCTGACGTCCCGACACTTCCCGCAATCGCTTCAGTGAAACGTGTTCAGCGATCAGTGTGGGTCTCTGTGTGGGTGACGCTATTTGTCGCTGTGGTCGCGATTCCATTTACACGACCGCCGTATGCGATAACCGTCATTGTTGGAGGTACGTGTCTCGTCCTCGGCTATTCTCAGTTTTATCGAGAGGGAACGGAGGCTGCTGCTGTACGAGCGTTTTTTACCTCTAATCTTTTCCTTGCCACGGTATTTTTAGCATGGGGGCTCAGCGGAGTCGTCGATTCAGGTGAACTGCTGGTGCGTATGGGAGTAGTTATCGTCCTCCCGTTTGCGTTCTATCGTCTCTGGACGCTCGGTCTGTCGCTTCGGGGCGTCAACGGGGCTCCCGGCAACGAGCCGAGTCGACTCACCAGCTTGCTATCGAAAAAAATCAACCGGCCATCGGGTGAACGTGTTCGGGAAGACTTCACGGTCGATTCCGACACGCGCTCCGAGTGAGGAGTGATTCTGCCGATCATAACGGTTACTGAGCGAACAAAGAACAGACCTCTCGAACCATGTCTGCATCAACCGCTGTGAGGAGACGATCACTATTCGCGAGACTCCGAGAGATGTCTCAAACACGCTTCTCCCGATGATGTTCGGATATATGACCATACGGCTTCCGAGAGACGGTCACGATGTGGTTTCAGATTTCGTCATTGCATCGTCCACACTCGGAATGATAACGATCAGTTTAGGGTTCTACATCTATGGATCCTGGCTGATAATAACTTCAGACCCTGTAACGTGGAGGGTATTATCAAGACATCTCCAGTATATCTCAATCGGGCTTGTCCTCACCACAGCCCCACTTCTCGGCTGGATGTTTCCTAGGTTGCTCTCCCGATTTGGAGGCATCCTTACGATACACGGCATTTTGGGACTCCAAGCATACGCATTTCTTCTATTTGCTGTCTCAGGAATCGTTCCAATCATCCGTGTCAAAAGACGACACGAATTATATACCGGCCAAGGCGCGGATGTGGTGATAGACGACCTTCACGAAGATATCCGCACCTGGCGAATCCGCCTCCGTATCGGAATAGTCGGCTATCTCACCTTCTGGGTTGGCTCGTATTTCCTCGGTGGCATATACTACCTCAACCGGTATCTCCTGTGATGATTATGGAGCTAATTCGAAGGCTCGTCGTCTATGCCACCTAAGTCATTCTTGAGCTTCGAGGAGTTCTGGGTACCGTTTACGAATCGTGACAGTACTCACTTGAGTCACTTCGCTGACTGCATCTTGTGTGACGGTCTCGTTTGTGAGATGCGATGCCGCGTAGAGAGCTGCAGCAGCGAGACCGACCGGACTTTTTCCGCTGTGTACCCCCTGTTTCGCTGCGGTCTCAAGCAGATCACTCGCAACGGTTTGTGCTTCTTGACTGAGGGCTAACTCTGAGGCAAATCGTCGGATATACGCAGAGGGTTTGCTCGGAGCAATCCCGAGTTCGAGCTCACGGGAGAGATATCGGTAGGCCCGTTGAATACGGAGCCTGTCAACACGGCTGACGCTGGAGAATTCAGCGAGGCTTCGAGGATTGCCCTGTTGGCGAGCGGATCCATACAGACAAGCAGTCGCCATCCCTTCGATTGAGCGGCCGGGGAGGAGGTCATCTTCAACTGCTCGTCGATAGAGCACTCCCGCAGTTTCCCGGACCGGGTCTGGTAAGCTAAGGGCACTCGCCATGCGGTTGATTTCACTCAGTGCATGCTTGAGATTCCGTTCGTGAGCGTCCTTCGTTCTGAACCGTTCGTCCCACGTCCGCAGTCGCTGCATCAACTTCTGCTGACGGGACGTGATCGACTTACCACGGGCGTCAGAATCTCGCCAGCCAATCGTCGTACTCAGCCCCTTATCATGGAGTAGATTCGTCATCGGTGCCCCAACACGACTTCGTTCGTCTTTTTCTGTCGAAGTGAACGCCCGCCATTCTGGGCCGTGATCAATCGACTCTTCATCGACTACTAACCCACAGCCTTCACACACAATCTCGGCTTGATTAGCCACGTAGATGAGATCCTCGCCACATTCTGGGCAGTAGGAATGTCCTTCTGGTTGATGTCGACTGGCATCTGACTCAAACGCATGCGAATTCTGACGTTCGCCATCGATACGATTCGTATCTTTGATCTGCCACTCTTGACTCATCTGTGTACAGGAACCATCTGTTGGAACACTCTTCACGTTTGAACCGAAGATGTTCCCGATAACCACCATAGAGCCATACAAACAACCGCACGACATGGAGATCGGAACCGGTCAACTCGTGCTCGCAGGTGTAATGGGGCTCTTCCTGATTGTGGTTTTTCGGTGGGTAATGCACGTTGAGAAGTGGCGTTCGTATTCGGTATCTGCCAGCGGGACAGAGACAGATCAGCACGAAACGAAAGTCCAAGAGAAACCGAGCGGCCTCATTCGTTGGCTTACAACTGTCGATCACAAAGACATCGGTCTCATGTATGGGACGTTTGCGCTGCTGTCCTTTGCGTGGGGTGGCATTGCCGTGGTTCTACTGCGGACAGAGCTCGCCACACCACCAGCAGATCTTCTCGGAGTTGGATTCTACAACGCTCTCATGACAACACATGGAATTACGATGCTGTTCTTATTCGGAACGCCGATGCTGGCAGCCTTCTCGAATTATATGATCCCGTTACTGATCGGTGCCGATGATATGGCGTTCCCACGGATCAATGCGATCGCATTCTGGCTACTACCTCCCGGAGCACTGCTCATCTGGGGTGGGCTAATACTCGAGCCACTGAACATCGGTATCGAAGGGGCACAGACTGCGTGGACACTGTATGTCCCCCTTTCGATTCAGCAAACGAATCCAGGTGTCGATTTGATGATCCTTGGATTACATCTAACCGGGGTGAGTGCCACTATGGGGGCGATTAACTTCATCGCGACAATATTCACAGAACGTGGTGAGAACGTAACGTGGGCGAACCTCGACCTTTTCTCGTGGACGGTACTCGTCCAATCTGGTCAGATCCTCTTCGCATTTCCGCTGCTTGGAAGCGCCCTCGTCATGTTGCTCCTCGACCGAAACTTCGGAACCACGTTCTTTACCATCGACGGCGGCGGCCCCATCCTGTGGCAGCATCTCTTCTGGTTCTTCGGCCATCCGGAGGTCTACATCCTCGTCATCCCGCCGATGGGCCTGATCAGTTATATCCTCCCACGGTTCACCGGACGGAAACTGTTCGGGTTTAAATTTGTGGTTTATTCCACACTTGCACTTGGTGTATTGAGTTTCGGGGTCTGGGCACATCACATGTTCGCAACCGGCATCGATCCACGAATCCGGGCGTCGTTCATGGCCGTGTCGATTGCAATCGCGATACCCAGTGCTGTCAAGACTTTCAATTGGATGACGACGATGTGGAACGGTAGCCTTCGACTCAAAACACCGATGCTGTTCTGTGTCGGGTTCATCGCCAACTTCATTATCGGCGGTGTGACGGGTGTTTTCGAGGCTGCAATCCCGGTTGATCTCGTTCTCCACGACACGTATCACGTCATCGCGCACTTCCACTACGTCATCATGGGCGCAATCGCGTTCGCGATTTTCGCGGGTGTCTATTACTGGTTCCCCTTATTCACCGGAAAGTGGTACCAGCAGACGCTCGGGAAGTGGCATTTCTGGCTCACAATGATCGGAACGAATCTGACCTTCTTCCCGATGATCCTCCTCGGTTACGGCGGCATGCCACGTCGATACGCCAGTTATGACTTGACCGTGGGTCCAGTCGCCTACTTTACTGATCTCCATCAACTCGCCACCCTCGGTGTGTACATCTTAGCCGTCGGCCAACTAATCTTCGCGTGGAACATCGTCACGTCGTGGCTGGAAGGTCCGGAAATAGTAGATGGCGATCCATGGGAACTCGGTGAAGTCGGGATGGTCACCAACGAGTGGCACTGGCTCGACAGAAAGCGAGAAACAGCACTCATGGACGGGGGGACCAATATGGAAAACGAAGATCAATCTACAGAATGATTTGAACTGCGTCACGTGGAACTCACAGTAGCCCGTTACAATGAGCTCGCAACAACCGTCATTCGAGGCTGGGGAAAGAGCAGAAGACCCTAAATCACCGCACCAGAGACGTCTCGAAGCAAAGCGTGCTCGCGCTCGGTTGGAACGAGTGCAGACCAATTCTCGTCGACTACTCGCTCGCTCGACTCCACCATGTGTTCGGTTTCTGACTCCCGGCGCAAATCTCGGAGAAACATAAGTGCGAGTAGGATGAGAGCGATCATCGGCTCTGTTGAATTCCTCAGCCCTTGATAGGAGTGCGTGCAAGATACAGAGGGTGGATGCAACAAGCCGTTGTCGTTCGCTTCACTCCCTCAGTGATGGAACACCATATGAAAGACGAACCCGAACAATGCTAGTATGACTTCTGTCCGTCTCGAAAGTCCCAGAACAGCACCCGAGCGCCATAACACGAAGTGACATCCTCCCCGTCGTAAACGACGGGGCTTCCCACACAGTGGGAATACCAGTCAGTCGTCGTCACCAGAATCTCCGGCTCTGGTTGGCTCACGAGACACTGTCTCGTGAACGCTGGTAGAGGGTTTCGACTCTTGAAACGCCGTGAGCGTCATCTGTGAGGGTGTCTCGCTCGTCTCACGGTGAGTCGTGGCGGTGTCACTACCGCTCCCATCCCGAGGCGAGTCATCGCGTTCCGCCTTGTCAAGCGGGACGCTCTCTCCCCACGGGTCAACCCGTCGTACAATATTTGCGGAAGCGTTGATGTCGGCCTGAAACGTCGAAACGTGACAGTCGTCGTGCGGACACCGGAACTCGGCTTGGGAGTCCCGCCGACCGATACGGTGGCACGAGTGGCACGTCTGCGAGGTGTACGCTGGATTCGCGTACTCGACCGGGATGCCTGCTTCCGTCGCCTTGTCCTCGATGCGCCCTTGGAGTCGGGCGAACGCCCACGAGTGAAGGCGACGGTTCATGTACTTCCCGTAGTCGAGTCGTTCCCGGATGTACGTCAGAGTCTCCATCACCAACACCGGGTTCTCAAACTGCGTGGCGTACTCGACGGCTTCCCGAGACGCCTTCTCCACGATGTCGGTAAGCGCGTTCTGGTAGTGGTCGAATCGTTCGTCGGTACGCCACTCCGAGGCGTCACGCTCTTGGAGTCGTTTCAGGGTCGTATGCATCTCTTTGCGGAGATGTTTCGCTCTGCTTCCGCTACGCACGAGCGGGTCAGTCGGAGAACCGTCCTTGAGGGCACAGCCCGTGATGAGGGCGGTTTCTCCGATGTCTAAGCCGATGTGCGTGGCGTCACCGTCTGTCGCTGGTTCTTCAACTGGGTACTCAACGGTGACGTGTAGTACCCAGTTCTGTCGATGCTGTTGAAGCCGTATCTCGCCCGCCTTCGCGTCCTCCGATACGAGGTCGTGCCAGAGGTCTTCCTGCTCGGGGTTGATACGGAGCGGTATCCAGAAGTTCGTTCCCCGGCCGGGGCGGGGAACCCACCACGTAAACTCGTAGTCGCGTTCGTCGGAGTGGTCGAACTTCGCGGCTTGGTTCGTGAGCCGTATCGGGTGTTCGTCGTCCAACTCTTTCGCGTTGTACGTCTTCCGTAGTTTCGGGACGTAGTTACAGAGGGCAGCCTTCGCCTGATACGGCAGGTCGTAGGGCGTCACGATGTCGCTCACCGCCGACATGGTACTTGCCCCGGAGTCGAACGCCTCTTGCAGACCGTCACGGTACGTGTCGAGCAGGTCGATGAGTTTCGACTGCTTGTGCGCGGTAGGTGGCGCGAACGTCGCCTGCAACGTCTTCGTGACGGTCGTGGACATTGCTACTGCTCCTCAACGTATTTCATGAGTACGTCGATGCTCACTTGGCCGGTGGTGGCGAGGAAGTATCCCGGTTGCCAGAACGCTTTGTCAAGCGCCTGCCGAACCTCGGGATTCTCGTCACGGATTTTGCGGGAGGTGACCCCCTTGAGCGAGTTGATGAACTTGGTGAGGTCGGTCGTTGGCTTCGCCGTGAACAGAATGTGAACGTGGTCGGAACCGCCGTTGACGTTCTGGATGTTCACGCCGAAGTCCTCGGAGATGTCGCTGACAATCTCACCGATGCGTTCTGCGATTTCGTCGGTGAGGAGGTCTGCGCGATACTTCGTGACGGTCACAAAGTGATATTGGAGCGCGTAGACGGTGTTCGACCCGGTTTCGAGGTTGTACTTCATTTGGCCGTACTAATTTCTATATACCCAATTCTAGTAAAGAGTTGCTGGCGTGGGGTATTCGGCCTGCAACCGACTGTGGAACGTGAGGCAGTTGTCGGCTTCACGCCCGCCGTGAACGGCGGGATTCTCGCCTTGAAAAAAAGATAGAACGGTCTTGGCACGGTACATTGTCTGTCGGACGATTGGCACGGGGTGCTGATAGGTACACGAACTGATTGCTAAGGTCTACTCACGAACGTGTTCGGGAGTACGGAGACGGGTCCTGAAGATGTAATACCACCAATGAGCGCCGTTCCAGGGAATCTCGAAACCACGCAACAGCCACCGATGACAGTCCCGCTCCGGCATTTCGTTGTCGGACTCGGGTTCTTGCTCTTAGGGATACTCATCGGTACCACGACCACCCTTGACGTAACAGCTGGCCTAATGACCCTCGCTCATGTGCACTTCCTTCTCGCTGGTTGGATCTGTATCACTATCATGGGTGCGATGACGCAGTTCGTCCCTGTCTGGTCGGGTACACAACTCCACTCGCGACGGTTGTCGACCCTGCAACTGTGGCTGGTGACGGTCGGTCTGCTCGGGTTCGGGGGCTGTCTCATCAGTGGTGCTCTGACATGGCTACCGCTATTCGGAGGTACGATGGTACTCGGGTTTTGGATGTTCGTCTACAATATCGGACGGACCCTCTGGTCACTGCCCTCTTACGATGTGACCGAGCGTCACTTTGGGCTTGCACTCGGGTTCTTCCTCCTCCTGACGACCCTCGGATTTCTTCTCGCGCTCGATTTCGTCCATCCCGTGTTTCCATCGCTGTCAGTGTCGCGTTCGGCTGTGGTACAGAGCCACGCGACACTCGCTGTATTCGGGGCCGTACTGACGACCGTTCTCGGAGCGCTCTATCAGCTCGCGACGATGTTCACCCAAACCAAGCTCCACGGAATCGATATCCAGCTGCGTCGGATCGAAGAAGTAGGCTATCCCTTCGGTGTCATATTCCTCGCGACTGGTCGACTGATTGGCGCGGGAATACTCGCTCGTCTCGGTGGGGCGCTGGTTCTTCTGTCACTCCTCGGCTTCAGCGTAATACTCGGACGGCGACTCTACGAATCACAGGTTGACTGGACGCCGATGCTTTCGCGGTACGCCGTCGTGGTCCCTGCGATGATGGTCTGGGCAGTGCTCACGATACCGTACTGGTTTACAAACCCATTAGCTCGAGACACAGTGTTCGGCGCACCGGGCACGGTCCACCTGCTCCTCTTGGGAGTCATCGGCTTCGTCGTACTCGGGACGCTCTATCATATTGTGCCGTTCATCATCTGGGTCCACCGATATAGCGACTTGTTGGGGCACGAAGCGGTTCCGATGATCGACGAGCTTTACAGTGATCGAATTGCGGCTGTTGACTTCGCTCTGTTAGGTGGTGGCACAGGGGTGCTGGTTATCGCCGACCTGTTTCCGCTTCCATCGATCGGTGCCGCAGTTGGGGGCGTACTAGTGCTGGTCGGCGCGCTCCTCTTCCTCACAAACATGGTGAGAACCATCCGGAACCATAGCCCACATTCACTTCCTGGTGTCCTCTTCACCACGTTTCAGACTGATCAGGATTCCTCATCGAAAGAGCCGATTGACACTGCTGATAGTCGGTAAGGGGAGTGAGATGATTATACACAGAATCGAGTACGGCCGTTGGCGTAAGCGCCCTGAAGGGGGACTAACCACCGATAAATAGAGGGGTCAAACTCGTCGTTTCCAGTCGGCACCATTGTTCACTCGATATTTGAGAGCACCCGTTCGAATTCGAGTTCGGCTGATTGCTCAATAGCGGCTGCTCGGGTCTCCATCTCTTTGGTGAACTCCGAATCCGAGAGCTGGTCTAGATTGCTCTGCACGGTGAAAATAGACGCTTGGAGTGCTGAATACACGAGAAATGAACCAGTCCCGGCGTCGGGAACGGCGTTCTCGTTGCCCTTTTTACTCACGACAGTCGCATGTTCGATGACAGGTAAACACGCTTCAGCGATCGTGAGAGGAACTCCTGTGGCTTTCTTCATCGCGACCGTCTGGTCTGATCCATCACGATAGGCCACGAGCAGTTCATCGACTACTTCGGCGTCTTTGTCCGCGAGGTCTAGAAGAAAGCTCCGCTGCTTCAGGAGGGCTTCGTGTATCTCGGCGATCTCCTCTTCTACGTCTTCATACCCGTTTTTACCGATGGTATGCAGGCACGCCATTTCGCAGAGGGCTGTGCCGATAGCCCCAACAAGGGCCGCAGCTGAGCCTCCAGCAGGGGTCACCCTCTCCGATGCGACGTTATCAAGAAAATCACTGATTGGTTGGTCACCGTAGCTCATACGGCTGTATACACAGACCGCTTTGGTGTGGTTGTTTTCCTCCACTCCCACATGGTTTCGTTGCGTATCAACAGCCGATTCAGATCGTCATGAGGGCATCTCAGAATGGAGCGTCCGGGCTACCGCGGCTCTGGCGTTCGTTCTGTTTGGTACGTTCGATAGGAGTCGATCCGACATCTCCTTCGGGGACATGCATAACGGATCCGGTTGAGAGGAATTTATTCTCTAGCTCTTCGAGTTGTTCGTTGATTGCATCGCTCTGGTGATGCATCCGAGCAGCTCGAACACGGATGAGTTCGTACCCGTGACGTTCCGAAAGGTCGTTCCACGCGCGGAAGGAACCGATGGTGAGCGTGTGGGTCTGTGGACAGAACGGGGTCGTCGGCGTGAATTCAGCGCGGAGGATAGTTGAGTCATTCTGCTCCTCTGCATATCGATAGCCGGCGTTCTTGTGGCGGGTATCAAGATTTAACCTCGCCAAATTATAGTTGAATGTCATATCGTACACTCTTCGTTCCTCAAACAGCTCGCGAGTGAGTTCATGAAAGACCACATGGTCTTCACCCGCAAGGACACGGTGATCTACGAGGAATTCTCCGGGGTTCGGAAGATGCTCTGGAACGAACTCGTCGTATTCGTCGAAGAGTTCACCGTCGTCCTTGGAACCACCAAAGGGGGAGGGGAATCCAGCCATATCCACCGATACGTACGTGTGGTTCCTATCGTTGGTCCCGGACATGTTCACCAGCGGCCGGCTGGGGTAGGAATAGGGAACACAACAGCGAGTGACTGGAAGGGTTATACGGTATGGATATGAACCTCGGTGATATCATCGATTTCCATCGGGAGACGGCTTTGAATCGCCTGCGTTGTCATTGGCGAGATACCACATCCACCACAGGCTCCGGAAAGCTGTATCCATACTTCACCTGATTCCGGATCAAGGTCCTGAATTGCTGCATTCCCCCCATGCATTGCAATTTGAGGGAAATTCCGCCTCAAGAACGACGCTACTTCCTCAAGTAGCGCATCCACGTCTTCTGACGCCCTATTTGAGGTGGTCGAAGTATCGGCTTCCATGGCTACTACCTACCTCAACGCCATGGGGTGAATCAATTCGCCCGAACATCTTCTATCGTGTCTCAGCACGCGATAAAATAGAGCAACGCTAATCAGTTGACATATACACGCGTTACGTGGCCTCCGCATCCGCACTGTTCGATGTACTCCCACTCTATATCGCTGGTATCAACCGTTTCATCGAACGCTTCGAAGAGATACTCTGAGGGATGACCATGGTCCCCGTGTGTGACGAGATTGACGTGATTCCCCGGCTCAGTGTGTTCGATCGCATCGATCGCCTGTGAGATGACGAGATCGATATCAGCAGCATGCTGCGGTTTCTCGAGGTTTGCTGACCACGAATTGTCGTGTGTGCGGTCGGTCACAGGCTCGGCTTCGCTGTGTTCGTGATCGTGGTTGTGAGAAGTGCTCATAGTCGTCCGTATAGAGGAAGGGGATACTGAAAACAGTGGGGCCGAACATCTTCGATTCGTACCAGTAATTTCCAACAGTCAAGCGTTATTTCTGGACTGGGTAATCTCTGGCATAGAGGTCACCAGTGTCCTACAGGCGACAAAAATCACCAACCGCTCACCAATCACCGTTACTACGGTCTTGACTTTCTCTAGTACTGTACCAGTACGAATTGACATCCCGAAGATGTTCACCACGGGAGATATCCTACTCCCCGGAGTCACAGTAGATATGCAAACTGTCACAGTGACTCGGTCAGTTCCCGCATCAGTAGAGGAGGTTCGTGATGCGATGCTTGATCTCGAGCCGTTCACACGGGCTGCAGGATTCGACGAGGTCGTCGTGGATGATCAGACGATTCACGTCGCGAACAAAGTTGGAATAGCTACGATCAGTCTTGACTTGGAGGTCGTGGACGACCCTGATGCCACGTTGGCCTACGAACAGCGAGAGGGGATTTTCGAGGAGATGCGGACGATATTCACACTTCGGCCGGTTGCTGATGGGACTGAACTGACGGCGACAACGGAGTTCGCACTGGATGTCGCTCTCGTTGGAGAGGTGCTCGATGCCACTGTGATAACACGACAACGCAAAAAAGAACTAGAAGCCCAGGTCGACTATATCGAAGATGTTGTTGGAATCTGACTACCCACGGACGATCTCTGAGACGTAACAAATGGCAAAAATATTATAATATTTGGCTGTATTATACGAAATCGAGGAGAATACCTGCCCCTTTAGGGTCAGGATGAATCCGACAACTCTGACGCCTTCTACGTTCGCTGGCACGGCTGGATATTCCACGCCACAATCACTACTTTTAATTCACTAATTTTCATAAGTGCTTATGAATACAGTCCAATGCTGGAAACAACCCGCACCTATCGAGCGAAAATCGTCAACCACCACCAAGTGAGTGACGACCTCGATGACTGCGGACACTCAGCATCAAAACTGTGGAACGTCGCCCGCTACCACATCCAACAAGAATGGGATGACACGGGTGAGATTCCGTCCGAAGCCGACCTCAAGCGCGAATTAAAAGACCACGAGCGATACAGTGACCTACATTCTCAGTCAAGTCAGCGCGTTCTCGAAGAACTCGCTGAGTCGTTCACCGGCTGGTTCAAAAAGCGCAAGAACGGCGACACAGACGCACACCCTCCCGGCTACCGAAAGCGAGGCGACAATCATCCACGCTCCACCGTGACGTGGAAGCAGAACGGCATCAAGCACGATTCCAAGCACAACAAACTTCGCCTGAGCAAAGGCTTCAACCTCAAGAACCACCGCTCGGACTTCATCCTCGCAGAGTACGAAACCCGACCGGACGTGACCGTCGAAACCATCCAGCAGGTTCGAGCCGTGTGGAACGGCGACCGCTGGGAACTCCACCTCGTCTGCAAGGTCGAAATCCCCGTCGAGGCCGCACCCGGTGACAACACCGCTGGGATTGACCTCGGCATCAACAACTACCTCGCTATCGCCTACGACGATGGTGACGCCAGGTTGTATCCGGGGAACGTGCTGAAACAGGACAAGCACTACTTCACACGCGACGAGTACGACACCGAGGGCAAAAACGGCCCCTCTCGTCGTGCGCTTCGTACCCGTCAGAAGCTGTCTCGGCGGAAAGACCACTTCCTGCACGCCCTCTCCAAACACATCGTAGAGCAGTGCATCGACCACGAGGTCGGTCGTATCGCCATCGGTGACTTGAGCCAGATTCGTGAGGACAAGAACGGTGACTCTCGGAACTGGGGCAAACGTGGGAACAAGAAACTCCACGGATGGGAGTTCGACCGCTTCACCCACTTGCTCGAATACAAGGCAGAAGAACACGGCATCCTCGTAGACCGAACGAGCGAGCGAGACACATCAAAGACGTGTTCGTGCTGTGGTCAGAAGCGTGACGCGAATCGTGTAGAGCGTGGCTTGTACGTCTGTGAGTCGTGCGGAGCGACGATGAACGCAGACGTGAATGGTGCGGTGAATATTCGCAGAAAGATAACTCAGAATCCTCCGTCGGAGGATATGAGTAACGGTCGTTTGGCACGGCCAGTAGCTTACCTGTTCAATCAAAGCTCGGGGCGTTTCGCACCGAGCGAACAGGTGAGTTGCAAATCTTAATATCCCAACGCTCGGGATTCCCGCCTCTTCAGGCGCGGGAGGATGTCAAATCTGCTTTGTAGGATCGGACACGATGCTGGAATGCACGGAAGTCGGACGCTTCGACGAGGATTGTAAACGTACACGTGAGAGCATCTCACGGGGCCACGGATGCTTGCTCTGCACAGGCACCCCAGAGCCGCGGAGGACGATTGATGCCTGAGAAGAGAGGACAGTATCTGAACCCGTTCGGATCAGTCGTCAGATTGGTTCGCCAAGACGATCAGCGCTGTGCTATCTTCGACCGCGTGTGGTGAAATCTCTTGGTCTCCATCGAATCGGACGATATCACCGGCAGTCATCTCGTGAGTTGCGTCGCCAAGCTGTAACTCGACTGTTCCCTCGATGAGGTAAAGCACGATGTCGCGCCCGGGATGAGAGTGCGGTGCGACTTCCTCGCCTTCGGGAAGGGTAAGCCGGATCGTCTTCGGCTCCGCATCCGGGAAGACGTTCGCGTGGGGCTGTCCATCCAAGTCGGCCAGTGTACGGATTGGGGTCATGTATTTCGTGGCTGTGGATCGAACTGGCCGCGCTGAAGTCCAGCTCGAACCGGTTCGTGTTCGGCATCAGTTGGCGGTGGCGCAGTGATGAGTAGTACTTCCAGTTCTGAATCGTCATCGGCTCTGACACCGCGGTCAGTATCTGCCTCGACGACCACGACGTCTCCTGGTTCCACATGGTGTTCTTCAGTCCCATCGCGGACGATACCCGTTCCAGTCTGAACGTGAATCGCCACATCGCTCGATGGTGCATGAACGGGAATGAATTGCCCAGGTTCGAAGTATCCGCAGACGACCTTCATCCGGTCGGTACGAAACACCTCGATCGCAGAGAATCGCTCCCCGTCGTACTCGCGTTCCGTATCGAAATCAGTCGCGGTCATCCTGTTTCCTCCGTTCGGCAGATGTTACACCCAATCGACCAGCCGGCGATGAGCGCGATCACAGCCGGAACGTGTGCGAGCACCAACAAGGGGAGGACAAGCCGACCGAGACCACGCATGCTCCTCAGGGTTCGAACAGCGGTTCCGACAAGTGGGAGTGAGAGGAGCGCGACGACAGTTATAGCACCCCGCATCGGCAACGACCGGTTATCAATCGTATCGTGAAGATGCCGGGCGTGATTACGAATCAATTGTCCTCACCTCGAGAGAATCGATATGGGCGAATTCGTACAGAACTGTACTACGCCTTGTTTTAGGTAGGCCTAAACTCATCAGGTCAAGCTGGGGCGAGACAGATAAAAAGCGTTGCCGCGAACATGTTCCCCCAAGAGAGGAGATTAGCCACGCACGTATCGAATTCTCCGAGGGTGAATCCCCTCGTCGATGAGATCAACTGACTTCCATTGCATGCGAAGCTACCGGCTGTATATTCTCACGAATACAGTCTTCGCTCTGGTTTCACTATTGTACAGAGCACGGCCCAATGGATGCCTGCAACGCTAAGCAGTTCGAACAGCTTCGAGAAGTTGGTCGTAATCAGGTTCGTTTGTCGGATCATCGGCCACCCAGGAATACGATATCGTCCCGTTCTCACTGATAACGAACACAGCTCGATTTGCGATTCCATGTAATCCGAGGTCTTCGATGTCGATTTCGAGGTCGTAGGCTCGGATTGCATCCCCGGCCATGTCACTAATCAAATCGAACTCGATGCCATGTTCGTCGCGGAACGCACCTTGGGAGAATGGCGAGTCAGCACTCACCCCAAAAACAGTTGCACCTGCATCTTGGAACGCAGTGAGATGCTCTTGGAGGGCGACCATCTCGTTCGTACACGGAGGCGTAAACGCTCCCGGGAAGAACGCAAGTACGACTGGACCGTCCCCCAAGTGTTCTTCGAGCGAAAACGGTTCGTGCTCGCTCGTTCCGCGCGTCGCGGCGAACATCGGTGCGGTGTCGTCTGGCTCGAACATCATTAGACCCGTGGTTCGGAAAAATCAATAAGCTAAAGCCGAACATATTCACTCTGCTCTGATCTGCGGACGGATTCGTAGTTCCCCCGTTCGAACCGCAGACCAGGTCGCAGGAGAGGGGCAATTTCTGCTGGTTCCGGTCCCAATAATGAGCTTCTGTTTCCAGATGTCAGTTCGACTCTATGATCGATCCTTTGTGCGATAGTACCAACTCCGTTTCGCCCGTACATGTTCGCTCAAATCTTTATCATTAATCCACACGGATTGTCTCACTATGTCGTCAACCAGTCAAGAGGATGTACCACTCTTTCAGCGCCTTTATGACCGAGTTTGGCTGTTAGCTGCGGCCGCACTTCTTTTTTGGGCGCTCACGTACATCGCATGGGGCTTGCTAGATATATTCTCGGTGCCAGCGGGGTGATTCGATGTCGTCACCGCTTGAGATCCCCGAAGACGGGTGGTGGGATCGAAATATCAATCGTCGTGAGTCGATATGGCTGGGGCTGAGTGGGATCTGGTCCCTCATCATTTTCGCATGGATGAGTGCGTTCACTCGCATTGGTGAACAGAATCCGATCGGCGTAACGTACCAGGTCAGCGCCAGGGAGTATCAGGAGAAAATGCAGTCATACAAAGAGGCCGCGAGCGAACGGGGGGACGCACTCGTCCCGCCGGACACGGATGTCTTTATCGCTGCGTTCCGTTTCAGCTGGGACGGGACGCCAGTCGTTCTCGAAGCCGGGACCGAATACGACTTCCATCTCAGTTCGTACGACGTCCAGCACGGGTTCTCGATCCGCCCGGAGCACGCACTCAGCAAACAGATGAACTTCCAGGTGCTCCCCGGCTACGAATGGATTCTGCCGATGACGTTCGACGAACCAGGCGTGTACCACGTTATCTGTAACGAATACTGTGGAAACGGCCACCGTACGATGCACGGAACCATCGAGGTGGTGGACGAGCGATGAATCTCGACGTGCTCGGCCTCTTCGACAATGACTACGACACGGAAGGCTTCCGGACGTGTTCTGTGACCGGGCTGAAAATCCACCGGAGCGCGGAGAACTACGTGAAACTGTTCGGATTGACCGCCGTGGTGGCGCTCCTCGTCGGCGGTATCTTCGCGTTCACCGTCGCGATGACCCGTTGGGAGGTGGTCGGTCTCCTCCAGCCATCCGATTTCTACATCCACCTTTCGTTGCACGCCTGGAATCTCCTCATTTTCTGGATGGTGTTCATGGAGATCGCCATCCTCTATGTGGGCGGCCCGATGGTCTTGGGACGGCGACTTCCCATCACGCGTGTGGCACAGACAGGGTATGTTTCGATGGTGCTCGGTGCGCTCGTCATCAACGTCTCCATATTCCTCACCAGCCCGCCCGACACCGCACCGCTCCTGACCGCATACGCACCCCTCCAGTCACCGCCGGCGTTCTACGCTGGCGTCATCCTCTTCATCGTCGGGGCCGTCGTCGCAGCGCTTCCGTTCTTTCTGACGCTGTGGCGTGAGCGACGTGAGTACCCGAACAGATCGTTGCCGCTCGTTGCGTTCGGAGCGTTCGTGACTTCAATTATTGCCGTTGAAGCGCTTGTCGGAGGACTGATTACGTTCGTGGTCACCTTCCTCTGGCGGATCGACCTCATCCAGTGGATGGACGCCGCCTGGTATCGCCAGATGTACTGGACGATCGGTCACGGCACGCAACAGATCAACCTCGCTGCGATGGTCACTGTCTGGTACTTCCTCACCCACGTCGTCGGCGGCGCGGAGGTGATAAGCGAAAAAGTCTCGCGAACGGCGTTCATCCTCTATCTCTTCTTCATCAACTTAGGCGCCGCTCATCACCTGATGTCGGACCCAGCCGTCTCCGTCGGCTGGCGAATCTTCAACACGTCGTACGCCTTTTATGGTGCGGCGTTCGCGAGTATGATCCACGCCTTCGCTATCCCTGCGGGTCTCGAGGCCGGACGTCGCAAACGCGGGAAGGGTGGAGGGACGTTTGGGTGGCTCACCAATGCACCGTGGGCGAATCCGGTGTTCTCCGCGACCATCTTCAGTATCATCCTCTTCGGCTTCCTCGGCGGAATTACAGGCGTCGTGATGGGACAGATGCAGGTCAACATGACCTGGCACAACACGTTCGCAACCGTGGGACACTTCCACGGGACTGTCGCAGTCGGGACGACACTCGCCTTCATGGGATTGGTGTTCTTCGTCGTTCGGACGATGTTCCAGCGCCGACTTTCGTTCGGCCGGATGGCGAGTCTCCAGCCGTTCTTCTATGCCGGCGCGATGGGCATCGTAGTGATCATGATGATGTATGTCGGTATCCTGTACGGCGTCCCGCGGCGGACTGCCGAGATTGTCCGGA
This sequence comes from Salinigranum rubrum, assembly GCF_002906575.1. Taxonomy (NCBI): domain Archaea; kingdom Methanobacteriati; phylum Methanobacteriota; class Halobacteria; order Halobacteriales; family Haloferacaceae; genus Salinigranum; species Salinigranum rubrum. The sequence goes on from NZ_CP026309.1 coordinate 2,692,154, forward strand.
ACATCCCTGGGACCGAATTCAGCTTGCAGGCGGCCTCCCCACTGTTCGCAATCTTCGGCGTGTTCGCTATTCTTGCTATCACGGCGGGAACGATTTTCGTCGTAGTCGCCGTCGCTTCGCTCCTGATCGGTGACCGGGTCACCGGGCCAGAGGACAACGCTGATCTCGTTCCAGACGGAGGGGCAGCCACCGACGACAAGCCGGTGCACGCATACGAAATGCGGGGGACGTTCCTCATCTGTCTCGTCTTTATGGCCGTCTTCATCGGGTCGTACGTGATCAACTGGTACGTGCTTACGGAGCTCTGGTCGGTCGGTGTGTAGACTGTATTCATCGTCGATCCACAACGCCCCTCAACCGGAATCGTCCCCGAACACGTGATCTAACACGAAACACATGGCCGACTCACCGAGTACACCGACGCATCCCGGCTCTCCCGTCGCATGGACGAGGAAGGTGCTCCGAAGTGCGTGGAACGACCTCTTGAGCGTGTACTACGCGAACACGATGATCTGGAGGTTGCTCAAGACTGCAGCGCTCGTCTTCTTGGGGTTCTTCTGCTGGACCGGCGCGAATCTCGTGCTCTCGTACCGCTCGGACTGGGGATTCCTCTACTATGTTATGGCGTACGGCTTTGCGCTGTTGTTCTGGGGTCCCTTCACGCACCTGGTCGTGGTCCCGACGATTATCCGGTTCCGTCGCTCCGGAAAGGGTGGCGTACGGAACGTGCTCGCTCGACACGGATCGAAAGCCAATATCACAGTGTTCTTGTTACTGGTACTTGTTCTCGGGAGCCTCCCCCTCGGTGTGATGACCTTCGAGTTCCAAGTGCCTGCTGGGGACGGGGAAAGCACCAATATCAACCCACAGCTCCAGTGTACGCAGTCGGGTGACGTAATTCACTGTCACCTCTCTGATTCCCGAGGCATCGATAGCGTCGTCGTCTCCACCAGCGGTAAGACGCTGGAGGAAATCGAGGAGCCTCCGTTCGACTTCGACGTGAACGTCAACGACATCGAGACGATAAACGGAGACCGACAGTTTACAGTCGAACTCCGCGACGAGAACGGCGACACAATCCGTCGGTACATCCGTCGCGTGGACCTGATTCCCGGCGACTCATCAGAAGTCATTGCCGATATGTCCGTTATGACGTGACGGGTGACGACCGGTCAAAAACTGACGTACAGCAGTTCCTATCGGAGAAGTGGTCGCCGGGAGTTGGTTACCACGAGCACGCTGCTTGCCGCCATCGCGAGTGCCGCCAGGAGTGGATTGAGGACGCCGAAAGCCGCCAGCGGAAGCACGATCCCATTGTAACACAGGGCCCAGGCAACGTTCTCTCGTATCCGTCTCCGCGTCGCCGACGCGAGGTCGAACACCGCTGGAACGTCACCCAGGGTCCCTCCGACCATGACGACATCGGCTGCATCAGCAGCGTGGGCTGTCCCCGCAATCGCGATACCGACATCGGCGACTCCGAGCGCCGGTGCGTCGTTCGTTCCGTCTCCGATCATCGCCGTTGTTCCGGTGGTTCGCAGTTCGCGAACGGTCGCGGCCTTCCCGTCTGGAGGGACCTCGGCAAAGACCTGATCGACGGCAGGATGGTCGCGAAAACGCGTTGTTGCAGCCTCGTCGTCCCCCGTGAGGACCACGATTCGTTTGTCGTCGAACGTCTCGAACACCGCTTGCCAGTCGTCGCGCTCTCTGTCACCGACGACGGCGACGGCGACAGCCTGGCCGCCGCGTCCAACCACGACCGGTAGATGGCCAGTCGAGCGAGCCTCCCCGACCGCGGTCTGAAGATCTTCCGAGAGCGACCCGGCGCGTCGCCCGACAAGTTCCGGTGTCCCGACGACGACGCGCTCACCGTCGACGCGGGCGCTGACACCGTCGCCGGGGTGTCGTTCGAACTCGGTCACCGTCGCAGCAGACTTTGAAGAGCCGACGTGTGATGTCTGTCCGTTCCCTCTCGCCCCTCCGTCAATCACCACAGTCGCATATTCGATGATTGCGGATGCAACAGGATGAGACGAGTGTCGTTCGACGGCCGCGGCCACCTCCAGCGCCTCTGGGTCTCCGGTGACGGATTGGACCGTCATCTCGCCCGTCGTGAGCGTGCCCGTTTTGTCGAAGACCACTGTATCGACCGCAGGTGCCGTCTCGAACAGCGAGCTGTTGGTGACGACGATTCCACGCTGTAGCGCATCACGAAGTCCGCTAGCGATGGCGAGCGGAGTCGCCAGTCCCATGGCGCAAGGACAAGCGGCAACCAAGACCGTGAGCCCCGCGAGCAACGCAGCGGAGGCCGAGTCCCCGGTACTCAGTCGCCAGAGAGTGATACTCACTCCCACGACGAGAACGAGTGGGACGAACACGCTGGCGAGTCGGTCGGCGAACCGCTGAACGGCCGGTCGCTCACTCTGTACGGCCCATAGGAGTGATGTGATCCGGTCGAGAGTGCTCTCGGCGTCGGCGTCAACAGCAATGACGAGTGCACTGTCTGATACGACGCTTCCACCAACGACATCGTCTCCCTGCCGTTTCGTCTTTGGAAGCGATTCACCTGTCAACACCGCCTCGTCAACGGCGGCGGTACCTTCGACGACCATCCCGTCAATCGGGACGCGCTCACCCGGACGGACAACGACTTCGTCTCGTGGTTCGAGTTCGGTCACGTCGACTGTCTCTGTCGACCCGTCCTCACAGCGGCGAGTCGCCTCCGTTACCCGCATCGACGTCAGGGAGGACAGGAGTCCTGTGGCCTGACGCTTCAGTCGACGCTCGTAGTAGTTGCCTCCTGTGACGACGAGGACGATCGCAACCGAGACGTCGTAGTAGAGGTGGATGCTACCGTTCACAAGTGCGACGGTACTGTAAGCGAAAGCTGATACTATCGCGACTGTCAGAAGTAGGTGCATATTCGGTTGTCCTGTCCTGACGCTTACGTATGCACCACGGAGGATCGGCCACCCGGTGTAGAATACGACGACCCCAGCTAACAGTCCAACGACCGTCATGGGGAGGTAGAGACCGACGGGTGTCGTCATGTCGACTGTGATGACGCCGGTGTCGAGGCCGACGTAGCTCGGGTAGAGGAAGAAAACGTACCACGGCATGATGAGTAGCGCGAGGAACCCACCGAGTAGCAGTCGCTGAAGCGTCTCCTCGTCGTGTGTAGTTCGATCAGTCGTCGTACCATGCCGAATCCGGGCGGTGTACCCGTAGCCGCTCAGGAGGGTAGGCAGATCGGTCGGGTCAACCGTCTCTGCATCATACCGGACGCGAGCGGTATCCGTCGTGTAGCTAGCCTCGACCGAACGAATGCCCTCGCACGCCTCACCACGAAGTGCGATGAATGACTCGCAGGTCGTACAGTGCATTCCATCGACTTCGAGAAACGCTTCCGCTGTCTCGACAGCGTGATCGGTTGCTGACTCCTCAGATGGACTGGACTGGGTCCGTTCCCGAATCTCGGCCGTCGAGACGTCTTCAACGTCGCAGATCGTTCGCGAGACTTCCAGACAGCCACGACAACAAAATTCCCCCGTGACCTCCGGATCCACGACTGGATGGTTTGTGATTGGCAACCCACACAGGGTACAGGTGTCGGTCATGACTTCAGTACCTGCTGGTCGAACGATAACTAGACATGCGGGACGTCGGCTCCGGGAAGTCACACACGCGCGAGGGTTGGAACGGCTCGGCGGGTCGAACGACGTTCCGAACCGTCCCTGTCGCATCCGTCTTGGTGACAGAGAGGGCCACAAACGCAGTCATAATGCTCTCACATCACGTCGGTTTCTTGAAGCGACCGAACGGATCTACCTTTACCTTCCACTGGGCCGAATCATCCTCGGTCTCTCGGTCTTGGCTTAGTAGTTGAGAGGCACGACTATTCAACCACCACGGTACCAACCATCTCCGAGCTCTCGTGTGGAATACAGAAGTACTCGTAAGTACCGGCGGTATCGAACGTATGTTCGTACGATTCTCCACTGGGAACGTCGCCAGCGTCGGTGTCTCCTGGGACATAAGCGTCTCTCGCAGCCTGTTCCGTATCGAATTCGCCTGAAGCGAAGTATTCAGCCCCCTCGGGGATTCCATCCTCGTACGCGGTCACTGAGTGGCCGACTGCACCGACGGTTTCCCAGACTACCGTGTCACCTTCGCCGACGGTGACCTGCTCCGGGTCGTAGACGAGTTCATCCGTCATCTCAACGGTCGTCGTGCCACTACCGTTCCCACTGTCGCCATCGGACCCGCCGTTTCCACCATCCCCTGAGCAACCGGCAAGCGTAACCCCAAGAAGCACTGCCCCGACACATTTGACAGCGCGTCGACGAGTATGTCGGAACTTCATGACTGGTCCTCCCGCAGTCGAGCAGTTGTCTCGTGAGAATCAGCTGTTTCGGCCAATCGCCTGTGTATGGGCGGATAGCGAACCGGTTGGTTCGCAGTTAGAGATGTAATCCCGACAGTTTCCCTCAGTGTGCGTTCCATACAGATGACAGCCATGGAACGATGTTAATGCTAGTCTCGAACATGTTCGGTGCATGAGGGGTATTCGTCCGCAGGTCCGCATCGCGCTAGAATCTGGTGAGAGTGGCCGAGGAGATTGTCTACGAGGATACTGAGCCCCGGCGTCAGGAGGACACAGTTTACACGGTAGCCTTCCATTGGCGGGTATGGGAGATCGAGCCTGCTATCGAGAGTTCTGCCCCGAGTGCGATGCACAGGTCAGTATCGTCGATGAGGAGTGTCCTGACTGCGGACAGATGTTGGAAATGACAACCGTATTGCAGAGGCAGTTGAGTACCTCCGTACGCTTGAAGTGTCGCCAGGAGCGGATCCTATACTGACGGCGTCAGGATAGCGCACGTGGGCAAGCCCGAACAGCATGCGTATCAAATAGCTTGGAATAGCATGCGTATCACCGGATTCGGTGGTTTCAATCCACTGGCACGAGAACTGAGAGTTTGCCCTGACCGATAGAAGCACACCCGTGCCACGGGCCTTCGGTCGGGGCCGGACCTCGTCAACACGTCGATGTCTCCCATGAGCATCGGCGTGTGGGCGTAAGGGACCGTGGAGGCGAAACAGCCTCATGAGACAGTGAGTCAAATCGGGGATTGGATTCATCCGCCGGACATCTCAGTCTTGGTCGCGATATGGAGCGAGTACCCTATAAGCGACAGTCCCACGAGTTGGAGGACGCGGACGAGGAATCGAAAGACGTCTTGGAAAGACAGGGTGACAATGTGGAACGCGATCAGTCCCTGGCCAAGGACGGCAAGCAGGTACGTGACGCCGAACAGGATGATCATCCCGACCGAGAGATAGCGCATGGCCGGTTCGTCGTTACGACGGAGGCCACGGTACGCCTGGTAGCCAATATACAGTCCGACAAGTGCCGACCCTGTGGCCGCCGCCCCGGCGAGCGTGTTTAGCAGCGACCCGTCGAGAAGTCCGTCAAGCACCATCTCAGAACTTCCCCCACAACCGAGTCAGTTCGTCCGCGATATCCGTCTCGGACCGTTCAACGGTCCATCTCAGTTCACCGTCACGGATGACGAGTTCAAATCGGTCCAGCGAGGCGACGTACACCGTATCGTGGTGCCCATCTCTGCGTAGCCGCGTCTGTTCGTCAAGCAGCTCGGCCTCGACGAGTCGATCGACTCGCCGGTAGATGGCCGATGTCGAGACGCCACAGCGGTCGCTGAGCGCCCCGGCCGAGAGAGGCTCGGCGCTCGTCTCGGCGAGAATGACTCGGACGTGCTCGTCGTCGAGCAGGCCGACGATGTCCGAGAGATCGACGTCGTCCACCACAGAATCGTCAGTCATTCGTAGAGGGAATAAATCGACGGTGTGTGAGTGCGGCTGACGAACAGTTGTCGAAGGCGCGTCTCGAGGCGCTACTGCCGAGAGACGATCGAGACGACACGCGACTGTCACGCCTCCCCCTCCAGTTCGATCGCAAAGACGGGACGGTAGCCATTGGCTGGTGCATAGCGGAGCTCCATCCGCGTCGCTGGACGCGGCTCGCTGGCGGCGTACTGGTCCTCGGCGTCCCAGTCGATGTCGTCTGGATGGATAACCGAGACGTCGGGGATGTCCCGCTGATCGATCGTCGCTGAATCACCCGGTCCGAGTTCGGCAAGGACGGTCGGAAGCGGCCGCGTCTCCGGGATGGACCACAGTTCGTCGGCGACGTCCGCTTCGAACCCGAGGTGGAGGTCGTCAGTGGGGACCGATGCACCCGCGTGGTGTGTGATGGTGATGGTTTCCTCGGTGTCATCGCGAGTGAAGCCCCACGTGATCTGAGGTGGATACGGTGGATGGATCTCTGCCGGCGGGATTCCCTCTCCCGGAGGAATGCGACCCTCGAAGACAGCTACTTGTCCGTCGATGCGGAGGTCGGCGTTGTCCACTTCTCGAGTGAGGACCGTTCGGTCGATGCTTCGCTCGCGGAGTTCGTCCTCGGGAACGGCCATCCCCTCGGGGTATAGAAACGTCATGAGATGGTAGGCGACGTCACCGTCGAATCGAAATCCTTCGAGTTTCGTCCATCGACGTTCGCCGTCCGGAGGAACGAACTCGACCATCCTGCTCTCGCCGATGACGTCGCTCAATCGCCGATAGGCCTCGTTCTCTTCGTGGTATCGCGGGACGCGACCCTCGCGTGCATCGACGAGAGCTTCGATGTTCGGACGCTCGTGTACACGTCGACTGGACCAGACGATGGCATCGTCGGTCACGATTGCCTGGCGTCGGACATCCGACCGAACGAATCGCTCGTGTCCCTGGTACCGGCCGTCAGTGTTGTACCCGCTCGAAGTGAGGCTGTCCGTGACAGTGGCCGAATCAAATCCCCCGACAAGGACCGTCCCGAGTTCGGTGCGGAGCAGGCGGTCGTAGTTCGCGTATCCGACACCGAAGTAGTCGAGTTCGGTGAGGAGTCGCTTTCTGGGAGTGGTAAAGCGTACGGGTGCGGGATAGTCGAGTGTCCCCGGTCGCCGAAAGAGGAACGGGTAGTGCGGTCGCTCGCCGGCACCGACAGCTGAGGGCGCGGGAAGCCACCGTCGATACTCGGGTGGGTCGGCGGGCGGAACGTCGACACGGCCGAACTGCTGGGGTGAGCCCAGCGGGGGCAACGAACCGGTGCAACCAGCTGTGAGCGTGGCGACCCCGGTCGCGAGCAGCCCCGCACCCCCGCGGAGCACCTCCCGACGCGTGTGGTCACCGGTGGAGGGCGGGTCGTCAGTGGGAACCATCGCACTCTGAACTCTGTTGTACAGGACTATCAGCTGTTACGTTGAGTAACGGAGGCGCTCAGGTCGGCGATAGATTGATGTAGTTGTATTCATGCTCCGTGCTGTATTTTTTGGTACGAACCCAGCGGGTGTGATGTCCTCCCGAGTGGCCACACACCACATCGACTCCCGAGATCGAAGACAGAGAAGGGGACCTCCAGTCAACAGCCTCACGTGGTCACTGCCGACGTCGACACAGCGGTACTCCTGAGGCGCTCAACGAGTCGAACAGAGACGACTGGGGGCACGAAACAGCCAGACAGTCGCTGTCGGAATTCTTTTTCCGTTCACGCGGATGCATCCATATATGGCCCCGCGTACGCCCCTCCTCCACCCCGGTAGATTCTTCGCTGAACGACGTCGCCACTTCGGTCGGATCATCCTCGTATTCGCCCTCGTGGTGTTCGCCGGACTCGCAGCGGTGTACGGCGTCGGCTACCTCCTCGTCACCCATATCGATGGGACGGTGATGGTGGACAACCCCGAGCGGCCGCCCGAAATGTTCTGTGATAGCGAGATGGACTCGATGCCGTTCAACGAGAGCGACTGTGACGCGCCTCAACAGGTCGAACGGGATATCGACTCGATCATCTGGGACGCCATCGGCGAACTCGCCGGACCGATGCTCGGCGGGATGCTGATACTCGTTATTGGCCTCACCGCGGTGATACACGCGGGGTCGTGGCTCGCAGAAGGGACGAACGGTGTGGCGGCATCGTTCGCGGTGACCGTGTGGGGACTGGCTCCGATGCTGTTCGTGATTCCAGTCTCGATGGTAGCCATGTCGGTCGTTCTCGAGCCGGTGACGCTCTCAGCCGCACAGACTCCCTCCAGCGCGTTCGCCGGTCTGGAACAGCAGCTCAGAGCGAATGAGTGGATCGGGACCGTCTCGACAGCCGTGAGCAGTCTCTGGAGTGCGGCCATCTGGCGATACGGTCTCGAACACGAACGAGAAGTGAGTGGCGCTGCCGCGACGGCCATCGCAGGTGCGGTGGCGATACTGGTCGTCATCGGCGGCATGCTATGAGAGAGAGCGGACCGAAGACACGCGCGTCTCCCGTCCAGCTAGACCCAGGCCAGGCATCGCCTCCGCGAACCGAATCGCCGCGAGCCCGACCAGAAACGCCTGAAACGTTCCGACACAGGTGGTCGCAATCGCTGTTCCGATTGGGAGCGGAAGCCCACCTGCACCAAGTCCGTCGGCCAGGACGGGCCCACTGCCCAGCACGTCGAGAACGACGATGACTCCCGAACAGCGTTCAGAGACGAGTCTGTAGTGGAGGAAGCGCAGTCGCACATTTCTGGGGATGGCTTTTCAATGATTTTAGTAGATGGAGCGGGATGCAGCGATATGGACACAGGACAGTTAAGGAGCCGGGGCTTCCAGCCTCACCGATGGTAAACGTCGCGCTCTCGCTGGCGCAGGTCATCGTTGCACTGGCTCTCGTGGTACTCAACGGGTTCTTTGTCGCTGCAGAATTCGCCTTCGTACGGATACGGGGGACATCGGTCGAACAGCTCGCTGAGGAGGGGCGCCCGGGCGCGGGGACGCTCCAAGAAGTGATGGTGAATCTCGACGACTATCTCGCGACGACACAGCTCGGCATCACCATCGCCTCGCTCGGGTTGGGGTGGGTCGGCGAACCAGCCGTGGCGTCGCTTATCGAGCCCGTGCTGACACCGATTCTCCCCGTGGACCTCATCCATCTGGTCGCCTTCGCGATCGGCTTTAGTCTCATCACGTTCCTCCACGTCGTCTTTGGAGAACTCGCGCCGAAGACGCTCGCAATCGCCCAGACTGAGCGACTCTCCCTGTTCCTCGCCCCGCCGATGAAGATGTTCTATTACCTCCTCTATCCGGGAATCGTCGTCTTCAACGGGGCCGCCAACGCGTTCACGCGAGCGCTCGGCGTGCCACCCGCTTCCGAAACGGACGAGACGCTCGGCGAGCGGGAGCTCCTTCGGGTACTGACGCGATCCGGCGAGGAAGGAGACATCGACGTTGCGGAAGTGACGATGGTCAAGCGGGTCTTCGATCTCGACGATACCGTGGTGAGGGGAGTCATGGTTCCACGACCGGACGTAGTGAGCGTTCCGGCTGATGCCTCGCTCTCCGACCTCCAATCAATCATCCTCGAGGCGGGTCATACACGCTATCCAGTTCTTGATGCCGACGACAGCAACCAAGTGGTCGGCTTCGTTGATATCAAGGACGTGCTGCGAGCGGAGGTGGAGGGCGGGGACGCCGAGTTAGTCGGCGACATCGCCCGCGAGATCGTCATCGCCCCCGAGACGATGGAACTGAGCGATCTCCTGAGACAGTTCAGGGAAGATCAACAGCAGATGGCCGCAGTTATCGACGAATGGGGGGCGTTCGAGGGGATTGTAACGGTTGAAGACGTGGTCGAGGCGCTCGTCGGAGACCTCCGAGACGAGTTCGATGTGGACGAGCGTGAACCCTCTATTCGCCAGCGTGACGACGGCGGGTACGACATCGACGGCGGCGTCCCGCTGTCGAAGATCAACGACACACTGGAGGGAGACTTCGCGAGTGAAGAAGTCGAAACGATCGGTGGACTGGTGCTCGAACAACTCAACCGTGCGCCAGAACGTGGCGATCGTGTCGAGATCGCCGGGCACGTCATCGAGGTGACGAGCGTCGAGGGGACCCGAATTTCGACGGTCTGGGTCCACGAACGTGAGGTGGATGATTCAGTGGTGGACTGAGTGTGGGTGCGGACTTGCCGGTGAGACCCGTTTGAGTTCTCCCCGTCTTCGCACTGGAGTCGCGTCACGGTCCGACTCGAAGTCGCTTACAACCGGCTCGACGCTCGATACGTCCTGTTTCCAATGCCAGAGCCTCATCCATCGGAATACATAGCGGAATCAGTGCCAGATTCGCGCGCTGAATGCAGCACGACCGCAGAGACCTCACCAAGTTCTGTCAGGAGCGGTGTGACACAGACAGAGGGTGGATGCAGCACGTCGTCAGGACGCCCCGAACACGTGGGGGTGCGTCGAGCGCGGCGCGACGTTCGGTGTCGCTTATCGCAGGCAGGTATCTTGGACAGTCCCGCCGTTGTCGCCGACGACCCGGTCGAAAACGCCTCTGCGTTTTATACGGAGACGTTCGGCGACCTCGCCGGTCGAGTGAACGGTTCGAAGTTCGCTGGTGACGCCCCGGAACAGTCGATGCCGGCGTGGAACGGTTCCACAGCCACCACGGCGGAGTCGACACGCCATCGGTTGAGCGATACCTTCATACTGGATGCAAGGGGAAACGAGAGACGTGACGACGAGGGCACTTCGTTCGACACCCACCCGCTGGCGGTGGGTTCTGTGGGCGCTCTTGGCGACCGGCTTTCTCCTCGTGAGTTTCCACCGCGTCACTACCGCGGTGCTAGCCGACGATCTGACTCGGGCGTTCGACACCACGGGCGCGGAACTCGGGCTGTTGCACGCGGCCTTCTTCTACATCTATGCAGGGCTACAGCTCCCAGCGGGAGTCCTCGTCGACCGCGTCGGCCCACGCCGCGTTGCGGGGGGTGGACTGGCCGTGATGACGCTCGGGGTCGTCGGGTTCGCGCTCGCCCCCACCTACGGCATCGCGTTCGTCTCGCGTGCGCTCCTCGGGCTCGGTGGGAGCGTCATCTACACCGCGACCCTGCGCTTTCTCGCGAGCTGGTACCGGCCGGACGAGTTCGCCTCGATGACCGGCTGGACCGTCGCAGCCTCGGGCGTCGGCGGCGTGCTCGCGACGACACCGCTGGCGGTCGCGGTCGACGCCGCGGACTGGCGAGCCGTCCTCGGTGTCATCGGCGTGGGTGGCCTCGGCCTCGCCATCGTCACGTATCTCGTCGTCCGCGACCAACCGAGCGACGCCGGCTTCGAACCGCTTGACGGCGTCAAGCCGCCGGAGACAGAAACGGACATCCAGACCGTCCTCGTCAACACGAAGGAGATCGTCCGCGAACGGGAGACGTGGCTGATGGGCGTCATGCTGTTTCTCGTCTTCGGTGTCAACTTCACCGTCCTCGGCCTGTGGGGCGTCCCCTACATCGCGGACCTCTATGACGTCTCCGTGCAACGTGCGTCGACGTTCGTCTTCGCCGGTAACGTCGGCTACCTGCTCGGGTCGCCGCTGCTCGGCATCGTCTCGGACCGTATCGGTCGGCGGACGGAGCTCATCCTCGGCTCCTGTGTGCTGTTTACGCTCGCGTACGGCCTGGTGTTCCTCCTCGTGACCCCGCCGCTTCTGCTCATCGGCGTCGTGCTGTTCGTCGCGCTTTTCGTCCAAGGCGGCACCATTATCAACTTCACCGTCGCCAAGGAACGACACGACGCTAGTGCGAGCGGCACCGTCACGGGCACTGTCAACAGCATCGGGTACTTCGGTGCGGCCGTCTTCCCCGCGCTGATGGGGTACACGCTCGACACCTACTGGACCGGCGAGACTGTCGCCGGTGCACGCGTCTACACTGCGGCAGGCTACCGGGTGGCGTTCGGCATCGCGACGGCCGCGGGCCTCGCCGCGGTATGCTGTGCGGCGTGGCTCCACTACCGTGAGTCGGACGCGGACTCCTGGCAGGCGGTGATTCCGCGACTGGCCGACTGACCGACGGATGCTCTCTTCGGGTTCGTGTGGCCGCCAGCGGACTGTGTCGGGACCATCGTCTATCTGTACGCTTCGCGGCAGCAACGGCATATGTCTCTTGGTTTCCAAGAACAGTGAATTCGATACGACTACTGGCTGTTTTCGTTGTGATTTCAGCAGTGCCTTCGTCAACTGATCAATCCCCGTCAGTAACCGTTTGACCGGGACAGAGAGTAGTCAGCAAACCGCCCGTGGTCGTTTCTCACCCCTTCCGGTGGAAGCACTCGTCACGCAGGGGTGGACGGCTCATCGCGACACAGACACCGGCTCACGGCGACCCGCGCGTAGCAGGAGGATACCGAGGGCAACGAACCAGACGATTTGGGTGAGGCCGAAGACACCACCGCCGACCTCACCGAGCGCTGGAATAGCCGAGAGGACGCCTGCCGTCCCGACCACAAGGCCGAAGTAGTTCACCAATCGGGGGAGCGCCCGCGTCCGCAACGCGACGACGCTCACAAGCAACGTCCAGAGACCACCGACCATCTCGTTGCCGCCGCCCAACCCCTCGATAACTGGGCTGACCGCCAGCCAGACTGTGGTCGCCTGTATCGGGTCTGTACTGTAGAGGTCGACGACGACGCCTGTCGCGAGGTTGGCGACCATCCCGCTGGCGATAACCAGCCCGGCCCAAATCAGCCCAAATGCGGTCGTTACCCGCATCAGCATCGGTGCGTCGCTCTTGAGCCGCTCGTGGACTGTCATGACGAGCGCCACCAGGATGACGCCGAATACCACGTATATGAGCAGGTACATCGCGTACAGACTGGTCTCATTTGCGACGAACAGTTCGATTTGTTGGAGCGGCCCGGAAACGCCCCCAAAATCAAGAATCACGAGGAAGTACACGATTCCGGCCACATAGATGGCCGCCTCAATCAGTGCAGCAAGACCGCCGACCGTCAGATAGTTCCACCGCCCCACCGTCGGCGATTGCTCGATGCCCGCCACTGCTTGGTCCGTTGTTGATGCCATAATGTTCCGCGACACTGACACTGTCCGCTGAAGCGATAGCTGTGTCGTACACTCTCCCGTCTGCCAGAGCACCCGGCAGGATTCGATATCTCGTGGGGGATGGTGTCGCTCGTATTCGAGGGCAGCCTACTCTGCATCCCTTGGGAATGGGTCAAACACGGACGCCCCAGAAGAACGCAATTCCGAGGACGGTGACGACTGACAGCAGTAACTGCAACGGCCCACCGACCCGCAGAAAGTCCGAGAACGTGTAGCCACCAGGCCCGTAGACGAAGAGGTTCGTCTGGTAGCCGACGGGCGTCATGAACGCCGTCGAGGCGGCGAACGTCACGGCGAGGACGAACGCGAACGCGTTCGCACCGATCGACTGGGCGGCGCTGGCAGCCACCGGAATCATCAACACGACGCTCGCGTTGTTGCTGATGACGCTCGTCAGCAGTCCGGTCGCGACGTAGAACACCCACAGGACACCGATCGCCGGCAAGAACGTCGCCGTCGAGGCGACAGCAGTGCCCAGCAGCCCTGCTGCCCCGGTCTGCTGCAGCGCAATGCCGAGGGGGATGACGCCGGCGAGCAGGAAGATCACGTTCCACTCGACGGACGAGTAGAGTTCGGTCGGTTTGAGAACCCCAGTGAATACCATCGCCACGACCCCTGCTAACGCAGAGACGACGATCGGGAGGATGTCCAGTGCCGGGAGCGCGACGACACCGGCGATGATGCCAACTGCGAAGGGGATCTTCTCGTTCCGGTAGGCCACCTCGTCGAACTGGTGGGCGACGATGAAGTCCTCGTTCTCGACGAGGCGGGTGAGACTGTCCGGCGGTGCCTGCACGAGGAGCGTGTCACCGACCCGGATACGGATGTCCTCGAACCGGTCTCTGACGACGTCGCCGCGGGTTCGAAACGCGAGGACGTTCGCGTCGTAGCGCTGTCGGAACGACGAACTCGTGAGGGTCTCCCCGACGAGGAACGACCCCGACGGGATGACGACTTCGACGAGGACTGGTTCCTCCTCGTCCGGGTGCAGGTCGTCCTCGGTTCGCGGACCGCCCGACAGTGTGAGTCCCTCCGCGTCCATGATGCGTTCGAGCGTCTCCCGGTTCGTCCTGAGCCGGAGCGTGTCGCTCTCGCGGATCTCCTTACGAGCGAGCGGTTCGGAAAACCGCTCGCCGTATCGGATCAGCTGTAACACGTCGATGTCGAGTTCGTCGTCTCCCAGGGCCTCCCCGACCGTCTGTCCGATCAACGACGAGTTCGCCGGAACGACGACGTCTGCGAGGTACTCCTGGAGGGCGTACTCCTCGACGAGGTCTTCGTCGGCTGGGATTCGCTCGGGAATGAGTCGAACGCCGACCGTCATCAGATAGACCGCGCCGACCGCGAAGACGATCACCCCGAGTTTGGTGAACTCGAACATCCCGAACGCGTGCAACCCGAGCTCGGGCGACTCCGCACCGAGTTGGGCTGCGATGTCACTTGCGAGGATGTTCGTCGACGTCCCGATGAGCGTGAGCGTCCCGCCGAGCATCGAGGCGAACGACAGCGGCATGAGCAGCTTCGACGGTGAGGTCTTGCCGTTGTGGGCGAGGTCGTTGATGACGGGGACCAAAATTGCGACGACTGGCGTATTGTTGATGAACCCCGAGATCGGCCCGGAGACACCGACCGTTGCGGCGAGTTGCTTGCGCCGATCGGTTCCCGCGAACGCAGCCATCTTCCGGCCGATCAGCTGGACGATGCCGGTTCGATTGATTCCCGTGCTCAGGATGAGCATCGCCAGGACGGTGATCGTAGCGGGATTGGCGAACCCCGAAATCCCCTCCCGTGGAGAGATCTGTGTCCACGGTTCGAGCACCATCAACAGCACCATGATCAAGATGGCGGTGACGTCGATCGGAAATCGCTCGGTCGCGAAGAGTACGAGAGCGAGGAGAATGAGGGCGAAGACAACGAGCATCTCCGCTGTCACCGGTGTCGAAGCCAAGCCATCGATTGCTAGCGGAAGTGAAAACAAAGACACACTGTCTAGAGGTCGTTACGTGGCAAAAGGTCTGGTATCTCGACCCGCTGGACGACTGGTGGTCCACACGCGCTTGATCGACCCGGCACAAGACGACGGAGACACGCGCCTCCATGGAGTGGGCGAGCGAGCTTCCCGACCGGTCGAAAGAGATCCAGCAACGGTACGAGCAGATTGCGCGCTCTCACGCGACAGGGCCGCTGACGACGGTGAAGAGCATCCAGACACATCTGTCCGACCTCACGATGCTTGCCTCGTCCGAACCGAACGAAACGAAGGGCTGAGTGGTGGATACTCCTACGAGTACGAACTCGACCTCGATGGCTCAGTCGTGCTCGAAACCCGTGAGAAAACCGAAGCCGAGACCGCCTGAGTGTGGACAGAAAACACACGAAATCCCCTCTCTCTCTCTACGGAGTCAGTAACCCACGAGTGAATTCATGGGCTTGTCAGTGGACTCTCCTTCTGCCGCCGATTCGACAGAGGCGTGGAACTCGTCGTTCAGGTTCAGTAATCATGACGTCAGCGCACACTGACAGGGTACGCCTCCACCCGAAGACGTCTGCCCCGAGTGGAGGGCCTTGAGCAGGTTACGAGCGATTTTTTATACGCTGACGCGGAGAGAACCCACGACTTCAGTCGTGGATAACTAATCCGCATTTCTGGGAACGGTAATGCTCCCGTCGAGAGTAACAAACATACCAAACAACTAACTTCCAACAGTCCCAACACTAGTCTATGTCGAGCGGTACGATCGATATCGACGAGTTCGAAGACGCTGACGCCGACGAATTCGAGGAACGGAATGATACCGAGCGAATCGTACTGTTCCTCGACAAGAATGACGACCGGGCGTGGAAGGCGGCGACGATTGCCGAACGGCTCGGGCTGGAGACGGACGCTGTCAGTGCGATTCTCTCACGGTTGAAGCAACGTGAGCTCGTGCGGCACAAGCGCCCGTACTGGGCGATCACGGACGACGAAGAACGACTTCAGTCGGCCTACCGGCTTCACCGACAGCATGAGACGGCAGACGATCAGTACGGTGAAGAGCGTCTTGAAGACCTCCGAACCGACGAGATCGAAGAGATACAATGACTGCGTTCGAAGAGCTGGAACGCGGTGACATTGTCTGGGTGACCGACCCGGTCGAAGTCTAAGTCGATGAGACTCTCATAGGAGGGGAGCGCGCGGGAAAACACTAAGGCGAGATGGTGTTTCAAGTTCCGCATGCCTTCGACTCAAGCGGTCATCGAACAGTGTGAGGCGGACGACATCGCTCTCGTCCGCGTGCTCTACACCGATAGTGGAGGCGTGACCCGCGGACGGGTCGTGCCGGCGAACGATATTGAGGGAGTGCTCACAGAGGGGGCGAACCTGGCACAGGTCCAGCAGGCGTTCACAGCGACGGAGGTCCCCGTGCCCGACTCAGCAGTCGGTGGTCCCGTCGGCGAGGTACGCCTGATTCCGGACCCGGATACGTTCACGACGCTTCCGTACGCAGACCGTGGTGCTGTGATGTTGGCGAACCTCCACGAACTCGACGGTGACTACTGGGCGTACGACCCGCGGTCGAACCTCGTGGAGTTTCTGGAGGAGTTCCCCTACGAAGCGGTCAGCGCGTTCGAGAGCGAGTTCTACCTCGCGAAAGAGACCGACGAGGGCCGTGAGACGTTCGACCAGAGCGGCTGTTTCGCCGCCGACGGAATGCAGAACACCCACGACCTGATCCTCGAGATGGTCGACGCCCTCCGGGCACAGGGAATGGAGTTGGCCACGTACTACCCCGAGTACGGCCCTGGTCAGCAGGAACTCGTCGTGAAGCACTCCCCGGGGATTACCGCTGCGGACCAGCACATCCTGTTCAAACTCACCGTGAAGGCGGTCGCAGAACGCCACGGCTTGAGCGCGGTCTTCTCGCCGAAACCGTTCAAAAACAAGCCCGGAAGCGGTTGTCACCTGCATATCTCGCTGTGGGACGGCGACGACAACGTGTTCTACGACCCGGACGCAGAGAGCCGGTACGGGGTGAGCGGGACAGCACGACACTTCATCGGTGGAATCCTCGAACACGGACCGGCAATCCTGGCGCTAACCGCGCCCTCGGTCGTCTCGTACACGCGACTGCAACCACACTCGTGGGCCTCGGCGTTCACCTGCTGGGGTCACGATAACCGGGAGGCGATGGTCCGAATCCCGTCGGCGTCGGCGTCGAACCCCGAGGGCTCGACACGGATCGAGTTCAAGGCCATCGACAACACCGCCAATCCGTACCACGCGCTCGTCGCACTCCTCGCGGCCGGACAAGACGGCATCGACCGTGAGATCGACCCAGGTGCCCCGCTCGAAGCGGACCCGTCGGCACTATCGAACGCAGAGCGAGCCGAGCGCGGAATCGAACGGTATCCGGAGACGCTCGCGGGCGCGCTCGATGCGCTGGAGGCCGACGACGTGCTCCGTGAGGCGCTCGGTGAGCCGCTCCACGCGTCGTATCTCGCCGTGAAGCGGTACCTTTGGAATCAGTTCAACAGCTCCGTCACCGACTGGGAACTGGAGCACCAGACGGACCCGTTCTGAGGAGTCGAGTCGCAGTGGCTCGCCTCACAGCACGCCAGCAGGACGGGTTCGGTACCCGAGAATGGACGCGTGTCCGTCGCTGGAGGACAGTGCGGGGACGAACGCCTCGTCGGCGGTCATCGGCTCGTCGTCGCGTTCGGCGTACACCGTCCCGGCTTCGACCCACTCGAAGTTCTCTGCCAGGAACCGATACTCGCTTTCGGGCTCTTTTTCGATGATGTCGGTCACCTCGTAGAGGATCGTCTCCGTCCCCGTCTCCGCGATGGAGACATCGGATTCGAGGGCTCCTGTCGCTGCGAGGAACGATTCGATACACAGGACCGCATTGTCAGCGGCCTGGTCCGTCCCTTGCAACCCCGCTTCGACGTCGAGGAAGCCGTGGTCCACGCACCGCCCCGACGAGAGGCCGGTGGTGTCCAGCACGGCCGAGACGTTCATTCGTCTGAACAGCCGGCGCTTTGCGGGTGTGGGGTCCGCTAGGACGCCGAACGGCTCCGCGTACGACCGAGTCGAGTGGATACCAAGCGGGGTACAACCCTCGACCGCTTCGAGAAGCTCCACGGCCAGTCGTTCCTCGTGGATATCGCTCTCGGGGTCCCCCGGCAACACACGATTCAGGTCCCGCTCGACGTATCGACTCCCACGGGAGAGTGCCTCCTCGTTTGCGACGACGAACCGGACTGGGCGGTCGAGGTCGGGGTCGCGTTCGAGGAACCTGTCGATGGCCACCTGGCCGCACGGTTCGTCGCCGTGTACACCGCCCACGACCGCAATCGCCGGGGTACCCGACCCGAGTGTCTCGACTCGCACACTGGCGATGGTGTGAGAGCGACACAAAAGGTTATGGGTCGGAGGGGATCACGTGGGCGACCGATTTATTGATTCGTCTACTGCATCTGTGCCATGACCCGAGAGCGCGACCTTCTTGAGCGCGACACGGACGTCCTCTCCGATGCGATGAAGATCCGGTTCTTCCCGTTCGTCATGGAGACGCAGGAGGGATCGACACTCACCGGGGTAGACGGAGACACACTCGTCGACTTCACCGCGTCGTGGGCGGTGGCGAACACGGGCTACCGACACCCGCTCGTCTGTGAACGAATAACGGCGCAACTCGACCGGGCCGCGACGAACTCGGTCCTCTCAGTTCCGCACGAACCGGTGATCGCGCTCGCCGAACGACTCCGTGATCTTCTCGACGCCGAGTTCGAGACGAAGGTCTGGTTCGGTCACTCGGGGTCCGAAGCGGGCGAGCTGATCTCGAAGGCGCTTCCGGCAGCGGGCGAGGGGAACACGGTCATCACCTTCGAGGGGTCGTACCACGGCATCACAGCCGGCGCGGCGACCATCTCTGGACACAGTGCGCTCGCGGGGTTCGACGCCGACACCGTCGTGACCCTCCCGTTTCCGGATCGGTATCGCGCTCGTCTCGACAGCGTCGACGAAGAAGAACTCACTAAGCGCTCGCTCGCCAGTGTCGAGTCGGCCCTTCGAGATCACGACGTCGCCGGTATCGTCACTGAACCGCTGCAGAGCGACGGCGGGCTGCTCGTCCCTCCAGATGGGTTCCTCGAAGGACTCTCGGACCTCTGCACCGAGTACGGGGCGTATCTCGTCGTCGACGAGGTCAAGGCGGGGCTGGGCCGGACGGGCGAGTTGTTCGCTCACCAGCACGCCGATATCGAGCCCGACGCGGTCGTCATCGGGAAACCGCTCGGGAGTGGACTGCCGATCAGCGCGGTCGTCGGTCGGGCCGACCTCGTGGACTTCGAGCCCGCAGGACACATGATGACCACGGCCGCCGCCCCGCTCCCGGTCGCCGCAGCACACGCCACGCTGGACGTCATCGAGGACGAAAGACTCACGGAGCGTGCACGACGGCTCGGGGCGCGCCTCCGCGCGTCGCTTGAGGGCCTCGCCGAGGAGTCACCGGTCGTCGGTGACGTCCGTGGTCGTGGGCTCATGCACGGTGTCGAACTCGTCTCCGCCGAGGGCCACGCCCCCGACTCGGAGCTCGCCGCGAAGACCTGCCTCTGGGCCCGGAAGCACGGCCTCGCTGTCTTCTACGTCGGTATGGAGTCGAACGTCCTCGAACTGACGCCACCACTCACCATCTCCGAGACGGAGCTGGACCGTGGGTGCGAACTGCTCGCGGCCGCGATCGCCGATGCACGGACGAAGACGCTCGATTCAGAACTCCTAGAGCGATACGCGGGCTGGTGAGTGGTCGCGGTGTCGAGAGCGCGAGGCTGAGCGTCGGGGACGGCACTACGAGTACCGAGAACGAGCGCGGACGTGAACGCGGACTCGGGAGACCAGCGACGCGAGGCTTCAAGTCCCGAGTCACACATCGTCACGTATGACCATTGCAGGGGTCGTCGACTCCACACCACTGATCGACAATCATGCACACGCGGTCGAGCCACAATCGGTGGAAACGATCCGCGAGGCGTTTAGCACGTTCTTCACCGAGGGCGAACTCTCCCCGCACCACGCCCGACACACGCTGAACTACCGGGCGGCTCTGTCGCTCTTGAACTCCCACTTCGGGACGGACGACGAGGCGGAGCTCCTGCGCCGTCGTTCGGAGGTCGACCTCGAGTCGTACAGCAAGGAACTCATCGGCCAGACGGGGACGGAGGTCATCCTGGCCGACGATGGCTTTCCCGACCTCTCACCGACGGAGTTCCAGGCGTACACGGACGCCGACGTCCGCCCTATCCTCCGTATCGAACCCGTCATCGAGGAACTCATCGACGGCCACGACACGTTCGAGGACGTGGTCGACGAGTTCGAGACGACCGTGACGGAGGCGCTGGCCGGCGACCACGTGGCACTGAAGTCCATCGTCGCCTACCGGACCGGCCTGAACGTCGGTGCGCCCGAGCGCAGTGACGCTCGGGAAGCCTTCGATACACTCGGAGACGCTTGGGACGGTCGCCTGGAATCGAAGCCGCTCGTCGACTTCTTCCTGCACAGAGCCTGTACCCTCGCCGGAGCTGCGGACGCCCCTGTCCAGCTCCACACCGGCTTCGGCGACGCCGACGCTCATCCACACTTCGTCGACCCGACGTATCTCTACGACCTGCTGCGGACACACCGCGAGACGCCCGTCGTCCTTCTGCACGCGAGTTACCCGTACGTCCGCCAAGCTGGGTACGTGACCTCGACGTTCGAGGAGGCGTATCTCGACGTCTCGCTGGCCCTTCCGTTCGCACAGAACGGCGTCGAACCGCTGCTCCGACAGGTGTTCGAGGTGACGCCGACGAGCAAGGTCATGTACGGGAGCGACGCGTTCTGCATTCCCGAACTCTACGTACTCGCCGCGGACCGCATCCGGGCCGACCTCACCACGGTACTGGAGGACCTCGTGGCTGAGGGGTTCCTCGACGAACAGTACGCCGAGACGGTGGCGCGGAACGTGCTCCGTCAGAACGCGCACTCGCTATACGGCCTCTGAGACGACTCACTCTCGTCTGCGGGCTGTTCGTGTTTGTCAAGCTACAAGCCCCCGACGATATGTCCGTCATTGGCCGTGGCGTGACACATGCCGCTAGGGCCACGGTACGGAGCGGCGGTCGCCACTCTCGGGGACGGTCGTCGCGGTGACGGCCTCGGGAGGGCGTCACTCGGCGTCGACGATCCCGAGCTCTCGGAGCGTCAGTTCGAGCATCACCTTCGCTCCCTCGACGACCTGGTCTCGTTCCACATACTCGAGCGCCTCGTGTGAGAGTCCCCCCGCAGGGCCGTACTCGACGAGCGTCGGAATCCGAGTCCCATGATAGAGGAACGCGGCGTCCGTCGCCCCAGGTGCGACGTCCACGCCGGGGTCGAATCCGAGCCGGCTGGCCGTCGTCGTCGCCGCCGTCCGCACCAACGGGTGGTCCGTCGCCGCCTCGGTCGAACCGGCCAGCGCCACCGGGGGGAAGAAGTTGTCGTCGGGCACGCGTGCGTCGAACGTGACGTCCGGGGCCGCCTCGGCCGCGACCGATTCGACGCGGTCGACGAGACGGCCGCAGATGTCGTCGACTCCTTTGGGGAAGTCGGTCCACCGTGGCAGGCGGATATCGAGCGTCGCCTCACACCAGTCGGGGACCGAGTTGAGACCGCTGCGCTCTACCCGTCGGCTGTCGGCCTCGACGGCTTCGACACCGCCACCGACGACGGTTGTCCCCGGTGCAACCGTCAACCGTCCGAGGACGTCCTCGTCGACGAATATCTCGCCGAGCCGAGCAGGCAGACCCTCCTCCAGCGCGACCAGCGCACGCGACATTCCGAGGACGGCGTTCGTCCCGAGTTCCGGTGTCGACGCGTGAGCGGCCGTCCCCGTCGCTTCGAGGACGACCCACGCGAGCCCACGGTGGCCGATGACCGGCACGAACCCGTACGACCCTTCCAAGACGACCGCCGTGAAGTCAGCCAGTGAGTCGTAGCGGTTACCGAGCCAGTTCTCGCCCCCGTGCCAGCCGACCATCTCCTTGACGCCGATCTGGTAAACCTCCTCGTCGACGAGGTGGCCGTGGACGAGGTCACCGCCCAGTCGCGTGTCTGTCGCCCCGAGCGCGGCCTGTAGCCCGAGCAGACTCCCGACGAGGCAGACGCTCGACGACTTGTTGTCGTAGACGCCCCGACCGACAAGGACCGGCGCGGACGCACGGTCGCGCAGTCGCCACACGCGGGCCATCTTCTCCCGTATCTCCCGGGTGTAGCGCTCCCCGTCGAGTTCGATATCGATCGTCGTCCCACCACGCCAGTGGACCGTCCCCTCGGTCACAGTGAACGGGTCGTCGTTCGGCCACGCGGTCGGGTCGCCTGCCGGGACGACATCGGTGTGGCTGGTGCAGACGAACCCTCCGTCACCGGCTCCGTTGACGATCGTATACAGGTTCTCCCGGGGCGCGTCGACGTAGTCGTGCTCGGGGTGAATCCGCTGTGTCTCGACGTGGAACCCCGGTGCGTCGAGCGTAGCGTCGAGCTGGTCGGACAGCACTCCGACGGGCGTCTCGGGGTCGTCACTCACACCCTCCTCACCTGAGAGTCCGGGACGTCCCACGAGTGCGTCGAGAAACGACAGCAGCAGGTCGGTGTTCGCGTCGATCCACTCGGTTCCGGCGTCGAGCACCGTCTGCTCCGTCGACGTGAGGCCTTCGTTCATTCGTTGTCGAACGGGCGCGTCCGTGGTTTGTATGCGCTTCCATTGTCCCATGCCCCGGTCTCGAGGTCGTGGCTGTCGAGCCAGGCGAGTGCGTCGTCGACATCTCGTGTCGGCGTCACCAGCAAGAGTCCACCGTCGCGGTGGTCGTCCGCACGCACGAGGCCGGCGTGGATGGCCGCCTCGGGCTGGAGGTGGTAACCCCGCCAGCCGAACGAACGGTACGAGTCCCGGATGAGCAGGTATCGCCTGTCGCTCGACCCGCGCGTGAGCCGCCCTGCCAGCGTCGTGAAGTGGCCGACGTCCCAGTTCAGACGCCGGAAGTACTCGGGATCATCCCACCGAGTGAGAAGTGCGACAAGGTTGTACTTATGACCCAGGAGGCTCGCGGGAGCGAGGGTCTGCGTGAGGTTGTAGTTGAGTATCAGTTGCGCGTGTATCGTGTCGTCACAGACTGCCTCGAGGAGGTCGTCGAACCTGTCTGCGGTCAACTGGACCGCGTCGGCGGCGTCGTCGCTCCGACACGCCGGAACGGGAATGGCCGTAAGCGCCCCATCGCTCGCCGCCTCGCACGCGACGACGAGGCCGTGTGGACTCGTCCCTCCCTCGTCCTCGACGGTGGCGAGGTCGTACGCGAAGTGGTCGTGCGGATACCACAGCCCAGCACGGGCCGGAGGGACCTCTCCGGCGGCGACCGCCTCGCGGACGGCGGCGAGCCGGGCTTCGTTCCGGGGCTCCAGCGTCGTGCCTGCAGCTGCTGCCACGGCGTCGACGGAGACCGGTACCCCGTCACGTTCGGTCTGCCCGTACGCGTGCAGGAGGTACGTCAGGGCGTACGCGCCGCAGACCATGTCCTTCTGGTCGCGTAGTACCCGGTAGGCCTCGTGGACGGCCGGGAACCCGGCTGGGAGCGCGACGTCGAGATCGATCGGCGGATACGTCGGTGGGGGGTCTCGGTCCATCAGTCGCCTCGAATCGGTGTGGCTCTGGACCCCGGGGTAATCGACGGGTCGGGACGGTCGGTGACGGGTGAACGGTCGTGATTCATCGTATTGTCGGGAAGACGGTGCGGTGAGAGGCGGTTCACTGTGGGTGACGATACGACGGTCGGGGACGGTGGCGGGGTTCGAGTGATTCGAACCGAGCGGAAGACCGCGATCGGACGCTTACGACGAAGCCTGCTGTCTGGCACGTTCCCAGGTCTCAACCCACTTGTCCTCCTCGATGGGGTAGTAGTCGATCGAGTTGGCGATGATGTCGTCGAGGCTGTCGAGTTGGAGCGTTTGGATCTGGTTCTCCGTGAGGAACTCTCGTGCGGCGTCGTTCGCCGGCGGCGACTTGCGGAGTTCGGTCCAAGCGATGTTCGCCTGGCCCTCCTTCGAGGCTGCCCACTTGAAGAACGCGTTCGTCGTGTTCTGCTGTTCTTCGGTCTCGGCCTGGGTTGTCATCGTCATCCCTTCCACCCAGAACAGTCCCCCGAGCCCGGGGTTGGGCTGGAACCGGAACTTGTCGGTCCCCAGGCCGGCCTCGACGGTCTTCAACTGGGCGTAGTTGAACAGGAAGCCGTCGAACAGATAGACCGTCTCGTTTATCAGCGGACGGTTGGCCTCGTTCGCCGACGCGGGCAGCAGCCGGGCGTTCGAGAGCAGCTCCGCTGCGGCGTCTTCGACTTTCGCCATGTCCTCCTCCGGGAGGCCGTACACCTTCTCTGCGGTCACATCGCCGTCGATAGAGATCTCGCCCTCCTCGATGAGGTACAGCGCGACTTTCGGGCCGGCCCACAGCGGGAGGCTGAAGATCTCGTACCGGTCGGCGTACTTGTCGTCCCAGAGGACGCTCCAGGACTGGACCTCCTCGGCGGAGACCTGGTCCTTGTTATAGATGAGGCCGCTGATCCCCCACCGGGGTGGGATGCCGTAGCGGGTGTCGTCGTAGAACATCGAGCGGTGATTCCGGACGCCCTCGGGCATGTTCGACAACTCTTCGGAGAACAGGTCCTCGTCGACGGGTCGAGCGAGTCCCGCCTCGCCCAGCCGCTGGACCCAGACGGTGTCGGGGACGATGAACTGGTAGTCACCCCCACCCTGGATGTTCTGGAAGCCCTGCAGGTCGCTCCCGATGAAGTCCGTCGAGACGGACAGATCCGTCTGGTTCTGGAACCGCCCAGTCACGCTCGGGACGTCCCAACCGGACCACGTCAGCCCCTGGATGCTGTCGGCGAACGGCCCCTCGACGCCGAAGTACGACTCGCCGGACATCCCGTCCCCGCCGGCCGTGCTCGTTCCCCCGCTCTCGGTGGCTTCGCCGCCCGATTCGGTCGCTGTACTCCCGCCCCCCGACCCCGACTCTGACTCCCCTCCAGAGCCGTTACTGCTACACCCCGCGAGCCCCGCGATCCCCGCGAGTCCGATTCCCTTCAGTATCTTTCGCCGCGTCCGCCAGTCCATCTCGTCGTGGCTCATAGTCACATGTTCTCAAGCCCCATTATAAGTATTTGTTCACCGGAAGGTGTGAAATATCGATGTAAATCGGTGCACGTGAGGACGGGATGGGCGTTAGTCGGGTTCCGTCGGCGAAAGGTGGACGATGACGGAGGCGGTGTCGTGCGTCCGCGTCACTCCCCGACGTTCTGCCGAACCAGTTCTGCGAGCGTGAACAGGCCGAACGTGATCAGGATGACGATGGTGCTGACGGCGTTGTACCGGGGGCTGACACCGGCGGCGAACCGTTCGCTGAGTGCCACCGGCAGCAGCGTCTCGCTCCCACTGAGCAGGAACACCATCGCCGACTCTCCGAAGGAGATGGTGAAGGTCAACAGAAGGCTCGCCACGAGTGCGGGGCCGAGGACGGGGATGGTCACCTCGCGGATCATCTGGACATAGCCGGCTCCGAGGTCGCGGGCCGCCCGTTCGAGTTCCTCCTCCGGGCCGAGCTTTCCGGCGATAATGAACGCCGCGAAGGGGAGGGTGAGCGCCACGTGTCCGACGACGGTCGTGTAGACGCTCATCTGCAGCCCGAGCGTCTGCTGTAAGAACGCGAAGAGGCCGAACGCGGAGATGAGCGGCGGTACCATCGCCGGCGTCGCCAGCACGAACGGATAGACCGAACTCCCGTAGAAGTCGTACCGCGAGATCGCGAACCCCCCCAGGCCGCCGAGCGTGGTCGCGACGACGCTCGTGAGGAACGCGACGTACAGTGAGTTGAGCAACGGTTCGATGAAGTCGCTGTAGTACGGCCCGAACAGGTCGGTGTACCAGCTGAGCGTGAGGTCGTTCAGCGGGTAGATGGGGATCGGACTCCCGTCGAAGGAGTACAGCACCATCACGATGATCGGCACGAACAGCGCCAGGTAGACGCCCACGACGACGGCGCGGAGGAGCCACCCGAGCGTTCGGTGGGTCACCGTCTGTGCCATCAGAACAACTCCTCCATGTCGAAGACGCTGAAGACGCCGAGCAGGACAACGATGACGAACACCATCATCACGCCCGACGCGGCGGACGCGACCGGCCAGTTCAACCCACCCGACTCCAGTTGGAGGAGGATCGTCTCGGAGTACGTCGTCCGTTTCGCGCCGCCGAGAATGCGTGGCACGGCCTGGTTGCCGAGCGACAGCAAAAACACGAACAGCGACCCGAGGATGATACCGGGGAGCGCCGCGGGCAGTGTCACCTCGCGGTGGACGCGGAGCGGGCCCGCACCGAGATCGCGTGCGGCCTCGAGCCACGCCGTCTCCATCTGTCGGAGCAACGCGTAGATGGGCAGCACCATCAGCGGGAGCCACAGTGTCGTCAGCCCGAAGATGACCGACGGCTGACTGTAGACGAACCACTGGATGGGCTCGTCGACGAGTCCGACAGCAAGGAGCGTCCCGTTGAGAAAGCCACGTGCCCCGCCGATCTGGATGATGGCGTAGGCCCGGACGAAGAAATTGATCCACAGCGGCGCGATGATGAGAAATACCAGCAGGTTGCGAAAGCGATCGCGCACTTTCACTGCGAGGTAGTAGCCGACCGGCAGCCCCAGCGCGAGCGTGATGAGCGTCGTGATGAGCGAGATTCGGATACTGTAGAGCAACGCTGCCTGGAACGTCTCCCCCGTGAGGACCGTGACATACGGCTCGATCGTCAGCTGGCTCGTCATCTGCAGGTTCTCTTGGACGCGGACGCTGAAGCTCAACACCGTCAGCAGCGGGATCAGGAAGAACAGCGCTAAAAAGAGGAACGGCGGGAGCGCGACGAGCAGACCCTTGCGCGTCTCGGGAAGCTGTCGGAGGTTGGAGACGACCCCTTCGAGCCGCCCCGCGACCGACTCTTCCGAACTCATCGGCCCCCGTCCTTGATGAGATAGCTCGCCGCGCGGCTCCACCCGACGTTCACCGAACTGTCGACGTCGTACAGGACGGTCCGCTCCTTCGACGGCTGCTGGACCTGCAGAGAGGTCTCGCCGACGCGTACCTCGTAGAGGATGTCGTCACCCTGGTAGATGCGGTCTTCGACCGTCGCCTCGAAGACGTTCTCCATGTCGCGTGCGTCCTCGCCGACGGTCACCCGTTCGGGGCGAACCTGGACGTGGACCTCGCCGTTTTTGATCACGTCACCACGGTCGGGGTCGTCGGTCGTCGTCCGGATACGCAGGCCGTCAGCGGTAATTACCTCAACGGCGTCACCGGTGACGGACGCGACCTCGCCACGCCAGATATTCGTCTTCCCGATGAACCGCGCGACGAACGGCGAGTTGGGCCGTTCGTACACCTCCTGTGGCGTCCCGCGTTGGACCAGTTCCCCGTCACGCATCACGCCGATGCGGTCGCTCGCGGTGAGTGCGACCTCTTGGTCGTGGGTCACGTAGAAGAACGTCGAGTCGAGATCGCGGTGAATACGCCGCAGTTCGATCTGCATCTCTTTGCGCAACTGGACGTCCAGCGAGGAGAGTGGTTCGTCGAGCAGCAGGATGTCCGGTTCCGTGAGAAGCGACCGTCCGAGAGCAATGCGCTGCTGTTCGCCTCCGGAGAGTTCGTCGGTCGACTTCTCGCCGTATCCCTCCAGGTTGAGGACGGACAGCATCTCGTCGGCCCGCTCGCGCCGTTCGGCCTTCGGGACGCCGTCCATCTTCAGTCCAAAGGCGAGGTTGGCGTAGACGCTCTTGTACGGGAACAGGGCGAGGTTCTGGAACACCATACTCGTGGGCCGGTTCTCCGCCGGCGTCCCCGTCATGTCCTGGCCGTTGATGTAGACCGTCCCCTCGGTCTCTCGTTCGAGCCCCGCGAGGATCCGCAGCAGGGTGGTCTTCCCGCACCCGGAGGGACCGACGAGCGTGAAGAACTCTCCGTCCCGAACGTCGAACGACACCCCGTTCAGGGCGGTTACGTCACCGAACTCCTTGCGGAGGCCATCGATCTCGACTGCAGCCGACGAACTCATATGCGGAGCCTACCCTCACTTATCAGGCCACGCCCATACTCACGCTCGTCGGTCCACGTCACACGGCCCTGCCGTGCCGTTCGTGCTGCTTCAATGCCGGGTCGCCTGGGCGCCTGCTGACGCGATCTCATCGATACGGATGGACCGATTCAGTGGAACGCTAAAACAATTATGTTAACAGCTATCATATCACTCTCGTAGTGATCGGCGTCGAGCTACCGTCGAAGTGTCGTGTGCGGCGCGACTGTCGTCGGAGCTATCCTCGCTTCGCCGCGTCGTGCAATCGGTGGGACTTGCTGTTCCGGTCGGTGACTGAAGCAGTAGGTGCTCATCTGAGCGACACGGCCACGCCAGCGACGGACCGTCGACAGCCAAGGCCTCTAGACGTGTTACCGACTGACCGCAATGGGACACGACGTCCTCGAATACGGTGCCGAGGAGCTGGCGCGCCGAGAACCCGAGTTCAACGATGCGTATTCGGGACGTGTCACTCGGATGGTGTTGATGTTGGATACTCTGATTCACTCGGAAGCCCGAGCGCTCTCTTGGCATTCAGAAGGCCGATACAGCGACTGTGTGGTACCTTATATCGCGTATGGGAGGGCTCAGTTCCATCCGTCCCCGAAATAGTAACCAACACGACCGGCCAGTGTTGGTTAACATGATGGGATGCCGTTGGTGTGCGACGGCATCTGCGGACTCGCCGTGAGATTGAGGCGAAAGAGAATTCCCTCGTCGCCCTTGGAGATTGCGTCTCAGATTGCATTCGGTACGTGTGGCACTGTCGAGTTCGTCGTTGCCCTCCCGGTCGCCGATTCGACACGCTGCTCCCGACTCGCTGGGACACACCACTCTCGCGGGTGTATCAGCGAATGTGTGGACGAAGAGTAAGGCACTCACACACCACCGTCGCGAGTGTATTGGTCGGAACAAGAACTGAGTGCAGGTGGACACACTCCCATCACGAGTGTATCGGTCGAAAAGAAAACAGTACTCACACCACTCACACACCACCGTCGCGAGTGTAGAATACGGTTCATTCATTGGGATGGCCAAGATCGATGGCATCCCATCTTCGGGACTCCTGCGCGTTGTGGAGAGCTGGCGATGCGCTCGTGCTCATGCGAACGTTCCATAGGCTCGCTTACGGGCAGCAGGTGCCACTAGTTACACTCGCGAAGGAGGTGTGTGTCCCACGTACAGAATCGACTCCACAGGGTTCACCTGCACATCTCATGTGTTCCGACTGTGAGCGCACCGAACTCGACGAGACGACCGAAGGCTACGAGGAGGCACTCGTGGAGATCGCGCTTCATGACTCGGTGTACGGTTTCACCATCGATGCAACCGACCTGCGGCTGCTCGATTACTCGCCGGCGACTGAAGGCTTGCCCCAACCGGTCCGCCCGGTGGAAGCGGCGGCCAATGCGCTCCAACAGGACGACCGCGGTCTCTTTCGTGTGTCCCGGTTGCAGCTGGTGGTGGACGTCCTCAAGACGGAGGGCAAGTACGAGCTTGCCGAGACGTACGAGCTGTTTCTCGACGCGACGTTGAATTGACGAGTGGGTGGGGTTACTGGAGCGGACGACGCCGTGGGAACGGTACGAGATGGCCCAGTTCGAGTATGCCCAACGGGTGGGGATGCTGTCGACGCTGTCGGTGGTCGCGAACGCGCAGTTGGCACACGGGTGTCAGGCGGTGACGCTCGCTGAGTCACAGCGTGAGGCGGCGGTGATGGCTGTGCTGTTGGGAGGATCGATCCGCGGGCGTTCGGAGTCGGATAGGGAGGGTGGGCAGGGGAAAACACTCGAGACCGTCGTTCGGAGGGTGTACGACGACAGGGTAGACAGAGAGCGTGTGGGGTGGGTCGACGAGGTGATCGAACAGGTGGTCGGTGACGCTGTGTGGGCCGGCGACGCGACGGAGGTGACAGCGTGTGACCGCGCGGTGGTCCGCACACGCCTCGCGTTGTACGGGTGGCTCTGCGTGTGGCGACGCGTCGCGACCGATCACCTCGGGATATCGCTCGCGGAGTTGTTGGCGCTCACCCACGTGGCCGAGGCCGGCCTCGGCTCGGTAGGGAAGCCGGTCGATGAGGCGCTCTGTGAGCGGGTGCTCGGGGACGTCGACGTGTCCATCGAGCGGTATCGTGAACACGGTGCCGATGAGGACCTCACTCGGGAGACGCTCGCGGCCGAGGCGGACTCGCTGGCGGCGGAGGTGATCAAGCGGTTCGAGTTGCCAGAAGAATCCGAAGAAAGCCCGAGGTGAGGGCGTCGAGTGTGCGGATTCAGGGAGAGGACGACCCTCAAGGCGTGGTATCGGGCGCTCGTTGGAGAGGAGGGAGCGGTTGAGACGATTCTGTTCTGAATCGGGTCAGTCGTCGCGAGGGTCTTCGACGAGTTCGTAGACACCTCGACCGATATTCCGGACGACTTCGTGTTCTTCCATCCTCTTCAGACGCTGCTGGACATACTGCCGTGATACACCGATTTCCTCAGCAAGGTTCGCAGGCACATTCCGACCCTGGCTCAAACGTTCAATGAGAGTAATATCAGTGTCGTTGAGTCGGATATCGCTCATTCGATTTCCGATATGTCAGGGATATACTTGAGTGCACTTAGTTGACGTAGTAAACTTACGTCAGTAAACTTCATGGGCTCGGAAATCGTACTACGAATGAAGCGCGGGATAACGGAATGGACGGTGCTGGAGACACCGCCCGCGCTTCCCCTGAAGAGAAGCAATGACAACTACAACTGCACGTCCTGAAAAGGATATTGACGACCAGACCGCCTGTGACGAGTCATGGTGTGAGGGTACCGAGACTGAACCGTTCCCCTGCTTCGCGTGTTTCGAGGTCGGGGCGAAGGAGACTCCTAAGAGGACGGTGTGATGACGGTCAGCGACGACTCCGTCCACCCGTGGGACCGACCGGACGAGTACGACCTGGACTGCCTGCAAGTGTTGACGACACCCGAGCAGATACTCACTGGGCTCCCACTCGGATTGGCGACCCTCGAAGCACTCTGTGACACGTGTGGGACCAGTATGGGTGAGGGAGCAGACGTGTTCGTGTACGCGTACCGGGCCGCAGAGGCACCCCGATGGTCCCTCGCGGGGTGTTACTGTGAGGCGTGTGCGCCGCCAGGGATCCGGAATCCGACGCTCGGGACGACTGAAGTCCTCGTCGGCGCCCAGTTGGCAGTCGTGTCGCTCCCATGGGAACGGCGTCACAGTCTCTGTGTGTCCACGCCGACGCGACGGTCGTTCTCACCACCGACGCGAGGGTCGGCGCCGTGACCGACGACTCAGATGAATCTCTCGCGGACCGCGTGACCGTGCTTGAGCGACAAGTGTCTGCGCTGGAGTCGGAACTCCGGCCGCTGGTCAACCACGATCTCCCGCTCGTCATCGGGGCAGTGCGTGCACTCGTCGACGAGGACATCTCAGAGCTCAACGGACTCCCGGCCGCAGCGCGTCGCTCAGCGCAGCATCGGCGAGCGCTTCGAGAGGATGTTAATGAGCTCTCGAATCGGGTGGCTGCGCTCGGGGATATCGGCACGGGAAGAACTTCTAAGGAGGAGAAGTTCGCGGCCGTGCTGGCGTTCGCGTTCAACAAGCGCGGCGACGGCTCGAAGGTGACGGTCACGCCCGAGGAGATCCGTGGGTGTACCGGGGTGTCTCGACGCTACGCGTATGAGTTGGTTGAGGCGATGGGTGAGTCCGTCACCGGCTGTCGGGTGCGCGAGTCCGAGGTCGTCCAGACGGCGAAGGGGTCACGACGGAAGTCGAAGGCGTTGCTGGTCGACTGTGAGGTAGTTCAACATGAATCGGTGGACGTGAGCGAGTTCACCACGGGGGGTGACGAATAGACCGGGAGAAACCTACGGCGTTTCCTCGGTGTTTTGAGAGGCCATCGAGAAGAGGACGGCCAAGGCGTGGCGGCTGTCCGTCTGATGGTGGGTCGATTAGTGGATGGGTCGTCGTGACAGCGCTCATCCGCGCTCTTTGTGACCCGACTGCCGCTCGGCGAGTCGGGTGGTGAGCTTGCTCACAACTCGCTGAGGAGCCGATGCAACCTGAAGACGGTTGCATCGGCGATCAGCACCTCACGGAACAACTCAATCGGTGAAGCTATCATGTGGGGGACCGCGACCTCGTTGAGAGCGTGTTTGAGGAAGTCGTTCAGCAATGCAGCATGAGCTGGTGTGAGCCGGTCATAGAGGCTGGAACGGGAGAGTGTCTGGTTGGTTGTTGCAGAGTAAGCGCGCTAAAACACGGCAATAGTGCAGGCTTCGCCTTCAACGGCGAGGCCCATGATAAGCGTCCAAACGAGTGTCGTGATGTAAACCTCTCGGTTGCGTTGGACTACATCGCGCGCGAGCGCGATGTCTTACGATAAGTTTGGCTGGAAACGCGACGTGAATCGCCGTTGTATGAGGTCCGGTGAGAGTTCCTTCAGCACACCCCCACGCAGTCTACATCGATAGCTTCGTCACCAGAGCAAAGTCTCTCGGTCTCTCGTCTTAACCGAACACGGATGGTCGATATACCCTGATTTGAGAGAGGTGACCCCTTCGGAGGTAGCGGTCACCCCACAGTCCTATCAGCACCGGCCTCGTTCTAGTTTTGAGGGCAGAAATTCATCTGTTTATTTGTGGTGACTTCCGGATGGGCGGCTTCTCGAAACGTGACGAGTCAGGTGTGTTATCCGAACTAATTTATACCAGTCCGTCAATGCACAAATCGTAAATGAAAACGGTAGAAATAGACGACTCTATTTATGAAAAAATCGAAGATAGAATAGCACAGAATAGGTTCGATGGAGTAGACGAGTACGTAGAATTCATATTAGCTGAAGTAATTTTCTCGGCGTTGGAACAGGACGACGGCGCCGATACTCGGGAGCGCATTGATAAAGAGGAGGTCGAATCGCGTCTCGAGTCCTTAGGATATATTGATAGTTAACACTCAGTACTCATGAAAGAAAATATTGTTTTGATCACGTTCGACAGTCTTCGTGCAGATCACTGCGGACACATGGGGTATGAGAGGAATACCACCCCTAACTTGGATCAGTTTTTCAGCGAAGGTTGCGGATACACCGATGCGATGTCGCCCGCTTCACGGACGAACCCGTCAATGTCGGGTATCTTTACCGGCGAGCAGATGATCTACGACGGGCCAGTCAAGAATCCGAAACACTCCCGTGCACATCTTCAGAAGCACGAGACTATAGCGTCGGATCTCAAGAGTAGTGGATATAGAACCGGGGCATTCTGTCCAAACGCTTATGCCTCAAGATATTACGGATTCGACTATGGGTTTGATTCATTTAATGACTTCATGTTCACCAATGAATCGTATCAGAGCCTCTTCGACAAACACATTTCCGAATCCGATCTGTACACTACGCTCCGAAATATTAGAAACTTCGTCCAGAGGGAAGAGGCGTTTCGGACGTGGGAGTCGTACATAGACCGAATCGAAACATGGGTGAACGAGAGTAGAGAGCCGTTCTTTCTCTGGGTATTTTCAATGGACACGCATTACCCCTATTTGACGCCAAAGAACCACCGCAAGTTCAGCAATCTTCTCGAGATGTATTATTATAACTACATTTGCTACAGAATTCTCGACAATTATGATATCGAAGTTTCAGACGAAACGATGCAATGCATTCGGGACATATACGATGATAGCATCAAATTTGCGGACCAGTTTCTCTCAGAACTGAAAAGGAGATTGGAACCTCACGAGCCGACGTACGTCATCCATGCTGATCACGGAGAAGCCCTTGCGGAACACGGCTTCTACGGTCATTTTTATCCGTCGTTGTATCAGGAGAACGTTCACGTTCCACTCGTAGTTTCGGGAAAGAACATACCTGATTCCACGATTGAATCACCGATCAGCTTGCTCCAGCTTAGAAAAATGATAAATGACATCTCTGCCGGGGCGTTCACACCCGAAACATACCCATCCAAGGGGAGTATTTTCCTCTCGGAGTACGATGGGGTTCGAGACCGACAAGTGAGGTCTATAAGGA
Source organism: Salinigranum rubrum (assembly GCF_002906575.1). Classification (NCBI taxonomy): domain Archaea; kingdom Methanobacteriati; phylum Methanobacteriota; class Halobacteria; order Halobacteriales; family Haloferacaceae; genus Salinigranum; species Salinigranum rubrum. Next base: position 2,726,323 of record NZ_CP026309.1, read on the forward strand.
AGGGCCAACTGAAATTCCATTCGGTGATCGAAAACGCCAACACCAAGGAGGAACTCTACGATCTCACCGAGGATCCGAAAGAATTGGAGAATATATCCGACGAGTACAAGAACGGAGTCGTCCAGTTCCGCCGGTTGGTGCAGTTACAGCGACAGCACGAAAGCGAGGTATTGAGACTACAAGACATAATCCAAGAGCAATCTGCGGATAAAAGACTGCTCGTTTAAATATAAACCGATGAAAATCGCGTACCTCTTATCGAGAACCACTGGAGGTCTCCCACAATACACGGCGGAACTGGCAAACCACGTCGAAAGTGAGAGTACGGATGTCCATGTGTTCAAACCGGTTACGACTTCCGCGGACGAAATCTTCTCCGATGAAGTTACACAGCGTGATGTATTCAGACCGGACGGTCTCTCACACGTCGCTCTGAATGAGAAAGGGCTGCAACCGATAAAGAACTTCAGAAGCGTCGTATCGTATCGTAACATCTCATTAATTGATGATTTTAATCCAGATATTATTCACGTTACTGATAACCTTCTCCCTCACGTTGCGTTCTATCTGAAGTGGTACTCAATGGATGAAAAGTACCCAATCGTAGTTACACATCATGCAGTCCGGTCGGGTGGCTTGATGTCCAGGGGAGACGATTTGAGCGAAGACGAATCACTGATGAGTGCGACGGCCGTAACTCTCGAAAAGGTTCTCAACACGGCTCTACCAAGACCGCGGGTAGAAAGGTATATCGTCCACACGGAGTCAAGTAAGGAAATCTTACAGACACGCTCCGGCGTCCCCACGAGTAGAATCCCTCATGGCGCTTATGAGATCTTCTCTTCGTACGATGCCCAGTGTTACGAGGAACGGAACACTGTACTCCTCTTTGGACGACTGGTTCCCAGTAAAGGATTTGACACTCTGATACGGGCAGCGCCGCTTCTGGCGGAGACTGACCTCCCGGATCTCAGAATCGTAATCGCCGGAAGCGGGGAAATATCCGAGGAATTATTGGAATTAATCAAAGAATACGAACAAATATTCGAAGTATATAATTATTACATTCCCGACGAAGAGGTCGCTGAACTGTTCTCTCGAGCCACTGTGGTAGCAATCCCTCAGAAGGTTCAAGCCGGCCATAGTGGAACACTAACTATCGCATTTTCCTTCGGAAAGCCTGTCGTAGCAACGAACATCGGTGAGTTCCCGGAGCTGGTAGAAGAATCCGGCAGCGGACGGATAGTACCCCCGGAGGACCCCGAACGCTTAGCTGAAGCAATCCACGAAGTTCTGAGTAACGAAGACAGGAATGAGATGAAACAGTCATCGAAGCGAATGAGTGAGAAGCTGTCGTGGTCGAACGTCGCAAAAGAACACATGAATATGTATGAATCGCATGTATAACACGGATTCGGACCACGGAGACAAATCTGATGCAGCGCTAACAGGAGAGGAAGTCTCCGGTTTGCGGGTACTCATCTGTACTGATTATCTGCCACCGGAGGGTGGAGGGGTCGAGGTTGTAGTCGAAAACCTCGCCGTTCGATTGGCGAGCAAGGGGGTCAATGTTGCAGTGTTTTCATTGGTCGATAACGAGGACAGCGAAATCCAAGACATCGATAACGTCAGTGTATACACGTCTAAATCGATCAGCCTGACAGAGAAAATCGGACTACAGAGTCAATTTTCGATAGAAGCACCGTTTTACCTTCGACAGTTGATCAAACGTTTTGACCCTGATGTTATTCATTTGCATAACAGGTTCTTCTTCACCACAGTATCGTCAACCGTCGCACAAGCAACACTGAGGTCTGCAGTTCCCACCGTGACGACCCTTCATCTGGGCGACATTAGTAATATCACGGGTCTATCGGGGTACATCGCCCGACTGTTCGAACAGACGGTCGGACGGATAATGATTCGACGGAGCGATCGTATCATCGCGGTCAGTGAAGCTGTTGCAGAGTATTCGTACTCCCTCGGTGGAGTTCCTGAACGGACTAACGTCATCCCGAACGGGGTCGATACAGAGAGGTTCCATCCGAACCCGGAGAGAACCGGCAGCAATAGTATTCTATTTGTCGGCAGACTGGTTCAAAATAAGGGGCCTCAGACACTGATAGACGCTATGCCGATGGTACTTCGGTCTGTACCCGACGCTGACCTGAAAATAGTAGGAACGGGGCCGATGGAGAATACATTGAAGGCCCGCACTGAGGAGCTCGGAATACAAGAGTCGGTCAGATTCGTAGGGTATGTCCAAAGTGTGGCTGAAGCGATGCGGTCAGCGGACGTGTTTTGTCGGCCATCTCTATCCGAGGGGATGCCATTGACGGTGTTAGAGGCAATGGCTAGTGGTCTACCCGCAGTCGTGACTCCGGTCGCAGGTGTTCCGGAGATTGTCACTCACGGTGAAACCGGAGTGCTCGTGCCACCGAAGAATCCTGCGGAGCTGAGTGAGGCGATTGTTGACCTCTTGTCTGACGACGGGTCGAGAAAGCGGATCGCCGAGTCTGCTAGAGAGTACGTCGTACGGGAGCACAGTTGGGAAACACGTTGCGACGAAGTGTTGTCGACGTATTTGGATGTATTGAACGAATCTACGATGCTCGTACAGTCGTGATCCGTAGTCGATGATCAATAAAACAGAAAAATAATGACAGAAGCAAACGATGTTGTCCTGATAGTATTAGATAGTGCAAGAAAGGACGTATACGACCGAGTTGCGAAAACCAGAGAGGTCGCCGATATTCGGTTCCAGCAAGCTCGGTCCGCTTCCTGCTGGAGTGTCCCCAGTCATGCGAGTATGTTCACGGGACGACTGCCGAGTGAACATGGAGTCCATGCCTACAACAAGAACATGGACCTCTCAGCGTTCACTACGATCTGCGACAGATGGGAGGGTAAAACGGTTGGTATCAGTAGCAACGTGTACGCTAGCTCTGCGTACGGCTTCGACAGAATCTTTGACGACTTCGTGGATGTCCCGCGGTATCAGCCGTTCCCGGACGGCATTGATGCGACGTCCGTGTTCAGGAACTCAACTGCTGACGGGATGGGGCTGTATCTCGAATTTATACGGGAGAGCATCAAAAGCGACCACCCTCTAAAAAGTATGGTGAACGGCGCCTCCGTTCAACTGAAAAAGTCCTTGATGGACACGAGATTCCCCGAGCCGATCGACCACGGTACGTCATCATCACTACGCATGATAAAGAGATACCTCCAGAGTTCGGACGAGCCCGTCTTTGGATTTTTAAACCTCATGGAGACTCACGTCCCGTATAGCTATTTTCGGGGACTGAATTCGGCCTTTGTGGACGATGTGAGTTGGTCTTCGAGAGGCCTCGACCGATGGGAATTAAGCAGTGGCTCGTGTGATCCAGAGGACGAGAAACTGTACAGACAGTATCACGAAGCGACGATAGACTACACGACCCGAAAGATCCGCGAACTGGCTGAAGTACTCGAAGACACGGTTTTCATCATTACCGCAGATCACGGTGAGAATATGGGATACGAGGAAGAGGACAATCTGTGGGGGCACACCAGCAGTCTTTCCGAGGGAGTTTGCCACGTCCCTCTGGACGTGTTAAACGGTCCAGCGTCAGTAGGAACGGAGCCGACTTTGGTAAGTCATCTAGATTTAGGAGATCTCGTCTGCTCGCTTAGGAGAGGTAGTGTTCCAGAGATCGGTCGGGATGTAGTGGGCGCCGAAACACTGGGTATGGCCGCCGGGTCCGACCCCCCAGAAGAGATGATACACTGGGATCGACCCCTGAGGGCAGCCTGGCGTGGAGATGAGAAGGTGGTGTGGACTCTGGACGAAGACCACCGTTGTGACTGGGGTGCAGAGCTGTTCTCCGATTCGATTCACGACGCGTACAAGCGTGCGAGACAAGGTCCACCCCAAGAAGTAGAGGTTGATGCCGCGGTCGAGGCGCGGCTCAAAGAACTCGGATACAAGTAATCAAATCGACATCTATGGACCGTTCGTCTCCCTACCGGAGGGATTCGATCAAGAACAGATCGTTCGCGGTGACTCTATTCAACGCTAGTAAAAGAAATACTGACACTGCAGCGACCCCGCTAATGAGGGCAAACGGAACAGTGTTTGGTAGCACCAGCGTACTCCCCGAAGATATCAATCCGCCCAAGAACAGTGCGGGCAGCAGACCGATGTAGGACTTCGAGTACGGCCAGAACCCTAACACATATTTTACCTCAATGAGCCTCACGAGGTTCAGAAGAGAGATTGAGATCGTCGTCGCCACCGCGGCCCCTACGATGCCGTACTCCAGTATCAGAACGTAATTCAGCACCACGTTGATGACGGCAGCAGTGATCGCGTTTGTGGCCTGTAGTCGCTCGTGATCAGTCATCAGAAGCAAGTACCCGGCAGGACCGACCAAGGCACCAATGAGTTGTCCGACTACGATGATGACAAACGGGATTCGAGCGTCGACGAACTCTGCCCCGAAAACGCCCAGAATGACCGGACTCCACGAAATCAGCCATACCCCTCCCAGCAACGTCAAATAGAAAATCCATTTCGTAGTCGTCTGGTAAAGCGACTCGAGGTGGTCGACCCTTCCGTCGTTGAACATGCCCGATGCCACGGAGGGGAAGATCGAGTTGACGGAAACGATTGCGAAGGACAACAACGCGGCAGTTTGGAACGACAGCTGGTACAACCCCACGGACGCGGAGGTTACGAGCGCACCCAACATGAGAATATCCGTCCACCCCGTGAGTTTGTTCGCCACTTTCTCCGTCCCTGCATAGATTCCATACTTGATCAGTTCGCGTGACGAGTCCAGAGCGGGTACGCGAGGAAACGGAAGGTAAGACGACAACAGATAGATACCGATTATGTTGCTCATCGAAATCGCCACGCCGTAAGCAATCGCTACACCCATCAGTCCCCCATCTAGCCACACCGCAATCGCTACGAAGACCAGTCCGAGGATATATATTCCTACTTCCCGAACGTAAACGCTGATTTCTACTCGCTTCAACCCCTCCGCGATACCACTCAATGTTTCAGAGAGTGCCAGCAACGGTGTCACAAGGACCAACACGATTGCTGGATTCTCTCCAAGCGGTCTGCCTGAGTAAACCAGCAAGAAGAACACCGCTATTCCAGTTACAGTCCCGATAACTAACGGAATACAGATGGAAAGCGCCACGTATTCGCCCAGATCATCACCATCGAGGATAGTAACGTAGCGTTGGCCGACGGTTCCCATTCCCAATCGGCCGATGAGAGACGCGAACCGCAAGAGGATCAGTACGAAGGCAAACTCGCCAAGCGACTCTGGACCCAGAACGGCCGCGAGGAAAGCGGTCAACCCGTAATCGGCAGTGCGACCGAGAATCCGCCCGGTAAAGGAGATAGAAGCCTGTTCAAAAATCGACCCGCTGATTTTTTGTCGGATCGTCATGGACGATTACGACGAAGCCCAAAACAGACTCGTCTCATCCGAGACGAAAACCCTTGAGACCCGGGACTCGACACTTGGACTTGACGTCGCGTTATGCTGCTGAGAGATCAACAGCAGCGACCCTGGAGGAGGGCCGTACCGTGAGAGCGAGTCGATTTCGGAAGGTGGGAATCTGCCCGTGAGTAACACGCCTTCCCTGGTACCCAGATGGCCTCCCGGATTGTACACCGCAGGGCCACCCTCGCCCGCGTACCGATCGACCCAATCGAGTGATTTAGTCTCGGAGTCGGAGTAAACACGCCACTCTTGATTTTCCTCGGTGATGTTGATACTGTATGGGGGAGCAGGTTCACCCACGATTACGAACGCGGCTCCGGAACTCACCGTGAGATACAGACCGAGATACAACGCCGTGGAAACAGCGAGAGCGCTCTTGATCCGGCCAGGCCTCACGGACGTCAGGTAGGCCACGGTGTCAATCAAGAGTTTCACACCTACGACGAAGAACGGCGAGAGGAAAACCAACATCAGCTGGAAGATCCGATCGAATCCCATTCCGAACGTGAGTATTACCGAGGATCCAGTAAGACCGAAGGCCAGTACACCGAGCATCGCGTACGGGGCGGATATATTAGAAAGCGGAACTGGTCTCGCATCACTGCTCTTCCTGACCCTCAACAACTGCTCTTTAGCCGCTCGAATACTCGTCGCTGCAACGCCGAGCCCTATGGCGCC